>NZ_JBFAQT010000023.1:0-98823 GCF_040678895.1 Kitasatospora sp. NPDC049258
TGCTCGGCCCAGAACCCCAGCCGGTCCTCGGAGGCCTGCGCGTACGCGGCGGCGGTCACGTTCGCGGCCGCGGCGAGCTCCGCCGGCGGCGCGAACCGGCGGTCCTCCTTGAGCAGGTTCGCCAGACTCTCGTTGCTCATGTGTACAGAACTCCAGATGCTTGTTCGATCGGGGCGGCGGACCGCCCCCGTGCCACGTCTCGATCATGGGGCCCGGACGGCCCCCGCCCGGCCGGATCGCACCGAAATGTCGGTCCGGCCGGACAAACCCTTCGGTCGGTCAGGGCCGCTGCGCCCGCGCCGCCACGGGCACCGGGTGGCGGCACGACTCCCAGGCCCGCGCCCGGCCGCTCCAGTCCCGGATCCGGTGCATCACCCGCACCTGCCCGGGGTCGGGCCCGGTCAGCCGGCACAGCGCCCGCAGGCTGGACAGGTCGTAGCGGTCCGCCAGCTCCTCGCTCCAGCTCAGCAGGGCCTGCACGGTCGCGGGGTCGGTGTGCAGGAAGGTGACGCCGTACCGGTCGACGATCTCCCAGAGCCGGCTGCGGCGGGCCACCGCCGGGCTGCTCTCGCAGAGCACCTGGGTGACCCCGGCGGCCAGTGCGCCGAACACCCCGAACGGGCGGCCGCCCAGCCAGCCGACCTCGCCGGCGCACCAGTAGACGTCGGCGCCGGGCCGCAGGCCCAGCTCCCGGTGGTCGTCCCGCCGCCCGCCCGGGTACGGCAGCGGCCCGCCCGGGCCGCCCTCCGCCCGCTCGACGCACTCGTGCCACCACAGGTCGCGCCCCGCCTGCCACGGCACCGGACCGCCGGTGCGGCGCACCACCAGGACGTGCCGGACCAGGGGGTTGCCGGCGAGCGCCTCGTCGACGGCCGGCTTGAGCGCGACCGGCGTGCCGTGCCGATGCACGCCGTCGGCCTGCGCCGGCGGCCCGGGCCGAAAGCTCCCGTCCGCCGTGATCACCACCTCGGCGGCCAGGTCGCGCAGGCCCGGGACGACCGGCCGGCCGCCTGCGAACAGGCCGAACACCGACGCGGGGACGGCCCCGACCCGGGCGCAGGCCAGCACGGCCACCAGGGCCTCCGGGATCACCGGAAGGTAGATCCCGACCCGGTCGCCCGGCCCGACGCCGAGCCCGCGCAGGGCTGCGGCCGCCCGGGCGACCTCCTCGCCGAGCTCGGCGAAGGTGAGGGAGCGGGTGTCGCCGATGCCGCCCTCGAAGTGGAGCGCCACCCGGTCGCCGCGGCGCCCCTCGGCCTGCCGGTCCGGGCCGGCCAGCGCCTCCTGGTCCAGCGACCGCACTAGTGGGCCCCCGCGCCGGTGAGTGAACGGACCTCCAGCTCGGTGTACTTGGCTGCCCGGTCGGGCTCCTCCGGGGACAGCAGGCTGCCCGCCCAACCGAGCAGGAAGCCGACCGGGATGGACACCAAGCCCGGGTTCTCCAGCGGGAACCAGGCGAAGTCCGCGGTCGGGACCAGCGAGGTCGCCTTGCCCGAGACCACCGGCGAGAAGGTCACCAGCAGCACGGAGGACAGCAGGCCGCCGTAGATGCTGCAGAGCGCGCCACGGGTGGTGAAGCGCTTCCAGAACAGGCTGTACAGGATGGTCGGCAGGTTGGCCGAGGCCGCCACGGCGAAGGCCAGCGCGACCAGGGCCGCGGTGTTCAGCTTGTCGGCGAAGATGCTCAGGCCCACGGCGACCGCGCCGATGCCCACCGCGGCGAGCCTGGCGGCCCGCATCTCCTGGCGCTCGGTGGCCCGGCCCCGGCGGATCACCTGGGCGTACAGGTCATGGGCGAAGGAGGAGGACGAGGCCAGGGTGAGCCCGGCCACCACGGCGAGGATGGTGGCGAACGCGACCGCGGAGATCACCGAGAGCAGCACGGCCCCGCCGGTGCTGCCGGCGCCGCCGCCGAGCCGCTCCGCGAGCATCGGCACCGCCGTGGTGCCGGCAGCGTTGGAGGCCTTGACCGCCTTGGGGCCGACCAGCGCCGTCGCGCCGAAGCCCAGCACCACGGTCATCAGGTAGAAGGCGCCGATGATGACGATCGCCCAGTTCACCGAGTGCCGGGCCACCTTGGCGCTCGGCACGGTGTAGAAGCGCACCAGGATGTGCGGCAGGCCCGCGGTGCCGAGCACCAGCGCGACGCCGAGGCTGAGGAAGTCCAGCTTGCTCATCGAGGTCGCGCCGTACTTCAGACCGGGCTCCAGGAACGCGGAGCCCTTGCCGCTCGCCTCACCGGCGGCGCCCAGCAGCGTCGAGAGGTTCCAGCCGAACCTGGCCAGCAGCAGCGCCGTCAGCAGGATGGTGCCGCCCATCAGCAGCACGGCCTTGACGATCTGCACCCAGGTGGTGCCCTTCATCCCGCCGACCGTGACGTAGAGGATCATCAGCAGGCCGACCCCGAGGATGATCAGCTTCTTGGCGCCGGCGCCGTCGACCCCGAGCAGCAGCGCGACCAGCGAGCCGGCCCCGACCATCTGGGCCAGCAGGTAGACCACCGAGACCACGATGGTGGAGATGCCGGCCGCGGTCCGCACCGGGCGCTGGCGCATCCGGAAGGCCAGCACGTCCGCCATGGTGAACCGGCCGCTGTTGCGAAGCGGTTCGGCCACCAGGATCAGCGCGACCAGCCAGGCCACCATGAAGCCGATGGAGTACAGGAAGCCGTCGTAGCCGAACAGCGCGATCGTCCCGGTGACACCGAGGAAGGAGGCCGCCGACATGTAGTCGCCGGAGATCGCCAGGCCGTTCTGGAAGCCGGTGAAGGACCGGCCGCCGGCGAAGAAGTCCGAGGTGCCGCCGGTACGGCGGCCGGCCCGGACGGTGATGGCCAGGGTGAGCAGGACGAAGGCGAGGAAGACACCGAGGATCAGGCCCCGGTGCCCCTCCGCGCCCACGGCCGGGCCGACCGGGCCGGCGGTCATCGTGCGCATGTGCAGGTCTCCAAGTGGCTTGCCTCGGTCCGGGCTTCGTCGTACTTCGCGCGCAGCCGGTCGGCCACCGGGTCGAGCCGGGAGCCGGCGTGCCGGGTGTACAGCCAGGCGATCAGGAAGGTGGTCGCGAACTGCAGCACGCCGAGCGCGAGAGCCGCGTTGACGTTGCCGACGAGCCGGACGGCCATCAGCGCGGGCGCGTGGCTCGACAGCAGCACGTACGAGAGGTAGACGGTCAGGAACGCCGCCGTCAGCACGGCGGCGGAGCGCCGGTAGGAGCGGCGCAGCTGCCCGAAGGCCTCGCTGCGGCGGAGCTCCTGGTAGATCGCCGGGCAGGGCTCGCCGCTCTCGGGCGGGCGTTCGCGGGGTGGGGTGGTACTGGTCATGGAGCTCTCCGTCGAGGTACGGGGGCGGGCCCGATGGGGCGGGCGCCGCCCGATGGGGTGCGGGGGCCGCTTCGGGCGCGGGCAGGCCGGGGCCGCCGGCGGACGGGTGCGTCGGCGGCGGCCCGGGGGCCGGTGGGTGGCGGGTGCGTCGGCGGCTGCGGCGGGCGGAGCGGATCCGGCCGGCGGCACCGTACGGGCCTCATCCCAGCAGCGGATCGAGGCCGCGGGCAACCTGGCGGGGGCGCCGGCCGCAGACCTTTCGGTCGCCCGGCGCCGGCCTTTCGGTGGGCCGGTGTTCGGTGCCGCGGTTCTCAGGGGGTCACGGTCAGACCGGGGTTGACGGGGCGTCGGTCCGGGAGCCGGCCGGACCACCAGGCCCGGGGGTCCTCGCACTGGCCGACGACCAGGCGCTCGCCGTACCCCTGGTCGAGCAGGCAGCCGCCGCGGTGGCCGAGGATCCGGAACCGGCCGCCGGCGGGCTGCGCGGGGTCGTCCACGAAGGTCCAGAGCTGGCCCTCGGCCCGCTCGCCGGCGCGCTCGTGCTGCAGGTACACCGAGTCGTCCGGGTCCGTGGTGAGCACCAGCGGGCCGCTGTCGTCGCTGCTCAGCAGGGCGGAGCGGAGCAGCAGTTCGCCGTTCTCGGCCGGCCCGACCAGCCATTCCTGGTCGTCCGCGCCGTCGGCCGGCATGCCGACCACCGCCGCGCCGTCGGCCGCGCGCGAGGCACCGGCGCCGGCGGCGTGCAGCCGCAGCCCCGACCCTTCCGCGGTCAGGACGGTGAGGCCGGTGGCCGACCCGCTCCGGGCGACGGTGTCCGCCCGCCCCGGCAGCGGGCCCGGGGCGAGGGTGATCCCGTCGTCCCCCCGGTCGCCGACGACGGGTGCCGGGCCGCCCTCGCCGAGCGCGAGCCCGGCCTCGCCGGCCAGCAGCAGGGCCGGCAGGGCGGCGAGTACGACGGTGGCCTTGGCGGCGGTGAGCGCGGGTCGGTAGCGCACGGTGCTGGTCCCCAGTGGGTGGTCGGTAACGGCGCGGGCGTTCCAGGCCGAGAGCGCTGCACCGGCCGCGGACACGAATCCCCCGTCCCCGCCTGGGCCTTCAGGGTCCAGGCGGGACCCTCCGGCAGCAGAATGCCACGCTAGGCGGCCGGGCCGTCGCCGTGGACGACGGTCGCCACCGAAGAGTTAACGCGCCATGGGGCCATTCGGCTTCTTTCGGCCCCCGTCAGGCCGAATCCCTGACCACCAGTTCGGTTGCCAGCACCACCTGCCGGTGGGCCTTGCCGGGCGAGCCGATCTCGTCCAGCAGCAGCCGGGCCATGGTCCGGCCCATCTCCTCGATCGGCTGCCGGACACTGGTCATCGGCGGATCGGTGTGCCGCGCCACGATCGAGTCGTCGAAGCCGATCACCGCGACCTCCTCCGGCACCCGCCGGCCGGCCGTGCGCAGCACCTGCATCGCGCCCGCGGCCATCACGTCGGAGGCGCAGAACACCGCGTCCAGCTCCGGGCTGCGCTCCAGCAGTGCGCGCATCGCCAGCCGGCCGCCCTCCTCGGTGAAGTCACCGAGCCCGACCAGGTCCTCGCGGTACGGCCGCCCGGACTCCTCCAGTGCCTGCCGGTAGCCGCTCAGCCGGGCCCGGGCGCCTTCCATGTCGAGCGGCCCGGTGATCGTCGCGATCGCGGCGCAGCCGCGGCGCAGCAGGTGCCGCACCGCCATCCGGGCGCCGCCCGCGTTGTCCGCCAGGACGTAGCTCAGCGGCTCGGCGTCGCCGCGCCGCCCGGCCAGCACGGCCGGGATCCCCAGGCTCTCCAGCAGGGCCGGCAAGGGGTCGTCCTGGTGCACCGACACCAGCAGCACACCGTCCACCCGCTGCGCGCCCAGGTAGGCCGACAGGCGGTCGCGCTCACGCTGGTTGCGGACCAGGATCAGCAGCAACTGCATGTCGCTCTCGGCGAGTTCCGCCGCGACCCCGCTGATGATGTCGGAGAAGTACGGCTCCGAGAAGAGCCTGGTCTCGGCCTCGGGGACCACCAGTGCGACGGCGTCCGTCCGGGAGGTGACCAAGGTCCGGGCCGCCCGGTTGGGTACGTAGCCGAGCTCGGCGATGGCCGCCCGCACCGCCTCCCGGGCCTTCTCGCTGACCCGGGGCGAGCCGTTGACCACCCGGGACACCGTGCCGCGCCCCACCCCGGCCAGCGCCGCCACCTCCTCCAGGGTCGGGCGCGCCCCGCCCCGGCCGGGGCCGCCGGCCGTCGTACCGGCCGCCGGGTCCACCGCCTCTGCCATCCGTCCCACCTCTTCGAACTCGCCTGGTCGGGCACGGCCCATGCCCGGCCGCCCCCACATCGTCCCCGGGTCGGGCCGCGGACCACCACCCGGGGCCCGATCGGCGCGGGCCGCGCCGGAGGGCGGCGGGCTCAGAGCGGCAGCGGGAGGTCCGCCGCCTCCAGCGCGGTGAGCTGGTCGGGGGTGGGCGTGCCCAGCTCGGCCATCCGCTGGGCCTGGCGCTCGGTCATCTCCTGGAAGGTCTGCCGGGCGGAGCGCCCGTTGCCGAAGCCGGCGCCGCGGGGCATCGTCTCGAAGTGTCGCAGCAGCTGCCCGCGGGCGGTGTCGGTCAGCTCGTAGCGGTGCTCGCGCGCCTGGTGCTCGACGATCTCGACCAGGTCCGCGGCCGCGTAGTCCTCGAACAGCAGGGTGCGGGTGAACCGGGAGGACAGGCCCGGGTTGGAGCCGATGAAGCGGCCCATGTCGGCGGGGTAGCCGGCGGCGATCACCACCACGTCGTCACGGTGGTCCTCCATCAGCTTGACCAGGGTGGCGACCGCCTCCTGCCCGAAGTCGTGGGCGCCGCCGACGGCCGGGGCCAGCGAGTAGGCCTCGTCGATGAACAGCACCCCGCCGAGCGCGCGGTTGAACGCGGCGGCGGTGCGCGGCCCGGTGTGGCCGACGTACTCGCCGACCAGCGCGCTGCGGTCCACCTCCACCAGGTGGCCCCGGCGCAGCAGGCCGAGCGCCTTCAGCAGCCGCCCGTAGAGCCGGGCGACGGTGGTCTTGCCGGTGCCGGGGTTGCCCGCGAAGACCAGGTGGCGGCTGAGCGGCGGCGCCGGCAGGCCGGCCTCCTCGCGCAGCCGTACCGCCTGCATCAGCTTCACCATCGAGTGCACGTCGTGCTTGACCCGCTCCAGGCCGACCAGGGTGCCGAGCTCCTCCAGCAGGTCGTCGAGGTGCTCCTCCACCGTCTCCACCGGCGGCTCGGCCGGGAGGGCGGCCGGCGGCGGGGGTGCGGCCCCGAAGGCGGCGGGTGCGGCCGGACGGGCGGGGGCGGGGCCGCCGCCGAGGTCGCACTCCTCGAAGACCGGCGCCGCGCCCTCGTCGCCGCCGAGCGCCTCGGCGCAGTCCAGCAGCCGGCACCGGTGCAGCCGGGGTGCGGCGCCGGCGGCCAGGTGCAGGGCCGGGAAGCCGGCCCGCACCACGTCGCAGGAGGTGAAGGAGCCGCCGGAGTCCTGGGCGAAGTAGACGCCGTTCTTGCCGGTGCCCTCGATCCGCAGCCCGCTGACCGTGGGCCGGGCGCCGGTCCACACCACCAGGCCAGAGCCGGTGCTGTCCTCCACCGAGCCGCCCGCCAGCCGGACCCGGGAGCCGGCGTCCAGCAGGATCCCGGCGGCGCCGGCGCCGACCACCCGGTTGCCGGTCAGCTCGGCCTCGGCGCCCGGGCCGATCTCCAGCCCGGTGCGCACCGCCGCGCTCACCGTGCAGTGCTCGATCCGGGAGCCGCGCGGGGAGGCGACGGTGATCCCGATGTCGGCGCCGGCGATCCGGCAGCCGAGCGCGGTGAGGGCGGCCTGCTCGGTGACGGCCACGCCGGCCATGGTGACCTCCCCGATGCCGCAGTCGGTCAGCGCGGCCCGGGCCTCGCCGGCCAGGTGGACGCCGTGCTCGGCGCCGCCGCGCACCCGGCAGTCGGTGAAGCTGCCCTCGGCCCGGCCGGAGAGGTGGATCGCGCTGAACGCGCAGCGCTCCAGCCGGCAGTCGGTCAGCTCGGCCCGGGCGCTGCCGGTGAGCAGCAGCCCGTTGGCGGCGGGGTCGGAGACCGTGCAGCCGCGGGCGGTGAGCCGGGCCTCGTCCTGCACGACCAGGGCGCTGGCGGTGGCCCGGCCGATCCGGCAGTCCACCAGGTCGGCCCGGGCCGAGCCGGTGAGGTGCACCCCGGCGGCGCCGCTCTCGTCCACCCGGGTGGTGTCGGCGCTGACCTGGGCGCCGTCCTCCAGCAGCAGCCCGGCCCGGCCCGGCCGCAGCAGCAAGCAGTCGCTCAGGCGCAGCCGGGCCCGGCCGCGCAGGCGGATGCCGGAGCCGGCGGTGGACTCCAGCCGGAGCCGGACGGCGTCCAGCCGGGCGGTCCCGGAGAGCACCACGCCGGTGCCGTCCACGGCGGCGATCACGGTGTCCTCGGCCCGGACCCTGGCCCCGCCGGACAGCCGCAGGGCGGCCAGCCGGGCGCCCTCCAGCCGGCAGTCGCGCAGCAGGACGGCCGCCACGGCCTCGGGTTCCTCGTCCGCGTCGAGGGGCTCGGCGCCGTCCGGCCCGCGCACCTCGATCCGGCCGCCGCGCACCGTGCAGTGCGCCAGCACCAGGCCCGCGCCGGGGGCGACGGCGACGGCCGGCTCGCCCGGCTCGGCGCCCTCGATGTCCAGGCTGCGCACCAGGCAGTCCGGCCCCTGCGCGGTGAGGGCCGGGCCGGCTCCGGCCGGGGCGGCGAGCACCACGGTGCCCGGGCCCTGCTCGGCGACCAGCACCACCCTGCGCTCCAGCACCACCGCCTCCTCGTACCGGCCCGGCGCCACCACCACGGTGTCGCCGGGGACGGCGGCCCGCAGGGCGTCGCCGAGCAGCCGGTGGGTGCCCCGGCCGCGCGGTCCGACGAGGAGGATCCGGGCCGCCTGCCGGGCCGCGTCGTGGGCGGAGCGGCGGGCGGACCGGCGGGCGGGCTGGTTGGAGGGCTGGCTGGAGGGCTGGCGGTCCATCAGGGCTGCTGTCCTTGCTGCGGCGCGGGTGCGGGTACGGGGCCAGGTACGGGAGCGGGGGCAGGTACGGGGGCGGGCGCGCGGTACCACGGCGGGTTGATGCTGGCCCGGTAGGCGTTGGTCAGCCACATCGAGGTGACCGTCTTCTCGAAGATCTTGAACGGCAGCTGGATCCAGAACTCGCCGAAGCCCTGCCGGTGGAACAGCCGGCTGCCGCCGCCCATGATCACCGCGTTCTTGGCCAGCGCCGCGCTGCTCGCGGTGGTCAGGCCGGCCAGGCCGGCGATCCCGCCGTCCAGGAAGGCGTCCATGCCGCTGAGCACGTGGGACTTGCCGTCGGCCCCGGTGACGCCCCAGACGGCGGCGTTCATCGAGCCGTTGACCCAGCCGACCACCCCGCCGAGGGCGGCGTTGTAGAAGAAGTCGTAGGTGCCGCCGCGCCACCGGGTGGGGGTCTCGTTGCCGGCCCACTCGTTGGCCCAGGTCTTGTCGTGGTTGTTCGGGCGGCGCAGCTCGTGCTTGCCGCCGTCCACGTTGCCCAGCACCGACTTGGGGCCGCCGACCGCGGAGCCGCGCAGCTCGTGCATCCCGGTGCTGACCAGGCTCTTCACCCCGGCGCCGACCGCCGCGTTGGCGAAGGACTTCAGCACGTCCTGCCCGGTGAACTGCTTGTGGTTGGCCGCGGCGACGATGCCGTTGACGGCCAGGTTGGCACCGAACTCCAGGACGAACTCCTGGCCGAACTCCAGCGCGACCTTCTTCGCCAGCACCTTCCAGTAGGGCTGGTAGAGCGCCTCGCCGAGCGCCACCCGGCCGCCGGCCGGCGCGGGCAGGCCCGTCACCCCGTCGAGCGCGTTCTGCAGGCGCGGCACCCGGACCGACACCGAGGCGTCGTCCCAGGGCATCCGGTTGGCCTCGCGGACCCGCCGGCCCCAGCCGCGGATCTCGGTGAGCGGGCCGCGGAAGTCGTACTCGTTGCCGGTCACCCGCAGGCCACCGGGGCCCGTCTCCCAGACCAGGCCGCTGTCGGTGCGCTGGGCGAGCACGGTGCCCGCGGCGTCGTAGCGGCGCCACTGGCTGCGCCAGGCGTCCTTCTCCAGGAAGGTGCCGTCGCCCAGCGCCCGCCGGTCGCGGACCACCGCGCCGTGGTCGAACTCCTTCCAGGTGCCCGGAGTGTGGACCACGCCGCCGCCCTCCCGGTACTCGCGCACCCGCAGCGGGCCCTCGCCGATCGACAGGTGCGGGGGCACCTCGCGGACGGTGAGCGCCGGGCCGCCGCCGGCCGGGCGGAACTCGTCGCGGAAGTGCTGGGCGCGGGGGTGCCAACCGTTCTGCCAGGTCCGGGTGGTGTCGTTCCACCAGCGCCGGACCTGCTGCCCGGCGCCGTAGTCGACCGGCGCTCCGGCGCGGGTGAACTTCCCGGTGGACCAGCGCTCGCCGCCGGCCGCCGGCGCGGTGCGCCAGGAGTCGACGTACCGGCCGCCGTCCAGCATGTCGCGCTCGCGGACCAGCAGGCCGGCGCCGTCGAAGTCGCGGAAGGAGTCGTCCCAGGGCAGCGACGGGTCGGCGGAGCCGCGGAAGACGAACCGGCGGCCGCCGGTCCGGTTGCCCAGGTGGTCCACGCCGGTCCAGGTCCACTCGGCCGAGTCGGGGCGGCCGGTGCCGGTGATCCGGATCGGGTTGCCCTGGGCGTCGTTCCAGACGTCGTGGCTGCCGGTGAGGTTGCCGTGGGCGTCGCGCTGCACCCAGGCATGGGTCATCCGCCCGTTCACCTGCCCGGTGGCCGGGTTCACCTGCGGCGGCACCCGGTACTCGCGGACCGTCCCGTCCGCGAAGCCCTCCCGGGCCACCTCCCAGGTGTTGGTGCCGGGCGGCTGGAAGCGGTCCTGCCAGATCGCCCGGTCGGCGGCGCCGGCGCCGGGCGCGGGGGCGACCGGCACCCGGTGGCCGGCCCGGCCGCCCTCGGTCCAGGCCGGGTGGCCGGCGGCGTCCGGCACCCCGGCGTGGTCGCCGACCTTGAGCGTGTTGCCGCTGTGCAGCTTGACGGTGGCGCGGACGAAGCGGCCGTCGGCGCCCAGGTCGACCAGGCTGCCGTCCATGGCGACGTAGCGCACGCCGCCGCTGTGGTGGCCGCCGAGCTCCTTGCCCCAGTGGAAGGTCTGGAACCGGGTGTCGGTCGCCAGGTGGCGGTACTCGGCCCGCGGGGCGCCGGCGTGCACCAGCTTGTCGCGCACCCACAGCGGGGGCCGCTGCTCGGACCACCGGGTGGTGGTGAGCACGCCGTTGTCCCGCAGCACCTCCCGCTTGCCGACCTCCTTGCCGTGCGGGGACTGCCGCTCCCAGGTGTGCTGCCGGGCGCCGTTGGCCCAGCTGTGCTCCTGGTACTGCCCTGCCTTGTCCGGGCCGTGCGCCATCCCCCACTGCTTCTGCACCAGGGTGTTGTCGGGCAACCGGTCGCTCCAGCCGCCGTCCCGGTGCGGCGTACGGGGGCCGTGGGCCAGCTCCTGGCCGGCGCCGTCGAAGCGGTGCCAGGTCCAGCGGCCGCCCGCGCCGCGCACCGCGAAGGTGTGGCCGGCCACGCCGCCGGTCTTCTGCAGGCCCTCGCGGTACTCGTGCACGGCGGTGCCGCGGTGGTCGACGTCCTTCCAGCCGAAGCCGGAGGTGTCGTAGCGGCGGGTGCCGTGCCCGGCCAGCGCGCCGGTGTCGTCGAGGTGCGCCCATCCGGTCCGGCGGTTGAGGTCCCCGAAGGAGAGGGTGTCGGTGCGGCGGAAGGCGTCCAGCACGCCGCCGCCGGGCAGCACCCGGCGTTCGAACACCTCGACCGGCGTGTACGTGGAGCCGAGCAGCCGGATCCGGCCGCCGTCGCCGGTGATCTCGACCCGGCCGTGGTGGAACGCGCCGGTGCCGGGGCCGCCGGGGTGGGCCGCCGCCGGGTGCGGCTCGCGGCGCCAGGTGGCGCCGCCCGCCGGGGTGAGGTCGACCACGTACTGGTGGTCGGTGCGGCGGCCGGCGTCCAGCACGTTGAAGCCGCGGTGGGTGACGGCGCCGTTGCCCTGCGCGTGGACGGTGAACTCGCCGTCCCGGGGGCCGCCCGGCCGGTCGAAGGACACCCTCAGGGCGCCGCCCGGCTCGACGGTCACCGTGCGGTGCGGCACCCGGGCACCGGTGGCGGTCTCCAGGTGACCGGGCGCGCGGACCCCGCCGGCGCCCGGCTCGGGCAGCACGGCGAAGGTGCCGTCGGGGTTGCCGTTCGGTCCCCGCAGGGGCGAGCCGGTCTCCAGCCGGGTGCCGTCCGCGCCGTACCGCACGAAGGAGTTGCCGGCCGTGGTGTCGGTGATCCGGACGATCCCGCCCGGATGTTCGGTCACCGCCAGCTGCGGCAGCGGTGTCCGGGTGCCGTCCAGCACGTCGAGGGTGCGCGGTCCGCCGGGCGGGGTGTGCACCACCACCCACTGGTCGAGTGCCGCCCGGCCGGGGCCGCGCAGCCGGGTGGCGTCCTCGGTCAGGTGGCCCGGCCGGTCGAAGACCCGGTAGCCGCCGTCGGTGTCCGCCACCCGGAAGCCGGTGCCCTCGGGGGTGACCACCCGGCGGGCGTCCGGCTGGAAGTGGCCGTCCAGCCAGTGCGGTGCCGGGGCGAGCGGGTGGACCGGGCCGCCGGTGGCGCGCTCCAGGTACCCGACCGGGGCACCCCCGTGGTCCGACAACTGCCAGCCACGGGCGTTCAGCGCCCCGTCGGCGCCGTACCGCTCGTAGGGCAGGGTGGCGCCGACCGCCGGCGGCGGCTCCACCCGGAAGCCGCCGCCGGGGTGGGCCAGCACCCGGTCGGGCAGCCGGGTGCCGGCCGCGTCGGTCAGCAGGTGGCCGCCCGCGCCGTCCGGCACCGCGAACCGGGCACCGCGCAGACCGGCGCCGTCGGTCAGCGAGACACCCTGCTCGGCGAAACCGCCCTGCGGCGTGTAGCGGGTGGAGGCCCCGGTGTGCGGGTCGGTCACCCGCCAGCCGCCGGCGGGCAGCGGGTCGGCGGCCAGGCCGGTGGGCCGGCCCGCGGCGTCGGTGACCCGGTGCGGGGCACCGTCCACCACGAAGTGCGCGCCCCGGGCGCCGGCCACGTCGGTCAGCGACAGCCCCGAGTCCGCCTGGAGCCCGTCGGCGCCGAACCGCACCGACCGGCCGGTGGCCGCGTCGGTGATCCGGACCGTGCCGTCGGGCAGCGTGCCGACCGGCTGCGGCAGCCGGGTGCCGGCCGCATCGGTCAAGAAGTGGCCGCCCGCGCCGTCCGGCACCGCGAACCGGGCACCGCGCAGACCGGCGCCGTCGCCGAGCGCGAGCCCCTCACCGAGGAAGCCGCCCCGCAGGTCGGTGCGCAGCGAGCGGCCGGTGACCCGGTCGGTGATCCGCAGGCCGGCCCCGCCACCGAGCACCGTCAGGGTGTGGCCGTCCCCGGCCAGCGTGCGGGTGATCACCCCGCCGCCGTCGGCGTGGCCGAGGAGCAGCACCGCGCCGGCCGGGGCCCCGGTGGCGTCCCGCACCGGCCGCCCCTCCTCGACGAGCCGGCCGCCGTGGTCGAAGCCGCGGTGCTCGCCGGTGATCGGGTCGTGCAGGTCGAAGCCGCCGCCCGGCCGGGCCCGGGCGTCCAGCCCCAGCGCGCCGTTGACGTCCCGGGCCTGGTGGGTCGGGGTGCCGTGGACGTCGTAGGCGGTGTGCACGTACTGGCCGGTGTGGACCGCGTCCGGACCGGCCAGCGGGGTGTCCTCGGCGATCAGCCGGCCGGTGGCGTCGTAGCTCTGGGTGCTGCCCAGGTGGGCGTTGTGCACGTCGAAGCCGCCGCCGGGGCGGGCCACCGGGTGCAGCAGCGGGTCGGCCACGTTCTGCGCGTCCAGCACCCGGTGCACCGGGCCGCCGGGGGTGACGGTGGTCTCGATCCGCAGGCCGTTGGCGCCGGCGGTGCCCGGGTCGGTCAGCGCGAGCACCACCGGCGGCGGGGGTGCCGGCACCGGGACGGGCTGGGCCTGCACCACCAGTTGCTGCACCGCGGGCGGTGGCCGGTCGGCGCCGCCCAGCAGCCGGGGGCGCTCGCGCAGGCTCTGATCGGTCAGCCGGGCCAGGTCACGGTCCATCCGGGCCGGGTCGACGCCGAGCGCGGTGAGCCGCTCCACGGTGTCGTCCAGGTGCTGCGCGGCGGTGTCCACCGAGGCCTGGGCGTGGATCACCACCGGGCTCGGCCGGGAGCCCGAGCCCGGGCGGGCGTTCAGGTCGGAGAGCAGCCGCTCGGCCTTGCCGAGGTCGTGCCGGGCCAGCGTGAAGTCTCCCCAGGCCTCCAGCCGGGCCGCCCGGCCCGGGTCGTCGGCCGGGCCGAACAGGTCGGCCACCCGGTGGCTCTGCTCCCGCCACAGCTGGTCCAGCTGGGCGCCGGTCAGCCGGCCCGGGCCGGCGCCCGCACCGTGCGCCCCCGGCAGCGCCGACCCGGGGAGGTGGCCGCCGCCCGCCGGGGCCGGGGAAGGGGCCGGGGTGGGGGCCGGGGTGGGGCGCGGGCCGCCGTGGTCCAGCAGGCCGAGCGCGTCGCCCACCAGCGCCCCCGGGCCGGGCACCGGCGCGGGCACCACGTGCCCCGCCGGCAGCACGGCCGGCGGGGCCGCGGTGGTCCGCGGCGGGGCGAACTCCGACAGGTGCAGGTTGACCTGGTGGGCCGTCAGCGCCCGGGTGCTGTGCTCCCCCAGGTGGCCGCCGGTGGAGAAGACCGGCGCGTCCGCCCGGTTCACCGGCGCGGAGCCGGTGGAGAGCAGGTCCAGCGCGCCGTGCAGCTGGGTGCCCGGCGCGGTGACCTGGCCGAGGCCGTGCACCGGGGAGAGCGGCGCGGTGACCGCCGGGGTGAGCCCGACGCCGGGGTGGACGCTGGCGGCCGGGGCCAGCAGGTCGGCGGTGTGCACGGCGGGGACGTGCGGGGTCGCGGTGTGCACGGCGGAGAGCTGCGGGGTGGCGGTGTGCAGCGTGCCGGTGCCCACCGTGCCCAGGTGGCCGCCCGCCGCCCCGGCCCCCGCCCCGACGGTGAGGTGACCGACCTGCGGTACGGGCTGCGCGGCGGTGAGCGTGCCGGGCAGGTGCAGCCCGCCCGGGGTGCCGGCGTGGGTGGCGGCGGTGCCGAGCGGGCCCGGGGCGTGGGCGCTGACGCCGAGCCCGGTGTCCAGGTGCAGGCCGGTCGGGGTGACGGTGAGGTTGCTCCAGTCCCCCATCCGGACCGATTGGAGCTCGCGGACCGGGGTGTCCAGCAGGGCGTCCAGCCGCCGGACCGCGTCCGGGGCGAAGGACAGCTGGTCGGCGAAGCCGGTGTGCACGCCGAAGGTCGGCGGCCGGGAGAACGACAACCCGAGCCCGCCGGGCTCCACGTGCGGCAGCTCCAGGCCGCGCGGCCCGGACCAGTCGCCGAGCCGGATCCGTGCCAGGTCGGCCTTCGGCAGGTCGACCAGGGCGTCCACCTGGTGCAGCGGCGGCGGCACCGGCACGGCGGCCGCGGTCCGGCCCGCGGTGCCGAGCAGCGGCGCCCCGAAACGGAACCTGCCCATCAGGCCGCGCTCCACGAAGCCGATCCGCAGCGCCCCGCGCAGCCCGTACTCGCCGATCTCGGCGGCGTCGACCGGCAGCACCAGGCGCAGCCACTTGGTGCCGCCGAGCTGGGCCCGGGCGAAGTCCCAGGTCACGCCGGCGCCCCGGCCGAGCCCGGCCGGCAGGCCGCGGACCAGGGCCGGCAGGCCCTTGATGCCCTGGACCACGGCCAGCCCGCTGTTGTGCAGGGTCATCCCGGCCCAGCCGGGGAGCTTGGTGAGCGAGCCCATCACCCACAGCCCGCCGGATCTGATCCAGTTGCCGGCGAGCGAGGCGAAGTCGCGCAGGCCCGGCAGGAAGGCGAAGGAGCGCAGCCCGCCGCCGGTGAACATGCCGCGGAAGAAGGCGGCGATCGTGTGGCCGACCCCCTTGACGCCGTTCCAGGTGAACTTGGCGCCGGCGCTGATCAGTTTGAGGATCGGGATGCCCTTGGTGGTGGGCGCGATCATGCCGAGGCCGGAGAGGAACAGGTCCAGCGCGCTGGCCTTGCCCTGGGCGAAGTAGACGGCCGTCTTGATGAAGATGGCGAGGTTGACGCCGATCGCGATCAGGGCGATCGGGCCGCCGAAGATCAGGGCCGGCAGGATCAGCGCGATCGCCAGCCACTGGAAGGCCTCCCAGAACAGGTCGCAGTCCGAGACCGGCTGCTTGATGCCCCGGGCGGCGCTGCTCAGCGCGGTGCCGGCGGTGCGGCCGGCCTCGTCCTGGGCGGTGCCGGCCTGCTTGGCGGTGCGGGTCAGCTCGGCCATCCGGGCGTCGGTCTTGGCCATGCCGCGGCCCTGGCTCAGCGCGTTGTCGGCGCGCCACTGCTGGTCGCGCACCACGGCCACGTAGCTGGTGAGCGCCCGGGCGGAGTTCTCGAAGCCCTCGGCCACGGACTGGACGAAGCTGCGCAGCGGGCCGCTGATCTTGTCGCGGAGCGCGTCGCCGGTCTGGCCGACGAACGCGCCGTCACCGGTCTTGTTCAGCACGGCTTCCAGCGCGTCGTCGATCTCCCGGGCGGTGCGGCCGAGGTCGGCGATCGAGCGCTGCACCTCGTCGATCTTCTCCGGATCCCCCGGCGTGGGGTCGCCGGGCAGGCCGATCGCGCTCCAGTCGGTCGGACGCTGCGCCATCTCGGTGTCCTCTCGGTACGCGGCCCGCGGCGGGCACCGGCCGTGCTGCGGGCGGCACTCCGTGCTGTGCACGTACGGGCGGCCGTCCCGGTTCACGCCGACCGGGCTGAACCGGAGCGGCCGCCGCCGCGTGGACAGGGCGGAGCACCGTGCCGAACCCCGACCGGAGGGACTCTTGCCCGACTTCGCGATGGACTACGGGATCCTCAACGAGGCCCGCAAGGACCTGCACGACCTGGCCGACCGGATCTCGCCGGCGCTGCACAACAGCCTGTTCTCGCAGTACGGTTCGGGCAGTCTGGGCGACGCGCAGGCGGTGTTCGGCGATCCCAACGTGACCAACGGGTTCCGCAGCCTGTACCGGCTCTCCAAGGACCCGATGAACCGGGCCGTGGACCACCTCAAGCAGCTCGGCGACGTCTTCGGCTCGGTCGCCGACGCCTACTTCGACGTGGACGCGCAGATCGCCGACGGGCTGGGCGTGATGGGCGCCAACATGGGCCTGGACGACTGGCGCAACCGCCGGGCGGCCTGGGACTACCGCAATGCGCACGCCGACCAGTGCCACCCCGACGAGCACGGCCGGACACCGGAGTTCTGCAGCGCCACCGACCCGGGCGCGCCGCCGGTCGACCAGACCATCAACACCGCCAACGGGCAGGTCCACACCCACCTGACGCTGGACGACCACAACAACGTGATCAAGGAGGAGACGACCGTCACCCACGACGGCCAGACCTACACCTCCACCACCAGCTACACCGACAACGGCCACTCCTTCACCACCGACACGGTGTACTCCGACGGCACCAAGAACCACGCCGAGACGCACCTGCACGACGACGGCACCGGCGACATGACCGTCACCGACAACGACGGGGTGAAGACCGACTACCACCGCGGCGGGCCCGGGCAGGAGTGGCAGCAGGTCGGCGGCGGCCCGCCGGAGCAGGAGCCGGACTACGACCCGCCGACCATGTACTGACCCGTTCGCAGTTGACCCGTTCCGCGTTGCCCCGTCGAAAGGACGACCATGCCCAACATCTCCCTGGACTTCGACAAGATCGAGGCCACCTCGGCCCGGCTGGACTCGGCCAGCGACAACATCGTGCCGATGCTCAACGACCTGAAGAACGACGTGAACAACCTGCTCGGCGACGGCATGGTGTTCCAGCAGTCCAGCCCCGCGATGCAGGAGGCCTACGACAAGTTCAACACCAGCCTGCTGGCCGCCATGGACGGCATCAAGGGCTTCGCCAAGCAGTTCCGGCAGATCAAGGACCAGATGCACCAGATGGACTCCGACATGGCCAGCAGCCTGCGCGAGAGCGGCAGCTGACCCGCGGACGGAAGGGGGCCGGGGCGGGTGCCCCGGCCCTCTTCCGTCCGTTCAGCCGTCCGCGCGCAGCACCGTCAGCGGGACCTGGACGGCCATCGCCTCGCCGGCGCGGCCGGTGGTCCAGCCGCGGCCGGCGGTCGGGGTGGCGCGGATCAGGTGGACCGGGAGGCGGATCCCGACCATGTCGCCCTCCTGGAGGCTCTTGGGAGCCAGCAGCAGGCCGCGGCGGGCCCGCTTGGCGGCCGTCACCCAGCTGCCCATGGCGACCTGGAGGGCGTCCGCCGGGCCCGCGTAGAGCAGGCCGAGGCCGCGGTCGCGGCCGAAGGCGGCGACCTCCTTGAGGATCCGGTCGCAGGCCGGCATCGCCAGCAGGTCGGCGTCGTCGACCACCACCACCCGGGGGCCGCCGAGTTCGTCCAGCGCGGCCTGCACCTGCTCGGCGGACGGATCCGGGTCGGTCAGCACCCGGGCCTGCGCGTGCCGGGCCAGCGCCCGCAGCGGTGAGTGGCGCGGGGTCAGCACCACCAGTGAGGTGCCGCCGGCCAGCAGGGAGACCGCGAGCGAGGCGAGCGCGGTGGAGCGGCCGGAGCCGGGCGGGCCGAGCACCGCGAAGGCCGCCGCCGAGCCGGCGAGGTCCACCCCGACCGGGCCCGCGTCGTCACCGCCCAGGCCCAGCAGGCCCCACATCGGCCGCCGCAGGCCCGCGTCGACCTTCTCGTAGGCGTCGGCGAAGTCGACCGCCCGGGGCAGCGGGGCCACCGGGAAGGGCCGCCGGGCGGCCGGCACCTTGGCGTCCCGGCGGGCCGCCTCGACGCCGAGGACGGCCAGCGCCCTGGCCTGCTCCTGCCCGCCGGCGCCGGGAGCGAGCAGCGCCACCTGGGTCTCGGTGCCGCTGAGCGCGTGCCAGCCGCGTCCGGCCGGCACCGCGGCGGGCACCTTCCCCGGGGAGAGTCCGACCAGCTGGTAGTCGTTGCGGTCGCCCTGGCGCAGCAGCAGCTTGTGGTCGTTGTGGGCGGCCAGCCGGCCCCCCAGCAGCGAGCGCTCCGAGGTGGCCACCACATGGATGCCGGCGGCCGCGCCCTCCCGCAGCAGCCGGGTGACCAGGTCGACCAGCCGTCCGTTGTCGTGGTCGTCCAGCAGGCCGGAGAGGGCGTCCCAGCCGTCGATCAGCAGCAGGATGTGCGCGGGCCGCTCGGCCCTGGGCAGCAGGGCGCGCAGCTCGTTCAGACCGGCCGCGCTGCGCTCGCTGCACAGCTCCTGGCGGCCGGTCAGCTCGGCGGTGAGCCGGTGCAGCAGCCGTTCCAGCCGCTCCAGGTCGTGCCGGGAGACCACCGCGCCGCAGTGCGGCAGCGCGTCCAGGGCGGCCAGGCCGCCGCCGCCCGCGTCGATGCCGTAGATGTGCAGGTCCGCCGAGGAGACGGTGCGGACGGCCGCGCCGGCCAGGGTGCGCAGCACCTGGGTGCGGCCGGAGCGGGGCGCGCCGATGACGTAGAGGTGCCCGAAGACGGCCAGGTCGGCGGTGGCGACCCGGCGCTCCTGGAGCTGCGGGACGTCCTCCAGCGCGTACGGGATCGGCGGCAGGTCGCCGTCGCCGGCCGGCAGCAGGTCGAGCAGGTCGTCCAGCAGGACCTGCTCCTCCAGCGCGGGCAGCCAGGGGCTCGGCTGCCGGACGAAGTCGTCCAGGCCGGCGGCGGCCTCCCGGACGGCGGCCACCAGGGCCTGCAGGTCGGTCGGGGCCGGGGCGGCGGGCGCGCCCGGGTCCTCCTCCGGGGCCGGCAGCGCGACCGGGCGGCCCAGCCTGGTCCAGGACAGCTCGGCGGTCCGGACGGCGGCCCTGGGCCGGGTGGCGCCCGCCCCGCCGGAGGCGCCCGGTGCGGGCCGGGCAGCGCCCACCCAGGCGCCCTGAAAGGGCACCGTGGAGCGGTGGCCGAGCCGGACCAGGGCCCGGCCGGGTGCGGAGGCGGGGATGTGCACGGCTTCCGAGGTGTCGATGATGTCCTGGCTCTCGGTGGCGTCGGTGACCCGCAGCGCGATCCGCAGGTTGGTGTTGGCACGGATGTCGCTGGTGACCGCGCCGGACGGGCGCTGGGTGGCCAGCACCAGGTGGATGCCGAGCGAGCGGCCGCGCTGGGCGATGCCGATCAGGCCGGGGACGAAGTCCGGCACCTCGCGGACCAGGGTGGCGAACTCGTCGATCACCAGCAGCAGCCGGGGCAGCGGCGGCAGCGCGGGGTCGGCGAGCCGCTTGGAGCGGTACTCCGGGTGGTCCTTGGCCGCCACCTCGGCCAGCAGCCGCTCGCGGCGGCGCAGTTCGGCACCGAGCGACTCCAGGGCGCGCTCCACCAGGTGGGCGTCCAGGTCGGTCACCATGCCCAGGGTGTGCGGAAGTTCGGCGCACTCGCGGAAGGCGGAGCCGCCCTTGTAGTCGACCAGGACGAAGGTCAGCTCGTCCGGCCGGTTGGCGGCCGCCAGCGAGGCGACGAAGGACTGCAGCAGCTCGGACTTGCCGGAGCCGGTGGTGCCGGCGACCAGGGCGTGCGGGCCGTCGCGCACCAGGTCCAGGGCCAGCGGCCCGTCGTACCCGGTGCCGAGCAGGAAGCTGGTGGCGGCCGGCCGCCGGCGCCAGCGCTCGACCAGGTCGGCCGGGCGCGGCGGCTCCAGCCGCAGCAGCTCCAGCAGCTTGACCTGCTGCGGCAGGCCCGCGTCGTGCTCGGGGCTGACGTCCCGGACCGGCGCCAGCGCGCGGGCGATCTGCTCGCACCAGTCGGCGTCCACCTGGTCGGCGCGCACCTCGGTGAGGTCCGGCGCGCCGGTGCGGCGCACCGTCAGCCGGTGGCCGGCGGTCAGCACCACGGTGGCGCACTCCTCGGGCAGCAGCCGCTCCTGCTCGTCCAGGCAGATGCTGAACACCCGGACCCGCGGGCCCTCGGTGAGCACCTGCACCATGCCGGGCACGTCGCGCAGCTGCCGGGCGCCGTCGGCGATCACCAGCACGTCGGGTTCGTTGAACATGGCCTTGCCCATGGACGAGCCGAGCGCCCGCTGCCGGGCCTGGATCTGGGCGACCAGTTCGGAGATCCGGTTGGCGGTGGACTCCGGGTCGTTGCCGATGGCGACCAGCGGCCCGCCGGGGCCGGCCGGGCGCAGGTGCGGCAGCCAGCGCACCCAGGCCCAGCCGTCCGCCCGCCGCTGCTCGGTGAGCACCACGATGCGCAGGTCGCGCGGGCTGTGCAGGACGGCGCTCTGCGCCACCAGCCAGCGGGCGAGCGCCTGCACGGACGGCTCGGGTCCGGCCACCCCGACCACCCCGTGGTCGGGGATCTCCACACCGATCGGGACGTCGGGGATGTTCCAGCGCACCGCGCGGTGGTTCTCGTCCCGGGCCGGGTCGTCCAGCTCCTTCACCGACGGCTGGTCGACGGTGCCCAGCCGGAGCACCAGGTGGTCGGGGTCGCGCCGGCGCCGCTCCCACAGCCGGCTGCCGGGGCCGGTCGCGGTGAGCGCCACCGTCGCCGGGTCCGGCCCGGCCAGCCCGCGCACCCGGCGCTCCCGGTCGGCCGCCGCGCGGATCTCCCCCTCCAGTGCCCGGCGGCGGCGCCGGTAGGCGGCGGTGGCCTCCTCGTGCTGCTTGCGGCCGCCGCGCCGGCCGACGATCCAGTTGGAGAGCGCCATCAGCGGGCTGAAGAGGATGAACACCAGGTAGAAGTACGAGTGGAAGACCGCCACCATGACCATGCCCAGGATCATCGGCGCGACCATCAGCAGCAGCGGGAACGGCCGGCGCGAGGGCGCGGTGGGCGGCATCGGCAGCCGGACGCGCTCGGCGTCCAGGTGCGGGGCGATCCTCGGCGGGCGGTTGTAGTCGACGCCGATCCCGTCCGCGGAGGGCACCACCGCGGCGTCCGGCTCGACCGGGGCGGCCAGCCGGAGCAGGACCGGGCCCACGGCGAGGTCGCCGCCGAGCGGCCAGGCGGTGGCGCCGCCGGGCAGCCGGGACGCGGACTCCGGCTCCGCGCCCGGCCCCGGGCTCGGGCTAGGATCGGCGGCGTACGGCCCGGCCGCGGGGGTCTCCGGCTCGGGCGGCCCCGGGGTGCAGCTGCGGACCTCGCCCGGCGCGCCGCCGGTGCGGTGCCAGGACCCGGCGCCGTCCTGACCGACCGTCACCCACAGGCCTCCGGCGGGCACACCCGCGCCTTCCAGCCGGACGGCGCAGGCCGGGTCCGAGCCGATCTCGTGGCTGCCCGGCCCCAGCCGCCAGGTCCGGCCGGCGCTCGGCCCGGAGACCAGGTGGAGCTCCAGCTGCGCCGGCTCCCCCGGCCGCCCGTCCGGCCCGGCGATCCGGATCCGGTCGGGCTGCTCCACCGGGCCGCCCAGGCCCAGCACCGCCCCCTCCCGCACCCCCGCCCCGGCCACCGGGGCGCCGGGCTCCAGCGCGTCGGGGCCCAGGTGCAGCCGGCGCGGCCCGCTCGCGCCCTCCCGCGCCAGGAACGCCTCCGGCCCGGCCGACGCCCCCGACGCGCCGGCCGCGCCGGCCTCCTGGCGCGGACCCCGCTCGACCGGCCGGACGTCGACGGCGGCGGCCAGGTCCCCGACGGTCGCGTACGGGGGCAGGTCCAACACGTGGTCGCGGCGTCGGTCGTCGGCGCTGTCCACGAGCGTGACGGTGAGCTTCAACGGATGCACTCCAGGAGATCGGAGCCGGCGGGGGCGGGGCGGGCAGGCCAGCGGGGCGGACGGGTCAGGACGAGGGGGCGGACGCGGACACCCCCGGCGCGGCGCTCTCCGGCTCCGGCTCGGCCAGATCACCGTCGTCAGCCGCGGCGGGGCGCCGCCACGGACCGGAGGGAGCCTCCCCGGCCCGGACCGGCCTGGCGGGGCCGAGCGCGTCGGCGCTCCCGGGCCCGGGCGGCGGTGGCGACGGGGTGCCGCGGGCGAGCCGGCCACGGATGCCCTGCCCGGGATCGTCCGGCCCGACGGAGGCCCGGCGAACGGGGCCAGGCCGGAACGCGGGGACCGCCTCGGTGGCGGGGTCCGGGACCGCGGGCGCCGGGGACGTCGCGGGCTGGTCCGCCGGTCGTGGCCGGGACCGGCCCATCACCCGGCCGAGCACTGGTCGTTCGGGCACCGGACCGGGCCGCCGGCCCGCCGCGGGCGCCACGGCCGGTACCTCAGTCCCTGCGGGCACGGCCGACCCGGCCGATCCAACCGGCGTTTCGGCCCCGGTCGGTCTCGCCGGGCCGAACGGCCCAACCGCCCCTACCGGCACCGCCGGTGCCCTCCGCGCAGACTGCCCGACCGGACCTCGCGGCGCAGCCGGTCCAACCGGTCCAACCGGCGCAGTCGGCACAGTCGGCGCAGTCGGCGCTTCGGACATGGTCGACCCGGCCGATCCAACCGGTCCTGCGGGCGCGGACGGTCCGACCGAATCCC
Source organism: Kitasatospora sp. NPDC049258 (assembly GCF_040678895.1). NCBI lineage: Bacteria > Bacillati > Actinomycetota > Actinomycetes > Kitasatosporales > Streptomycetaceae > Kitasatospora > Kitasatospora sp. NPDC049258. The sequence continues at coordinate 22,828 of NZ_JBFAQT010000023.1, forward strand.
TCGACGCAGCCGAACCGACCGGCCCACCCGGTCCACCAGGCGTTTCCAGCGCTTCGGCCCCGGTCGATCGCGATGGGCCGAACGGCACGCCCGGCACTCGCGGCGCCGCCGGGCTCACCGGGCCACCCGGCGCTTTGGGTGCTGCGGACCCAGTCGGTCTCGCCGGGCCGAACGGCCCAACTGCCCCAACCGGTGCGTCCGACACTCCCGGCGCCACCGGCAAACCCGGTCCGTCCGGTCCATCCGGTCCGTCCGGGTGCCGGGCGCCAGACGGCTCCGGCCGGGACAGCGTCCGGCCGACCGCCGAGCGGCCCGGCAGGTCCACGGGCTCCTCGGTCGGGCGGTCGGGCCCGGCGGGGAGTGCCGGAAGGGCTTCGACCAGGTCGCCGTCGTCGGCCGGTCCGGCGTCGAAGGCGGGGTAGGGCGGGACCAGCCGAAGGTTCCGGGCGGTCGCGGCGGCGAGCGCGGTCGGGTCGATCCGCAGCCCGGTGCCGCGCACCTCCAGCGCGCCCCGGTCGGCGGTGACCAGGCGGGCCGACCCCCGGGCCCCGCCCAGGGTCAGCAGCCGCACCCCGGCGGGCGCAGCGGCTTCCTCGGGGGCCCGGGCGCAGACCACGAAGGCCGGACGCCCGCCCGCTCCGGCCGGCCCCGCCGCGGCCAGGGCGGCGGCCGGGTCCGGGCCCTCGTGCCGGGGGTGGACGCCGGCGGCGACCGTCACCGCGCCGGTCGGCAGCCGGGTGTCCAGCTGCGCCGCCACGGCCTGCAGCACGGCCCGGGCGGTGCTCCGGTCGCCGCCGATCTCGGTGACGGCGGGGCCGCAGGCCAGGTCGAGGAGGACGGCGTGCCCGCCGTCGGTGCCGAAGGCGGCCAGCAGTGGCGCCGGACGGGCCCCGGTGGGCAGCCGGGCCGCGTCCGAGCGGTCGATCCACCACAGCCGCGGATCGTCGCCGTCCGCGACCCAGGGCTCGGGCGGCCCCGGCACCGGAGCGGGCCCGCAGGCCACCAGCACGCCCAGCGCGGTGGGGCCGAGCAGCACCCCGTACGGCCGCACGCGGGGCACCTGGGCGGCACCCAGCGCGGCCCGTTCGGCGTCGGCCCAGCCGGCCTGATCGCCCAGCAGCCGGCCGAGCAGCCGCAGCGCCCGGCGGTGCCGCAGCAGGTTGCGGACGGGGGCGGCGAACGCGGCGGCGGTGGCCCCGGCCTCCCGGCGCAGGGCGCGCCGCACCGTCCGCCAGCCGCCGGCCCGGCGGGCGGCGAGGTGGGCCAGGACGGCGAGCAGTACCAGCAGGCCGGCCAGGCCGAACAGGGTGGCCGTGCCCGTGGGCGCGGCCGCGGCGGCGGTCACGAGGCCATCGCCCGCGGCACGACGCCCTGGGCGGCGAGGTGCCGGCGGAGCGCCTGGACGCCGTAGTGGGTACGGGACTTCAGCGTCCCGCCGGGGATGCCGAGGGCCCGGGCCGCGTCCGCGCCGGTCCGGCCGAGCAGATGGACGTGCACGACTGCCTCCCGGTGGATCGGGTCGAGCGAGCGGAGCGAGTCGACCAGCACCCGGCGGTCCAGCACCTGCGCGGCGTGGTCCGAGACCGGGGCCCGGTCCGGGAAGCCCTCGGCGTCGATGCCGACCGGGACGGTCCGGTCCTTGCGCCAGCCGTCGATGAGCAGGTTGCGGGCGACCCGGAAGAGCCACATCCGGATCGGCAGGTCGTGCCAGTCCAGTCGGTCGGCCAGCTGCCAGGCGCGCAGCAGGGTCTCCTGGACGATGTCCTCGGCGTGGTGCTGGTCGCCTCCGACCAGCCCGCCGACGAACCGCTGGAGGGCGTCGCGCTCGGCCAGCAGCAGCTCGGCACAGCGCTCGGCCCCGGTGCGCTCGATCGGGGTGTCGGGTGGCGGCGGAAGGCGGTCCGGCGGCCGCAGGGCCGCGCCGGCGCGGTACTCCATGGGACTGCTCTTCCTGATCGGTCGGCGATCGGCAGCGGCGGCGGGGCCCGTGTCGTGTGCGCCGATGCCGCACACCCCCAACGGGCCGTCACGCTACTGACACCGGCCGTCCGGCGGTTCATCGGACGGTGAACGCGGGATCACACCTCGGTGGTCAACTGACCAACTCCGCCGACAAGTTGACTGTCAGCCACGTGAGGACCGGCGATTGTTCACGCGGCCGTGGCGGCGGTGCGGGACGGTGTCCGCCCCACCCGTACGCTCCCTGGAGGCCCGGTGTCCCCGTCCGACCTGCCGGCGGCCCGGCCGCACGCGACCGCGCGCTTCGCCGACACCTTCGCCCGGCACACCCCGAAACCGGCGCGCGGGCTGCTGCCCGGGGCTCGGGTCTGGGCCACCACGGCGGCGACCGCAGCCCTGGTGGGCGCGATCGCGCTCGGGTCCGCCCAGCTGTCCTGGCCGGCCGACCGGCCCGGGGCCACCGGGGCGGGCCGGCCGGTCGCCGCCGCCGCTCCCCCGACCGGCCGCCCGTCGACGCCCGGCGGCTCGACCCGGGCCACCCCCGGCGGCTCCGCCGCCACCCGCGCCCCCGACGGCGCGCCGGCACCGGCTCCGGCCGCCACGGTCACGGTCGAGGCCGCCGCGCCCGACGGGGCCGCCCCCGCCGCCGCACCACCGGCCGCCGGCGGCAGTGGCGGGGGTGGTGGGGGTCAGACGGTCTACCGCACCGCACCGGCGACCGGTCAGCCGCAGGCCGCGGCCCCCGCCCCGGCCGCACCGCCCTCGGCCGCGCAGCCGGCCGCCCCTCGGCAGACCGCCGCCGCACCGGCCCCCGGCAACCAGGTGGCCGGCCGCGGCTCGGGGCGGTGCATCGGGGTGGCCGGGGCCAAGGCCGCCGACGGCGCCCCGCTGCAGCTCCAGGACTGCACCGGCGCCGCCTGGCAGAAGTGGGACTTCCGCTCCGACGGCTCGGTCCGCTCGCTCGGCCTGTGCATGGACGTCGCCTGGGCGTCGGTGGCCAACGGCGCCGTGATCCAGCTGGTCAACTGCAACGGCGGCCCGGCCCAGCGGTTCGTCCTCAGCGGCGCCGGCGACCTGGTGAACCCGCAGGCGAACAAGTGCGTGGACGCCAAGGACCTGGGCACCGCGAACGGCACCGCGCTCCAACTCTGGGACTGCGCGGGCACGTCCAACCAGAAGTGGTACCTGCGCTGACACCGGCCGAGCCGCCGCGCCGCACCCCGCCCACGCCCGGCCCACGCCCGGCCCACGTACCGACGGGTGGACCGGGTGGACGTGCGGGCGGATCTCACGAGAGACTGGTCTAGACCTCCATGTCGCTCAGAACGGTGAACCAGATGGAAATAGTGATCGTCCCCGACGCCGCCGCAGGTGGTGAGCTCATCGCCGCGGCGATCGCCGACCTGCTCTCGGTCAAGCCGGACGCGCTGCTCGGTGTCGCCACCGGGTCGACGCCGCTGCCGATCTACCAGGCCCTGGCCGCCCGGGTGCAGGCCGCCGAGCTGGACGCCTCGCGGGCGCGGATCTGCCAGCTGGACGAGTACGTCGGCCTCCCGGCGGGTCACCCGGAGTCCTACCGCTCGGTGGTGCTGCGCGAGGTGGTCGAGCCGCTCGGCCTGACCGAGGCCTCCTTCATCGGTCCGGACGGCAACGCCGAGGACATCGCCGCCGCGGCCACCGCCTACGACCGGGCGCTGGCCGAGGCCGGCGGGGTCGATCTCCAGCTGCTCGGGATCGGGACCGACGGGCACATCGGCTTCAACGAGCCCTGCTCCTCGCTCGCCTCCCGGACCAGGATCAAGACGCTGACCCGGCAGACCCGCGAGGACAACGCCCGGTTCTTCGACAGCCTGGACGACGTCCCGCACCACGTGATCACCCAGGGCATCGGGACCATCCTGGAGGCCCGCCACCTGGTGCTGCTGGCGACCGGCGAGGCGAAGGCCGAGGCCGTCGCGCTGTCCGTCGAGGGGCCGCTGTCCGCCATGGTCCCGGCCTCGGCGCTCCAGCTCCACCCGCACGCCACCGTGGTCGTCGACGAGGCCGCCGCATCCGGCCTCAAGCTCGCCGGCTACTTCCGGGACACCTACGCCGCCAAGCCGTCCTGGCAGAAGCTGTAGGTCCCCGGCGGGGCGCCCGGCACCGCCGGGCCGGGCGCCCCGCCCCGCACCCGCCCCGCACCCGAGGATCGCGCCCGAGGACCGCGCCCGCCGCTCACCCCCGCCGCGGCGGCAGCGGCAGGAACGGGCTGGTCCGCGCCGCGTACTCGGCCCATCCGGGCTTGCGCGCCGCCAGCTGCCGCTCCAGCAGCGGCTTCCCGCTCCCGAAGGCGAGCAGCCAGGTCATCAGCAGCGGGCTCGCGACGAAGGCCCAGCCGATCGGCGCCCCGGCGGCGAACAGGAACAGGCCCCACCAGACGCAGGCGTCGCCGAAGTAGTTGGGATGCCGGGTGTAGCGCCACAGGCCCCGGTCCATCACCTTCCCCCGGTTGGCCGGGTCGGCCTTGAAGCGGTCCAACTGCCGGTCGCCGACCGCCTCGAAGAACAGCCCCACCGCCCACAGCCCGGTGCCCGCCCAGGCGAGCGGTCCGAGCCGGTCGGGCAGGTACTGGGCGGCCAGGACCGGCAGTGCGACGAACCAGAGGATCCCCGCCTGGAGCAGGTAGACCTTCCGCAGCGCGTACCGGCCCTCCGCGCCGGCCGGTGCCCGGGCGAGCATCGCCGCGTACCGCGGGTCCTCGCCCTGGCCCCGGGAGCGCCGCCCGATGTGCACCGCCAGCCGCACCCCCCAGACCACCACCAGGGCGGTGACCAGGGCACGCCGCCCGGGATCGCCGTACCCGGCCGAGAGCCCGTAGCCGGTCAGCGCGACCGCCGCGAAGCCCAGGCCCCAGGCGACGTCCACGCCCCGGTGGCGCCCGGTGCGCAGGCCCACCGCGAAGGCGGCCAGCAGCACCACGAGCGCCGCGCCGGCACCGGCCGCGAGGCCGACCGCGAAGGCGGCCCCGTTCACCGGTACCACTCCGCGCAGGTGGCCGGCAGGGCGCAGCCGCCGTCGGCGGTGGGCCGGACCGCGAGGATCTGGTCGACGCCCATCCGGCGCTGCGCGAAGGCCTGCGAACTGCCCACCAGGTAGAGCCGCCAGAGCCGGAAGACCGGGACGCCGACCAGCGCCACGAACTCGCTCCGGAACTCCTCCAGCCGCCGGTGCCAGGCGTCGATGGTGCGGGCGTAGTGCTCGCGCAGCGCCTCCACCTGGCGGACCTCCAGGCCGGCGTCCTCCAGCAGGGCGACGGTCTCCCCGACCGGCCGCATGTGCATGTCGGGGGCGATGTACGCCTCGATGAACGCGCCGCCGCCGGGGGCGGTGCGGCCGCGGGACATCTGCTGCACCAGCAGCCGCCCCTCGGGCCGCAGCAGCGCGAACAGCCGGGCGGCGAAGGCCGGGTACTCCCGGTCGCCGACGTGCTCGCCCATCTCCACGCAGCTGACCGCGTCGAAGGCGCCCTCGGCGAGCTCGCGGTAGTCCTGGCGGCGGAACTCGATCCGGTCGGCCACCCCGGCCTCCTCCGCCAGTGCCCGGCCGAACTCGTACTGCCGCCGCGAGAGGGTGACCGCGGTGACCCGCACCCCGTGGTGCCTGGCCGCGTACACGGCGAGCGCGCCCCAGCCGCAGCCCACGTCCAGCAGCCGCATGCCGGGCTCCAGGCCCAGTTTGCGGCAGATCAGGTCGAACTTGGCGTCCTGCGCCTCGGCGAGGGTGTCGGCCTTCGGCGTCCAGTAGCCGCAGGAGTACGCCATCGCCGAGCCGAGCAGCAGGGCGTAGAACTCGTTGGACAGGTCGTAGTGGTGCCTGATCACCGCCCGGTCGCGGGCCCTGCTGTGCGGTTCACCGCGGACGGCCGCCCGGGCGGCGGGCGGGCCGGGCCGGGGGCCGAGGACACCGAGCCGGGTGGCGGCGGCCAGCAGCCGGGGCCAGTCGCGCGGGGCCGGCCGGACGGTGGTGTGGCCGGCCAGCGCCCGGCGGATCCGCAGGAGCCCGGTGCCGAGGTCGCCCTCGACGTCCAGGTCGCCGCTGATGTAGGCGTCGGCCAGGCCGAGTTCGCCGGGCTGCCAGACCAGCCGCCGCAGCGCCCGGCGGTTGTGCAGGATGACGGTCGGCGCGTCGGTGGGCCCGGCCGTCGAACCGTCCCAGGCGCGCAGCCGGAACGGCAGCGGGCTGCCCAGGAGTTCGCCGATCAGCGGGGCGAGGCGGGCGGCAGCGGTCATCGGGCGTTCCCCTCCCGGGTGAGCAGCAGCTGCTGCACGTCGAGGTAGCCGGTCCTGAACCCGGCCTCCGAGTAGGCCAGGTAGAGCTCCCACATCCGGCGGAAGACCTGGTCGAAGCCGAGCTCGGCGACCTCGGCCCCGCGTTCGGCGAAGCGCTCGCGCCAGAGCCGGAGCGTCTCGGCGTAGTGCGCGCCGTACGGGCGGCAGTAGCTGAGGTGCAGGCCGGTGTACCGGTCGGCGGTCTGCGCGATGGCCCGGACGGAGGGGATCAGGCCGCCGGGGAAGATGTACTTGAGGATCCAGGTGTACGTCTCGCTGCTGGCGAGCATCCGCTCGTGCGGCATGGTGATCGCCTGCAGGGCGGCCCGGCCGCCGGGGGCCAGCACCCGGTCGATGGTGCTGAAGTAGACCGGCCAGAACGGGCGGCCGACCGCCTCGATCATCTCCACGCTGACCACCGCGTCGTACTCGCCCTCGGCGGCCCGGTAGTCGCAGAGCCGCACCTCGGCCCGGTCGGCCTGGCCGGCTTCGGCGATCCGGCGCCGGGCCAGGGCGAGTTGCTCCTCGGACAGGGTGAGGCTGACCACCCGCGCGCCGCGGGCGGCGGCCCGCAGGGCGAGTTCGCCCCAGCCGGTGCCGATCTCCAGCAGGCGGGTGCCGGGGCCGACCCGGGCCAGGTCGAGCAGCTGGTCGATCTTGCGGTGCTGGGCCTCGACCAGGGTGTCCCAGCCGGCTTCGGGCCGGCCGCCGGGGCCGGTCGGGAAGACCGCGGAGGAGTAGGTCATGGTCGGGTCGAGGAAGAGCGCGAACAGCTCGTTGGAGAGGTCGTAGTGGCGGCCGATGTTGCGCCGGGCGTTGGCCGTCGACGGCCGCTCGGTCTCGGGCTGCCGCTGCACGTACAGCCGGCGCAGCCACTGGGCGCCGGTCGGCACCAGCGTCTCCGGGGCGGTGGCGAGTTCGGTGAGCAGGGCGACCAGGTCGGGCGAGTCCCAGTCGCCGGCCTGGTAGGCCTCGCCGAAGCCGATCAGCCCGGTGGCGCCGATCCGGTGGAAGAAGTCCTCCGGCCGGTGCAGGCGCAGCACCGGCGCGCCCTCGGGCGCGGGCACGAGCAGCCGCCCGCCGGACAGTTCGACCCGCAGCCGGCGGCGGTGGGCCACCCGGCGCAGCAGCCGCTCGGCCACCAGGGCACGGACCGGCGCGTCGGGGACGCGGGCCACGTCGGGCCAGCGCGCGGGGTCGACGGGCACCGGCCGCTGCTGGGCGGGGTGGAAGGCTTGCTGGGTCACGGGTGGGGTACCTCTTCCTCGGCGCGGGGCTCGGGCTGCTGGGGCTGGGGCTGGGTCCGGAGCTGCTGGGGCACGGGCTGCCGGGTCTGCGGACAGGTGCGGGGCCGGGGCTGGACGGGCAGGCCGCGCAGCAGCAGCCGGATGCCCTGGCGCCGGATGTCCAGCGGGACGGCCCAGGTGGCGAACGGGTGCCGCAGCGCCGCCCGGAGCAGGGCCGCGGGCCCGGCCGCCCGGCGGGTGCCGCGCACGGCGGCGGTGAACGGGCGGCCGCCCGCGCGCTCCAGCTGGACGACCAGGGCCAGCCGCTCCCCCGGCTCGGGCAGCGACATCCGGTAGCTGCCGTCGACCGGGAAGAACGGGGAGACGTAGAACTCCTTGGCCACCACGGCCCGCCCGCGCGGGTCGGGCCGCAGCAGGTAGCGGTGCGCACCGCCGTAGGTGTTGTGCACCTCGGCGACGGTGCAGGCAGGCCGCCCGTCGGGGGTGTGGCACCAGTAGACGGTGAGCGGGTTGAAGACGTGCCCGAGCGAGCGGGCCTGGGTCAGCATCAGCACCCGGCCGCCGGCCAGGTCGACCCCTTCGCCGGCCAGGTACCGGTCGAGGTTCTGCCGCAGGGTGAGCCGCGGGTCGCCGGGGTGATCGGCCGACCGGAACCGGGCCAGCGGCCGCAGCGCCAGGGGCAGGTGCGGCAGCCGGTCGAGGTCGACCAGCCACAGGAAGGTGCGGTGCCGGAACCGGTGCCGCAGCGGCGCGCTGCGCACGTGGGTGACCGTGCTCTCGTACAGCGCCGCGCCCCACGGCCCCGGCAGCGGGGCCGGGGTCATCGCGCCGTCACCCCGGCGAGTGCTTCGGCGGCGGCGAGGCCGGCCCGGCAGCCGTCCTCGTGGAAGCCCCAGCCGTGGTAGGCGCCGGCGAACGCGGTGCGGACTGTGTTGAGTTCGGGCAGCCGGCGCTGGGCGGCGAGCGCCTCGCGGGTGTAGATCGGGTGCTCGTAGACGGTGCGCGAGAGCACGTGCTCGGCGGGGACGGGATGCTCCGGGTCCTCGTTGAGGGTGACCAGGTAGTCCTCGGCGGTGTCCAGGCCGAGCAGCCGGTTGAGGTGGTAGCTGACCTGCACCTGTGCGGCGCGGCCGGCGCAGTCGGGCATCCGGTAGTTCCAGGAGGCCCGGGCCCGGACCGCGCGGGGCAGCCGGCTGGGGTCGCGGTGCAGCACGGTGGGGTTGCGGGAGTACCGGAAGGCGCCGAGGAGTTCGCGCTCGGCGCCGGTCGGGTCGGCCAGCAGCGTGAGCGCCTGGTCCGGGTGGGTGGCGACCACGACGGCGTCCGCCCCGGTGCGCCGGCCGTCCTCGGTGACCAGCTCGACGCCGTCGGGATGCCGGGTCACCGCCCGGACGGGCGCGCCGCGGTGCACCGCCGTCAGCCGCTCGGCGATCCGGTCGACGTAGCCGCGCGAGCCGCCGACCACCGTCCGCCAGGCCGGCGAGCCGGTGACGCCGAGCATCCCGTGGTTCTGCAGGAAGGTGAAGAGGTACCGGGCCGGGTAGTCGCCCGCCAGGTCGGGGGCGCAGGACCAGACGGCCGCCACCACCGGGGTCATGAAGTGGTGGACGAAGTACCGGGAGAAGCCGCCCGCGGCCAGGAACTCACGCAGCGTCGGGTCGCCGCCCTGCGGGTCGGCCAGCAGCCTGCGGGCCCGGCGGTGGAAGACCGGGACTTCGGCGAGCATCCGCAGGTAGCGCCCGCGCAGCGGCGCGCCGGGCTGGGCGAGCAGGCCGGCCGGGCCGCGCGAGCCGGCGTACTCCAGGCCGCAGCCGTCGCACCGCACCGACATGCTCATCTCGCTCTCCCGGGTGGCCACCCCGAGCTCGGCGAACAGCCGCACCAGGTGCGGGTAGGTGCGGCGGTTGTGCACCAGGAAGCCGGTGTCCAGCGCCACGGTACGGCCGTCCGCGCCGACCGCCTGCTGGGTGTGGGCGTGCCCGCCGAGGCGCCCGTCGGCTTCGAACAGCTCCACCTCGGCGCCACCGCGCTGCAGTTGGTACGCGGCGGTCAGCCCGGCGACGCCGCTGCCGACCACGGCGATCCGGCGCGGTCCGCCCGGGCGGCGGGCGGCCGGCATCCTGACGGCTCGGACGGTCTCCGGCATGGTCACGTGCACCCCTGTCGATCCGCGGGCCGGGCCGTCGCCGGCCCGGTCCTGCCACTTGTGCTCCACCAGCCATTCGGAGCACTCGCCGCAGCGGATTGGTCGACCGGGGGCGGGTCGACCGAGGCTCCGTCAGGTGAAGCCGAGGAGCATCATCGGCGCCGCGGTGGGGTGCGGCGAGCCGCCGGCCGGCTCCACGGTGACGCCGATGCCGGCCGCCCCGTCGATCGGGCCGTCGAGCACCAGCGAGCCGGCGGAGGCGGACAGCAGACCGGCGGGCCGCATGGTGCCCGCGTCGTTGAACCACACCTGGTAGGTCCGGCCGGCGGGCAGGGCCGGCAGGCCGGAGGCGAGGAAGCCGGCCCGGCCGAGGCTCTCCGACCAGACCACCGTGCCGACCCCGGAGCCGGCCGTGGCGGTGGCCGTCCGCGCGTCCGGCGCGGTCAGCAGGGCGCCGAAGCGGGCCTGCTGCTGCTGGAGGGCGGTGGCCCGGGCCTGGGCCCGGTCGGCCCGGTCGTGCTGCTGGTAGGCGAGCCCGCCGAGCAGGGCCGCCAGGGCGACCGAGGCGGCCAGCGCCAGCGCGGGCCACCGGCGGCCCGAGCGGCCCAGGCGGTGGCCGGCCGGGCCGGCGGCGTCCGGGTCGGCGGTGGCGGGCGCGAGCTGGCGCACCGTCCCGATCCCGGCCAGCACCCTGGCCTTCAGCTCGGCCGGCGGGACGACCGCCTCGGCCGCCCCGAGCCGGGCCAGCGTCGCGGTGAACTCCCGTACCTCCTGCGCGCAGGCCGGGCACTGCGCGAGGTGGCGCTCGAAGGCCTGCCGCTCCTCCTCGCCGAGCGCGTGGGCCGCGTAGGCCCCGGTGAGCGTGTGCAGATCCGCGGCGATCGTCATGACCCCACCCCCAGGCAGTCCCGCAGCCGGATCAGGGCGTCCCGCATACGGGTCTTGACGGTGCCCAGCGGCGAACCGAGCATGTCGGCGACCTCACGGTAGGAGTAGCCCCGGTAGTACGCCATGGTGACGGACTCGCGCTGGAGTTCGGTCAGCATCTGCAGGCAGCGCCGCACCTGCTCGCGTTCGAGCCGGCCCTCGACCTGCTCGGCCACCTCGTCGAAGGCGGGGGCGTGGGACTGCGCGGCGGCCCGCTGGTCACGGTCGGCGGCGGCCTGGGCGGCCCGGACCCGGTCGACGGCCCTCCGGTGCGCCATGGTCAGCACCCAGGACATCACCTCGCCCCGCTCCGGCCGGTAGCGGGAGGCGGTCCGCCAGACCTCCAGCATCACCTCCTGCGCCACCTCCTCGGACTGCGCGGGGTCGCGCAGCACGCGGCGGATCAGCCCGAGCACCGGCCCGGCCACCGCGTCGTACAGGCGCCCGAAGGCGTCCTGGTCGCCGAAGGCGACCTTGGCGACCAGCTCCCGCAGGTCCGGGCCGCGCCGGTGCGGCCCCGACAGGTGGACGACGGTGTTCACCCGGCCACCCCCCGGCTACGGACCGGGGCCGGGGCCACCGGTCGTGGCGGACGGGCCCGGAGCGGGTCCATCGGGTGGGCGGCTGGCATCGGTGACCTCCAGGGGACGGCGCGGCCCGGCGGCCCGCGCGGGCCTCCGGCACCGCTTGTTCGGAGCGGACGTCCGACCGGATTGGTTCCGGCCGGCCTACTCGTACACGGTCGCCGCCCCGAGGGCCCGGGCCAGGAAGGTCCAGTCACCCCCGGGCGGCAGCTCCTGCCCGAAGTTCCGGTACCAGCCGTCCGCGTCCTCGGTCCAGGAGGCCAGCGCCTCCAGGAACGGGCCGAGCGTGCCGTTCTCCCACTCGTGACCGTGATCCACGAACGCGCGGTGCAGTGCCCGAATGTACGCGGCGAGGTCCTCACGGCTGCGGACGGCGTCCTCGGAGAATTCATCCATGACGGCGAAACCTACCGGCTACGGTGCACGGATGACCGATCCCGCCGGGCGCCCGCTGCTCTTCCTCGACGTCGACGGCCCGCTCATCCCGTTCGGCCCACCCCCGCCGGAGCACCCGGACGGCCACCCGACCTACCGCACCGCGCCGGAGCCACCGGGCAGTTCCAACCCGCTGCTGGCCAGGGTCGACCCGGCGCACGGGCCTCGACTGTCGGCGCTGCCCTGCACCCCGGTCTGGGCCACCACCTGGGAGGACGAGGCCAACGAGTGCATCGCCCCGCGGCTCGGCCTGCCGCCGCTCCCGGTGGTGCGCTGGCCGGACCCCGCGGACGAGGAGGGCCCGGCCGAGCGGGCCGGGCTGCACTGGAAGACCCGCACCCTGGTCGCCCGGGCCGCCGGGCGCGCGTTCGCCTGGGTCGACGACGAGATCACCGACGCCGACCTGGCCTGGGTGGCCGCCCACCACCCGGGCCGGGCCCTGCTGCACCGGGTCGACCCGCGGCGCGGCCTCACCGCCGCGGACTACCGCGTCCTCGGCGCCTGGCTCCGGCGGCCCGCCCCGGGTGGCACCGGCCGCCGGGCGCCCCTACGGTCGGGGCATGAGTGAGAATCAGGTGCCCGACGGGCCGCCCGCGGTCGCCGAGCAGCTCGGTGAACGGTACGCGCGCGTCCTCACCCTGGTGCACCGCTGCGCCCTGGCGGTGGACGCCGGCCGCTGGGCCGAGCTGGACGACGTGGCCGGGGCGCTCTCGCAGGCCGCCGACGAACTCGCCGCCGCGGCCTCGGCGACGACCCGCGAGCCGGTGGCGGCCGAGCCGCGCGCGGTGCTGTCCACCGTCCTCGGGCTGGAGCCGCCGCCCACCCTGTTCGGGGCCCTGCACCGCCCCTGACCGGGCCCGGGGCACCCGGTCGTGGCCCCGTCACCTGTTCGATCTGCCCTGATTGCCCCGGTATTTCGGACGCCCTACGTTGTTGACCATGACAGGGGCCGCAGACGGTGCAGGACGGGTGATCGCAGGGCGCTACACCTTGGTGCGGCGGCTCGGCTCCGGAGGGATGGGGCGGGTCTGGCTCGCCCATGACGCGGTGCTGGACTGCGAGGTCGCGCTCAAGGAGATCGACGTCCCCCCGACCCTGACGGAGCAGGAGCTGGCCGCACGGATCGCCAGGGCCCGCGGCGAGGCGCGGCACGCCGCCAGGCTGCGGAACCATCCGCACGTCGCCACGGTGCACGACGTCGTCGAGGAGCACGGGCTGCCGTGGATCGTGATGGAGTACGTGCCCGGCGCGACGGACCTGGAGGCCGTCGTGCGCCGGTACGGGCCGCTGCCGCCCGCGGAGGCCGCGCGCATCGGGCTGGCCGTCCTGGACGCCCTGACCGAGGGTCACCGGCTGGGTGTCCTGCACCGGGACGTCAAGCCGGCCAACATCCTCCTGACCAGCCCCGCGGCCCGGACGGCGCACCCGGCGGAGGAGGGGCAGGTGCTGCTGGCCGACTACGGCATCGCCCTGGATCCGGCCTCGGGGGAGACCCGGCTCACCGCGGCGTCCGGGATCGTGGGGACCCCCGGCTACCTGTCGCCGGAGCGGGCGCGCGGCGGGGAGCCGAGCCCGGAGGCCGACCTGTTCGCGCTCGGCGCGACGCTGTACTTCACCGTCTCCGGCGAGGGCCCCTTCGACGCGGACACCGATGCCGCCTCCCTCACCGCACTGATGCTCGACGAGGTCACGCTGCCGGCCCAGGTCACGGAGCCCCTGGCGTCCGTCGTCAAGGGCCTGCTGGTCAAGGACCCGGCGGCGCGGATGCGGGGCGAGGAGGCCGCCCGCAGGCTCGCCGCGGTCCAGGCCCCGCCCGATCCCGGGCCCCCGACGATCCCGGCCCCGCCCGCACCGGTCCCCCCTGCACCGGTCCCCCCTGCGCCGGGGCCCTCCACACCGATGCCGCCTTCGCCGGTACCGCCGGGCACGCGGGTGATCCGCCGACGACGCCGGATGCCGGCCGGCCGGACCGCGGCGATCGTCGCGGCCGCCGTCCTGCTCGTCGGCGGCGCCGTGTGGGCCGGGGCCGCCCTGATCGGCGGCTCGGGCACCACCTCCTCGTCCTCGTCCCAGACCTCCGCCGTGGGCGGTCCGTCGCCCGCGACGGCCACCGGACCGGTCCCGCCGTACGGGGAGGCCGTGGGGCTGCAGCAGGAGTTGCACCGGGGCGACTGCGTCTCCGCCGTGTGGAACGGGGAGAAGTTCCAGGGGCTGCCCAGGCTCGGGCTCCTGGACTGCGTCAAGGACACCCCGGACGGTCAGGCCCTCGACATGGCGGAGGTGACCTCGCTCAGCGATGCGACGCAGAACGGCAACGCCATCTGCGCCGCCCGGCTGCGCACCACCGTCGAGTCGCTGCCGGATGCCCGGGCGTACGCCATCCCGCCGAGCGAGCAGGGCTGGGCCGGTGGCGTGCGCGCCATGCCCTGCCTGGTCTTCGGCAGGTCCACCGGGATCGTGGGGCCGGTGGGCACCTTCCGGCCGGTCGGCCAGGAGATCTACCTGGCCGACACCTCGGTCGGCGACTGCGTGGACAGCACCACGAAGGAGGACGGCAGCCAGTCCACCGTGCTCGCGGACTGCAACGTGCCGCACGCGGAGCAGGTGCTGGGCTTCGTCGTGCCGCCCGGGAACGTGACCTACAAGTCGGCGAGCGAGACCGACTCGTTGAAGCTCTGCGCGCAGCAGTACGCGGCCTACCGCACCGGCGGCCACGAGGTCAGCGCCTGGACGGGCGGCGAGACCGGCTGGAACCAGGGGTTCCGCTATGTGATGTGCACGCTGACCATGGCCGACGGCTCGAAGCTCCCCGCGGGCGCGGTGGGTTCAGCGCAGTGAGCCGCCGGCGCGGGCGCCGCACCTGACCTTTCGTCAGCCGGCCTACCCGGCAGACGCGTTCGCCAGCCGGGTGATGGATCTCCGTTCGAGGCCGCTTCCTTACTGTACGAACCAGAACGATCGCATTCGGTCTGTTGCAGTCCTTTGTCCCGTTGCCCGGCCCGGCTCCGCAATCATGATCCTCGGAAGCCGTCGGATCAGTCCGGGGGGATCGATCAGCGTCCGCAGCGCCGAGCGCCGTCCTGCCGCTCCCGAAGGCAGGCAGGTGAGCGGCCGGTTCGTCCTGCGTGCAGTTGCGGTGAGTTCGCGCCCCGGCCGGCCCGGTGGGCGCCTTTCCTCGAGGAGTAGTCATGCTTGGCCTGGGAGTACCACCCGTGCCGCTGTCGAGCCTGTCCACGCAGGCCGCCAGGCTGCTGGCGACCACCACCAAGTCCGAACCGCAGATGCAGGCCATCACCTCCCGCAACCTGCTACGGGCCATGCCCTGGGTGGACGTCGCGGCCGGCACCTACCGGGTCAACCGGCGGCTCGCCCTCAAGACCGGCCCGGGCCGGGTGCTCTTCGTCCAGCAGGGCGCGGACCAGGTCCGCGTGGTCCCCGGATCCCTCGACGCACTCCCCGCCCTGCGCGACTACCCCGACCAGGACGTGCTCACCGAGATCGCCGCCCGGTTCGAGCCCCGGCACATCCGGTCCGGTGACCTCCTCGCCCACCAGGGGCAGCCGGTCGAGGAGGTCTTCCTCATCGCCCACGGCCGCCTCGAGCGGATCGTCGCCGGGAAGTACGGCGAGCCCCAGCTGCTGGGCGTGGTGACCGACGGCGCCCACCTGGGCGACGAGGCGCATCTGCGGCCCGGGGCCGAGTGGTCGGCCACCCTCAGGGCCGCCACCGACACCACCCTGCTCGTCCTGCCATGGGCCCGGTACCGCGAGATCCTCGACCGCACCCCCTCCCTGCGGACGCACACCGACGCCTTCCGCAGCCGCGCGAAGCGCGCCGTCAACCGCAAGGGCGAGGCCGAGATCGCGGTGAGCGCCGGCCACCACGGCGAGCCACCACTGCCCACCTCCTTCGTCGACTACGAACTCGCGCCCAGGGAGTACGAGCTGTCGCTCGCCCAGACGGTGCTCCAGGTCCACACCCGGGTCGCGGACCTGTACAACGACCCGATGGACCAGCTGCAGCAGCAGCTGCGGCTGACCGTGGAGGAGCTCCGCGAGCGGCAGGAGCACGAGATCGTCAACAACCGCGAGTTCGGACTGCTGCACAACGCCGCGTACGAGCAGCGGATCTCCACCCGCAGCGGCCCGCCCACCCCGGACGACCTCGACCAGTTGCTCGCCATGCGGCGCTCCACCCACGCGTTCTTCGCCCATCCCAAGGTGATCGCCGCGTTCCTGAGCGAGTGCAACAGCCGAGGCCTGCACCCCGACCCCGTCGAGGTCAACGGCCGCAAGGTGCCCGCCTGGCGCGGCGTCCCGATCTACCCCTGTTCCAAGATTCCGGTCTCCGACACCTACACCTCCACCATCATGGCGATGCGCTTCGGGGAGAAGCAGCAGGGCGTCATCGGCCTGCGGCCGCAGGAACTGCCCGAGGAGGTGGAGTCCGGGCTGAACGTCCGCTTCATGGGCGTCAACCAGCAGGCCGTCATGCGCTACCTGGTCACCGCCTACTTCTCCGCCGCCGTCCTGGTCCCCGACGCGCTCGGGCTGCTGGAGAACTGCCAGATCGGAGCAGCGGCGTGACCGGAGCCACCGACCTGCAGCGCCTCCTGCGCGGCCCCAGCGGCCTGGGCACCCGGAGCCTCTACCTGACCGAGCCGCCGGCGGTGCCCGCCCCTGCCGAACCGGCTGCTCCGGGGCCTGAGTTGCCTGAGCCGGCGGTGCCCGAGGCTGCGGCCCCGGCCCTGCCGGCAGTGCCGGGGCCGCCCGGATCGCCGCGTCCGCCCCGGTCGTCCGCCCCGGCGGAGCCGGCCGGTGCGGCCGTCCCGGGCCTGTACCACCACGCCGTCGCCGAGCCCGACCCCGTCCGGGTCGAGGAGGTCAGCCGGCGGATCAAGACCTGGGCCGTGGAGGAGGTCCAGCTCTTCCCCCCGGAGTGGGAGGACCAGTTCGACGGCTTCGCGCTCGGCCGCTACCTGGCGGTCTGCCACCCGGACGCCCCCACCGTCGACCATCTGATGATCGCCACCCGCCTGATGGCCGCCGAGAACGTCCTCGACGACTGCTACTGCGAGGACCACGGCGGCTCCCCGGTCGGCCTGGGCGGGCGCCTGCTGCTCGCGCACACCGCCCTCGACCACCTCCACACCACGGCCGAGTACCGGCCGGCCTGGGAGGAGTCCCTGCAGGCCGACGCTCCCCGGCGGGCCTACCGCTCCGCCATGGAGTACTTCACCCGGGCCGCCTCCCCCGCCCAGGCCGACCGCTACCGCCACGACATGGCCCGCCTGCACCTGGGCTACCTCGCCGAGGCCGCCTGGGCCGAGACCGAGTACGTCCCGCAGGTGTGGGAGTACCTGGCGATGCGCCAGTTCAACAACTTCCGCCCCTGCCCCACCATCACCGACACCATCGGTGGCTACGAGCTGGCCGCCGACCTGCACGCCCTGCCGGCGACGCAGCGGGTCATCGCCCTCGCGTCCAACGCGACCACCATCGTCAACGACCTCTACTCGTACACCAAGGAGCTCGCGAGCCCGGGCCTGCACCTCAACCTGCCCGTGGTCCTCGCGCGCCGGGAGGACCTCACCGACCGCGAGGCCTACCTCAAGGCGGTGGAGATCCACAACGACCTGATGCACGCCTTCGAAGCCGAAGCGGCCGCACTCACCGCCGCCTGCCCCGCCCCGACGCTGCTGCGCTTCCTGCGCGGCGTCGCGGTCTGGGTCGACGGCAACCACCACTGGCACCGCACGAACACCTATCGCTACTCCCTGCCGGACTTCTGGTAACCCTGAGGAGAATTTGCATGACCACCACTGCCGCTCCCGGCACCGCCACCGTCCCCGGCGTCACCATCCCCGGCCCCGCCACCAGCTACCAGGGTGACATCGCGCGCTACTGGGATCACGAGGCCCGCCCCGTCAACCTGCGGCTCGGCGATGTCGACGGCCTCTACCACCACCACTACGGCATCGGCGAGGTCGACCACGGCGCCCTGGCGGCCGATTCGGACGCCGAGCGCGAGGAGCGGATCGTCGCCGAGCTGCACCGCCTCGAATCCGCCCAGACCGACGTGCTGCTCGACCACCTCGGCCCGATCGGCGCCGGTGACACCCTCGTCGACGCCGGCTGCGGCCGGGGCGGCTCGATGGTGATGGCCCATCAGCGCTTCGACTGCTCCGTGGAGGGCGTCACCCTCTCCGCCAAGCAGGCCGAGTTCGCCAACCAGCGCGCCCGCGACCTCGGCATCGACCACGCCGTCCGGGCCCGCGTCGCCAACATGCTCGCCATGCCCGTCGAGAGCGGGCGCGCGGCCGCCTCCTGGAACAACGAGTCCAGCATGTACGTGGACCTCGGTGACCTCTTCGCCGAGCACGCCCGCATCCTGGCCCACGGCGGCCGCTACGTGACCATCACCGGCTGCTGGAACCCGGTCTACGGGCAGCCGTCCAAGTGGGTCTCCCAGATCAACGCCCACTTCGAGTGCAACATCCACTCCCGTCGCGAGTACCTCCGCGCCATGGCCGACAACCGCCTGGTCCCCCAGACCATCATCGACCTCACCCCCGCGACCCTGCCCTACTGGGAGCTCCGCGCCACCTCCTCCCTCACCACCGGCATCGAGGAGGCCTTCATCTCCTCCTACAAGGACGGCTCCTTCCAGTACCTGCTGATCGCGGCCGACCGCATCTGATCCGACGGCCGCCGGGCGGCCGGCCGCGCGCTGCCGAGGTCCGGCGATTCGCGGTCGGCCGCCCGGGTGCAGCAGACTCGGGCCGAGTACTCATCGGACCGGAGGACGGCATTCATGGTTGATCGACCCTTGACGCTGATGGCGGTGCACGCCCACCCCGACGACGAGGCCACCGGTACGGGCGGTGTCCTGGCGCGCTACGCGGCGGAGGGCATCCGCACGGTCCTGGTGACCTGTACCGACGGCGGTTGCGGTGACGGGCCGGGAGGTGTCAAGCCGGGCGAGCCCGGGCACGACCCGGCGGCCGTCGCCGCGATGCGCCGCCGGGAACTCGAGGCGAGCTGCGACGTCCTGAAGATCGGTCACCTGGAGCTGTTGGAGTACGCCGACTCCGGGATGATGGGCTGGCCGGCCAACGACGCACCCGGGTCGTTCTGGCGGACGCCGGTGGCACAGGGCGCCGCCCGCCTCGCCGAACTGCTGCGGCACTACCGGCCCGACGTGGTCGTGACCTACGACGAGAACGGCTTCTACGGCCACCCCGACCACATCCAGGCGAACCGCATCACGATGGCGGCGCTCGCGCTGACGGAGCTGACGCCGAAGGTGTACTGGACGACGGCGCCGCGCTCGATGATGCAGCGGTTCGGCGAGGTCATGCGCGAGTTCGGCGCGGATTGGGAGGAGCCGGACCCGGCGGAGGCCGCCGCGATGGCCGAGATCGGACTCCCCGACGAGGAGATCACCACCTGGGTGGACGCCTCCGAGTACGGCGGCCAGAAGTTCGACTCGCTGGCCGCGCACGCCAGCCAGGGCGAGAACATCTTCTTCCTGAAGATGGGCAAGGAGCGGTTCACCGAGCTGATGGGCGTGGAGACCTTCGTCCGGGTCCGGGACACCACCGGCGCCGCCGTGCCGGAGAACGACCTCTTCGCCGGACTGCGCTGACCGCGACCGGCTCCTCGCATGGCCCGCTTGTGGGCCGATCGGGTGATGGTGGCGTGCCGGCGGCGGGTGCGGCGGCCCGGGTGTCCGAGCCGGTGCCCGCCGCCGCGGTTGCCGTTCCTGCTGGCCCCGGCCACCGTAGGGAGGTGAAGTCCTGCAGCGGCCGGCGGATCGCCTTCGGCCTTCGGGATGCCGGATCGACGCGATGCCAGGAGCGGCGCGTCACCCCGAGGTCCGCGTGGCCTCGGCCTTCCGGCCCGAGCGCGAGGAACAGCGCATATGACCCAGGCCCGACCCGGAATGGACCGGTCCCCCGACGGACCGGTGGAGCCGGCCGCACAGCCGCGGCACGACCGCCGCGGAGCCGTCGCCGACCTGCGGCGGATCGGGATCGATCCGGATTTCTGGTATCCGGTGGCCGTGTCCCGGAAGCTGCCCAGGGAACGCACCTTCGCCGCCGTCTTCGCCGGTGAGCGGATCGCGCTCTACCGCGGCCGCAGCGGCCGGGTCTACGCGTTGGAGGACCGCTGTGCGCACCGCCAGGTGCCGCTGAGCCTGGGCGTGGTGGAGGCGGAGACGCTGCGCTGCTGCTACCACGCCTGGGCCTACCGCGGGAACGGCCACATCTCGCAGATCCCGTACCTGCCCAAGGGGTGCGAGCGGCCGCCGCGCGGCGTGCGGTCCTACCCGGTCCGCGAGGCCTTCGGCCTGGTGTTCGTCTTCCCCGGCGACCCGGCGAAGGCCGAGGCGGCGCCCTTCCCGGTACTGCCCGAGTTCCACGCGGCCACGCACCGCACCATGACGTTCTCCCGCACCGTGCGGTGCCACTACTCGTTCATGCACGAGAACCTGCTGGACATGAACCACCAGTTCCTGCACCGGGGTGTGCTGGGCAGGATCCAGCCCGAGCTGCTGGGGTACGAGAGCGGTCCGCGGTTCGTCGAGGCCCGCTACCTGTTCGTCCCCGCCGGAGGGAAGAAGGACCGCGGCGCCGGTCTGCTGTCCGCCGAGGGGCTCGGTGGGCGGCAGAGCCCCGACGTGGTCACCATCCGCACCGAGTACCCGTACCAGACCCTCCAGGACGTGCCCGACGGTGCCGAACTCCCGGCGTTCTCGCTCTGGGCCACCTACGTCCCGGAGGACGCCGAGCAGCGCACCTGCCGCGCCTACGGCCTGCTGATGATCGCGAAGCCGCCCGTCCCCGGGCTGATCCACCTGGCCTGGCCGCTGATCCGGCGCTTCACCGAGCGGGTGTTCGCCCAGGACCGGATGGCGGTCGAGGCCGAGCAACAGGCCTGGGACGAACAGGGCGAGGACCGCAACCACGAGGTCTTCCCGCTGATCCTGGACGTCCGCGACGTCCTGCGCAGCAACGGCGTGCCGCTGCCCCCGCGGCCGACGGTTGACGGTGCCGCGGAGGGGCCGTTCGGGTCGTGACCGTCAGCCCGCTGCCAGGATCTCCACACCGCACGCCGTGAGTCGCTCGACGACCGCGTCGCGGGGGTCGGCGTCGGTGATCAGTCCGCTGACCTTCTCCCAGGGCAGCACGCGGAACCGTGAGGCCGTGCCGATCTTCTCGGAGGAGGCGAGGATGTAGGTGTCCGCGGCCCGTGCGGACAGGGCTCGCTTCATCGCGGCCTCCTCGGCGTCCGCGGTGGTCAGTCCCGCTTCGGGGTGCACGCCGGTGACGCCGAGCAGGCAGAGGTCGGCGGAGACGTTCTGCGCGGCCTCGACCGCGGCGGCACCGCAGGCGACCGCCGAGTGCTTGAAGACGCGGCCCCCGAGCAGGAAGAGCTCCGCCCGCGGATGGTCGAGCAGGGCGACGGCGACCGTCGGGCTGTGGGTGATCACGGTGCAGGCCAGGTCCTGCGGGAGCGCGTGGACGACGGCGAGGGCGGTGGTGCCGCCGTCCAGGATCAGCGTGCCGCCCGGCCGTACCAGCGCGGCGGCCACGGCGGCGACCTTCCGCTTGCCGTCCGGGGCCACGCTCTTGCGCGCGGCGTAGTCCACCACCGCCGGGGATGCGGGAAGCGCGCCACCGTAGACCCGCTGGCACAGTCCCTCGGCGGCGAGATCGCGCAGGTCGCGCCGCACGCTGTCCTCGGAGATCCCCAGTTCGGCGGCGACGTCCTTGGCGACGATCTTGCCCTGGCGAGCGAGCAGACCGAGCAGGTGGTCGCGCCGTTCAGCAGCCAGCATCCGCATTCTCTCCTGTTCTTGCACGTTTCTGCATGTATCGTAGCGCCCGTGACCGACCACCCCATGCTCATCCCGATCGCCGGCCCCTACCGCTCCGGCACCGACGGCGACCCGCAGGAGACCAGGTGACAGCCCGCCCCGGCATCGACACCCCCGACCACCGCGGCCGCACCGGCCTCGACCGGGCCGGACGCGACCTGAACCGCAACCCCGACATCCGGGTCCGCGACGTAGAACTCACCTCGCAGGGCTGGCACGTCCTACGGCGCACCACCTTCGACCACCGCCGCCGCGACGGCCGTTGGGAGACCCAGCAGCGCGAGACCTACGACCGCGGCGACGGTGCCGTCGTGCTGCCCTACGACACCCGGCGCCGCCGTGTCCTGCTCACCCGCCAGTTCCGCTACCCGGCCTACGTCAACGACCATCCCGACGGGATGCTCATCGAAGCCGCCGCAGGACTGCTCGACGCGGACGACCCGGCCACCGCCGTCCGACGCGAGTGCGCCGAGGAACTCGGCGTCACCCTCGGCGCGCTCACCCACGTCCTCGACGCCTACATGAGCCCCGGCTCCGTCACCGAACGCCTCCACTTCTTCGCCGCCCCCTACACCCCGGCCGACCGGACCGGGACCGGCGGCGGACTCGAGGAGGACGGCGAGGACATCGAGGTCCTCGAACTGCCCTTCACCGAAGCCCTCGCCATGACCCGCGACGGACGCATCACCGACGGGAAGACCATCCTGCTCCTGCAATGGGCAGCCCTGGACGGCCCCTTCGCCCCCGCGCCGGGCGGCCACTGACATCGCGCACCAACAGCCGCCCTGCCATGCGGCCCGTACCCAGCAGGCAAGCAGGAAGGGCCACGGAGGAGTACTCCGTGGCCCTTCCTCGTCAGCGGCCCGGTGGCGTGGGCCGGGATGTCACAGGCGCTCGGGGACGGGGTTGCCGACGGCCTCGATGGCGCGGCGGACGGGGACCTTCACCAGCACGGCGAAGCCGATCACGAAGAAGACCAGCAGGGAGATGATCGCCGAGCGGTAGCTGCCGGTGATCTGGTAGGCGAGGCCGAAGACCAGCGGGCCCATCCAGCTGGTGCCGCGGTCGCTGACCTTGTAGACGCTGAAGTACTCCGCCTCCCGGCCGGCCGGGATGAGGTGGGAGAAGAGCGAGCGGGAGAGTGCCTGGCTGCCGCCGAGCACCAGGCCGATCATGCAGGCGAGGGCGAAGAACCAGGCGGGCTGGTGGGCCGGCATCAGGTAGCCGAGGGCGAGGGTGATCACCCAGCCGACCAGGGAGCCGAGGACGGTCCGCTTGGCGCCGTACCGGCGCGCGATCCGGCCGAGCAGCAGGGCGCCGCCGATCGCCACGATCTGGACCATGAGCACGGCGGCGACCAGCGAGGTCTGGTCCATGCCGAGCTCCTCGCTGCCGTAGAGCGAGGCCTGCGAGACGACGGTCTGGATGCCGTCGTTGTAGCAGAGGAAGGCGCCCAGGTAGAGCAGCGTGAGCGGGTACTCGCGCATGCCGCGCAGGGTGCGGGCGAGTTCGCGCAGGCTGCCGGCGGCGGGTCGGTCGGGCACGGCCGCGGCGCGGGCGGCGACCGCACCGGCCCGGGAGGGCAGCCGCAGCAGCGGGACGATCGTGAACAGCGCCCACCACAGCCCGGCCGAGGCCAGGCAGATGCGCACGGCGGTGCCGGAGGACAGGCCGAGCGCGTCGTGGCCCTCGAACAGCGCCAGGTTGGCGACCAGCAGCAGGCCGCCGCCCGCGTAGCCGTAGGCCCAGCCCTTGGAGGAGACCGCGTCGCGCTCGTCGGGGGCCGCCAGGCCCGGGAGGTAGGCGTAGGAGAGCGCGACCGACACCGCGTACGCGATGTTGGAGACCACCAGCAGCGCGCCGCCGAGCAGGTAGCGGTCGCCGCCGAGGAAGAACATCCCCATCGTGGCGATCGCACCGATGTAGGCGAAGCCGCACATCAGCTCCTTGTGCCGCCCGGTGCGGTCCGCGATCGTCCCGGTCACCAGCATCACCGCGACCGAGATCAGCACGGAGAAGGAGACCGTGTACGGGAAGAACGACCCCGCGCGGATCGTCAGACCGAGCGGGTGCACGTTGCCGGACGCGTCCGCGGCGTTCTTGGCGATCGAGGTCAGGTACGGTCCGAGGAAGACCGTCAGGACGGTGGCCGAGAAGGCCGCGTTGGCCCAGTCGTTGACGTACCAACCGAACTGCATCCGGCGCAGGTCCCGGCCGTCGGCGGCGGTCGCCGGTCGGTCCGGCGCTTGGGCCTTGGTGTTCATGGGGCTCCTATCACTGTGCTGGAGCCGGTGCTGCCGTCGGTCCAGCAGCCGCGCTCGTCGAGAACATCCCGCAGGACATCGATGCGATCGGCCATGATGCCATCCACACCGAGGTCGAGGAGAGCCCTGATCCGGGTGGGGTCGTCCACGGTCCAGACGTGCACCCGCAGGCCGAGGCGGTGGGCGGTGCGCACGAAGGCCCGGTCGACCACCGGCACGCCCAGGTGCCGCTCCGGCACCTGGGCGCACACCCCGGCGAACGGCGCCGCGCTCCCCCGCAGCAGCGGACCGGCCAGCGAACCGGCCAGCGAGCGCAGCCGCAGTCGGGCCACCTCGCGCGGGCCGAGCGAGGTGGCCAGCCGGGGGCCGGCGGCGGCGCGGACGGCGGCGAGGCGGCTGTCCGAGAAGCCGCCGACGCAGACCCGGTCCCAGGCGTTCGTCCGGCGGACCGTCTCGACCAGCGGCCCGACGGCCGGCGCCGCCTTGACGTCGATGTTGAAGCGGGCTGCGGGGAACGCGCCGAGCAGGTCCTCCAGCAACGGCACCGGCTCGGTGCCGCCGATCCGGGCCTGCCTGACGGTCTCCCAGGGCAGTTCGGCCACCGCGCCGGTGCGGTCGGTGACCCGGTCGAGGCGGGAGTCGTGGAAGGCCAGCAGGACGCCGTCGCGGGTGGCGTGCACATCCGTCTCGAGGTAGCGGTACCCCAGGGCGACGGCGGCCTCGAAGGCGGCGAGCGAGTTCTCGGGGTGGCCGAGGTCACCGCCCCGGTGCGCGAAGGCGAGCGGCCCCGGCTGATCGAGGAAGGGGTGGTGCATGTCGCGCTCCGAGCTGCTGAGAGGGGGACCCGCCGGGCCCGCACGCCGGCAGAGCTGCCCGCTCCGACGGCATCTCGGACCGCGCGCGTTACAGTATGACGCACCCTGTCAAGCAGTAACGCCGCGGTGCTGGGACAGCGCCTCGGCCGACGACGGGCACCCGTGCCGGGAGGTGATCCGGTGTCACCGGCCGAGCAGGCCGCCGCCGGCACCTCCGGATGTGGTGCCCCGGACCGGCCGGGCGCCTCGCGGGCTACCAGGTGAAGCCGAGCCCGCTGGTCGCGGCTTCGAGCCGAGGCGCGGTCAGCACGAGCTCGCGCACCAGCGGATGGCTGCGCACCAGCTGGGGAGCGCGACGGTCGGCGGCGAGCAGCTCGCGCGCGGCCTGATCCCAGTTGCCGGCCCGGGTGTGCGCGCGGGCGCGGTCGATGCCGTGCCGGGCCTGCCGCTCGGTCGGCAGCCCGGTCAGGTCCACCCCGCGGACGCGGTCCAGGGCTTCGATGTCCTCGCCCAGCTCGAGGGCCGCGTGGACGGAGTGCAGCGCCCATTCGCCGGTGCCGAATCCGGTCCGGTCGAGTTCGCCGGCGCCGGTGTGCGCGACCGCCGCCGCGGCGTCGGCCAAGTGCAAGGAGGACTCCGCCTGCCGCCCTCCCTGTGCCTCCACGACGGCTCCGACGAGGTGCAGCGTGCCCCAGATCCGCCAGGCCTGCGGACCCGAGCGGCCAAGGATCGCATCCGTCCCGGACAGTCCGGAGTCGATCAGGGCGGCCGCCTCCCGTACGGCGCCGGCGGCCAGGCAGACTTCCGCGCCCAGCCACTGGGCCGCCGCCGTCTCGACCGGATCCGCGCGGACCGCCACCCTCGTGCGGGCCTCGTTCGCGGCCAGGGCGGCCAGGTCGGGCGCCCCCAGTCGCTTCGCCAGCATGGCCGTCTCGTGGAGCGCCCCGACGAGCAGACCGGCCGAGGTCGCATCCGCATCCGGGTCCGCGCTCGGATCCGGCGGTCCCGCGTTCAGGCCGTCCAGCAGCAGGGTGAGCTCGGCGGCGAGGTCGGCGTAACGGCCTGCCGCGCGCAGGCGGACCGCTGCGCCGAGCCGGTTGCGGAGCCGTTCGACCGGCTCGGCGGGCCCTGCCGACGGGGAGGACAGCCCGGTGCGCAGGACGGCCGGGCGCAGCGCCGCGAGCGCCCGGTGGGCGGGGGCGGCTTGGGGGTCCTCGCGCCCGCAGGGCAGTCCGAGGAGGTCGCCCGGGGCGACGCCCAAGGCCTCGGCCAGGGCGTGGATCATCGCGTAGCGGTCCAGCCGCTGCCGTCCCGATTCCACGCCTTTGAGCCACTCGGTGTTGCGGCCGACCGCTGCGGCGAGCTGGGCGCGGGTCAGGCCGAAGGCCAGCCGGAAGCGTCCGACCCGCTGTCCCACGCATGGCCCTGCATCCACGGCAACCTCCGGTCGTGTGCGCTCCGGTCCCCCATGGACCCGTGCGGGCCCCGGAGGTGTCCGTCCTGATCCACGGTACGAGGGGAGACCCTCCTCAGGCGGCGAGCAGCTCTGCCAGCAGGTCGACGGCTCCGCGCAGATCGCGGGGGCGCAGCACGCCCTGGGTGCTCCGGATCCCGGCCCAGCCGGGGCCCGCGGTGAGCAGGACGGGGCGGGAGCGCGATCCGCGGCCACCCCAGACGGTCTCCGCCGCGCGGTGGGCCAGGGCCCGGTCGGCGGTCCGGCGGGCCTGGGACCAGAGCATGACGGCTGCCGGGCCGGTGCGGCGCACCGCTTCCAGCAGTGCCTCCGGTGGCACGGCCGGGCCGAACATCCGGAACGGGAGTCCGCGTTCGGCGAGGCCCGCGGCAACGGCCTCCAGGGGAAGGGTGTGCAGCTCCGCGGGCATGCCGGCGAGCAGGACGGGCGGGCTGCCGGACGCCGCGCCCGGACGGTCGGCGACCCGCCGCAGGGCGCTGGAGACGTGCCAGGACAGCAGGTGCTCCACCTCGACGTACCGCTCTCCCTCGGCCGCCCACTTCCGGCCGGCCGCGCGCAGCGCCGGCATCATCACCTCGGTCCAGGCCGTGACCGGACCCAGATCGTCGACCGCCGCGCGGAGGATCCGCGCCACCTCGGGGGTGTCCAGCCGCACGGCGGCCCGGGCGAGCCCCCGGCACTCGGGCCGGACCTGGCCGACCGGCAGGGCGTTGCTGCCGCCGGGCGCCTTCGCACCCGCCGTCGGGCCCGGCGTCGGGCCCGTCCTCTCCGGGCCCTCTGTTTCCGGGCCCTCCGCTTTCGGGCCCTCTGTCGGCCGCGCTTCGACGGTCGGTGCGGGGCCGAGCGCCGCCCGCGCCGCCTCACCGGGGGGTACGCCGCGGGCGGTCAGCCGGCACATGGCCTCCAGTGCGGCGATGTCCTGCGGGCTCCAGCGGCGGTGGTGCCCGGCTTCCCGGTGTGCCGGGCCGATGCCGTAACGGCGTTCCCAGGAGCGGATGGTGGTCGGCGACACGCCCAGCCGGCGGGCCACCCCGCCGGTGGTGAGGCTCACCGCGGCGCGAGCCGGCCGGGGCGTGGCGGGCGTGGCGGGTGCGGCATCGGCGGCGGTCTCGGGCACGGTGCCGAGCCTACGGCGACCCGACGGCACGGCGCCGTACGGTGCACCCGGCGTGCCCGCCATGCCCTCCATGCCCTCCATGCCCTCCATGCCATCCAGGCTCACCATCCGAGGATCCGGCCGACGGCGAAGCCGACGCAGCTGATCACCATGGTGGCGATGACCAGCAGCGGGACCCATCCCGGCCAGGCGGTGTGCAGTTCGGGCGCCTCCGGGGTGGAGATCCCCGCGCAGGTGGAGGCCTCGCACTCGGGTGTCTCGATGGGCTGCGCGCCGGTGGCGGCCGGGTGGGCGGGCGCCACGACGGTCTCGGTCGAAGCCATGGTGAACCTCCGGGCGGGTACGGACCGGTCAGCGGCCCTGGAAACGGGCGAGTCAGACGAACGTGGCGACGAGCGCCCCGGCGGCGACGGCGGCGGGCAGCCCGGCGAGCGGGGCACCGGCGGCCGCGAGGAGCACCCCGGCCCCGGTGACCGAGGTGAGCAGAGCGACCGCGACCACCAGGGTCGACGGCCGCCAGGCGAGCCGACGCAGCCGTCCCAGCGGGCGTCCGAGCTGCCGGTCGAGGCCTGGCTCATCCCGGCGCAGCCGCTCCTCGATCGTGTTCAGCAGTCGCACCTCGTGCGCGGTCAGCGGTACGGCCACGGCGGGCCCACCTCCTCGCTCCGGTCCGGGTCGCCCCGGCACTTCCAGCGTTCCCCGGATGTCGGACAGGGGCATCTCGCAGCGTTTTCGCAGCGCCTGGCGCGGCTGCCCGGGTGGGCCGGTCAGGCCGCCGGGCCGTCCGGCCGGCGCGGGCCCAGGGTCGCCGCCGCGGCAGGGGGCCGGTGCCCCGCCGGCGCGGTCACGGGGTGGCGGTGCCGCCAGTACGGGTTGTCGTGCGGCAGCTTGGCGCTGACCCGGCCGTACATGCCGAAGGTCGCGATGAGCAGGCCCATGGCGAAGCTGAAGATCACGTTGGGGATCCGGAAGCTGAGGACGTTCGCTCCGGAGTCCAGCAGGGCCAGGTTGACGAATCCGCTGAGCACGAACAGCGTGCCCACCACGATGTTCACGGTGGAGGCGATGTTGCCGCCGATCACCGCACCGGCGATGAGGGCGCCGGCGGTCACGATGGAGATCAGGCTGAGCAGGCCGTTGCTGGAGAGGCCGGCGACCGGCTCGCCGCTGGTGCTGAAGAACGCGAGACCGTCGGCGAGGCCGAGGCAGCCGAAGACCAGCAGGGCCGCGCCGCACAGCCCGGCACCGACGCGGTAGACCCGTGCCAGCCGGTGGTCGACGGGGAGTTCGTCGCGGAAGTCCATGAGCTCGCTCCGTTGCGGTCGTGAGGACGGGATCCTTCCGCCCCACCGTCGGGGCCGCCCCGCCGGCCGGCCAACTCGCAGCGTTCCCGCAGCGCTTGCGCACCCGCGGGGACGGCGGCGGGCGGCCGGCGGCCGGGATCACCAACCTCCGCTCCCCGGACCGCCCTTGAACGGGCCGCGGATCTCGGAGGTGATCCATCCTCCGTAGAAGTCACCCTCCTGCGGGTGCACGGTCTCCCCGTCGACGGCGCAGCGCTCCACCCGTGCCGGATAGAACGCGAAGTAGCCCCGGATCCTTCGGAACGCGGGCGCCGGGGCGGGATAGGACCAGGCCGCCTGCTCGCAGCTCCGCCCGCCGACCCGCAGGTCCCAGTAGGCCGCGCTGCCCTTCCACTCGCACAGACTCCGTCCCGCCGCGCGGTCGAGGAACTCCGTGGCCACGTCCTCCGGCGGGAAGTACCAGACCGGTGGATGGCTGGTCTCCAGCACCCGCAGCGCACGGCGGGTGCTGGCCACCGACCGGCCGGCGAACGTCACTTCCGCCAGCCGGCCGTACGCCTCGTCGATCCTCGGCGGCCGCGGGTAGTCCCACACCGACTCGCCAGGCCGGGCAGCCATCGTCATCACCCCACTTCGAGCGGTCGGTTCGTGAGCGGGCGCGCACGGCCGCTCCCGGCGGAGCGCGGGTCGTCGACGGCGAGCGGGTCGCGCAGCCGGATCAGGCCGTCGCGCATCCGGGTCTTGACCGTGCCCAGCGGCGCGCCGAGGATCTCCGCGATCTCCGACTGCGAGAATCCGCCGTAGTAGGCCAGCACCAGCGACTCCCGCTGCACATAGGTGAGTTGGCGTAGGGCACGGCGCACCTGCTCGCCCTCGAACCGGCGCTCGACCTGGTCGGCGACCTCGTCGTGCACCGGGTCGAGGGAGCCGGCGGCGGCCCTCCGGTCACGGTCGGTCGCCGCCTGCGTGGCCCGCACCCGGTCCACCGCGCGCCGGTGCGCGATGGTCAGCACCCACGGCATCACCTCACCGCGGTCGGGCCGGTAGCGGGCGGCGCTCCGCCACACCTCGATCATGACCTCCTGCGCGACCTCCTCCGCCTGTGCCGGGTCGCGCAGCACCCGCCGCACCAGCCCCAGCACCGGCCCGGCCAGCGCGTCGTACACCTGCGCGAAGGCGTCCTGATCACCCCGCGCGACCAGGTCGAGCAGCGCACGCAGGTCGCCCGCAGCGGAGCGGCCGAGTCCGGCCGGGTGGCCGGCGGCGCCCCCGGGCCGGCCTTCGGCAGAGCACTGCACCGGGACCTGGTTCACGCCGCCAGCCTGGTCGCGACGGCAGGCGCCAGGCCACTCGCACCGTTGCTGCATCGATCCGGCCGCTCGACCCGGGAGCGGCCGCCCCGGCGCCCCGGGCCGGGCCGGTCAGCCGGATCCCGCCGCTCCGGTACCGGTGCCGGCCTGCTCGGGCCGGCCGGGCCACCAGAAGCGGCGGCCGGTGAGCAGCGCCAGCGCGGGCACCAGCACCGTACGCACCAGGAGGGTGTCGAGCAGGACGCCGATGCCGACGATGGTGCCGATCTGGGTGAGCGTGATGAGCGGCAGGACGCCCAGCACGGCGAAGACCGCGGCGAGCAGGATGCCGGCGCTGGTGATCACGCCGCCGGTGGAGGCCAGGGCCCGCAGGACCGCGCTCCGGGTGTCGTGGCCGGCGAGGGTGTCCTCCCGGGCACGTGCGACGAGGAAGATGTTGTAGTCGACCCCCAGCGCCACCAGGAACAGGAACGACAGCAGGGGGACGTTCGTGTCGAGGGCCGGGAAGTCGTAGACGGTCCGGAAGAGCACCCAACTCGCGCCGAGGGCCGCGAAGTAGGAGGCGATGACGGTCGCCACGAGGAGCACCGGGGCGACCAGCGCACGCAGCAGGCCGACCAGGACGAGCAGGACGATCACCAGGACCAGCGGGACGACCACGCGGGTGTCGTGGGCGTCGGCCCGCGCGGTGTCGTAGGCCTCGGCGGTGGCGCCGCCGACCAGCGCTCCGGCGCCGGGGACGCGGCCGACCGTGTCGCGCAGCAGCTCGATGCTCCGGTCGGACTCGGCGGTGCCGGGTGCGGCGGCGAGGATCACCTCGGCCCGTGCGTACCGCTCGCCGGGCGTGCCGCCGGCTCCGGCGCTGACGGAGGCGACGCCGGGCACCTGCCGGGCGGCCCGGGCCACCTGGTCGGCCGAGGCCGCCGCGGACACCAGGGTGAGCGGGTCGACGGCTCCGGCCGGCCGTACGGCGGCGAGGGTCCGCTGCCCGAGGACGGCCTCGGGCGTCCTGCGGAAGGAGTCGGCCTGGGCGAGGCCGGTGTGCAGCCCGAGCGCGCCGGAGGCCAGCAGGAGGAGTACGGCGGTGCCGGCCGTCGCGACCTGGGCCGGCCGCCTGGCGACGGCGTGGCCGATGCGGGACCACGGTCCGCGGCGGTCGGCCGTGACCGCGTCGCCGACCCTCGGGACCAGGGGCCAGAACAGCCGGCGGCCCGGCAGGACGAGTGCGGCGGGCAGGACCACCAGGCCGAACAGCATGGCCACCAGGATGCCGACCGCGCCGGCGAGGCCGAGGCCCCGGTTGCCGGTGAGTTCGGCGGTGAGCAGGGTGAGCAGGCTGAGGACGACGGTGCTGCCGCTGGCCAGGACGGCGGGCGCGGTGCCGCGCCAGGCGCGGGCCATGGCGGCGAACCGGTCCTCGGTGAGGTGGAGTTCGTCGCGGTAGCGGGAGACCAGTAGGAGGGCGTAGTCGGTGCCCGCACCGAACACCAGGACCGAGAGGATGCCGGCCGCGGAGGCGTCGACCTGGACGCCGGCGTGCGGGGCGAGGACTCCGACCAGGATTCCGGCGACGCGGTCACCCGCACCGACCACGAGCAGCGGGACCAGCCAGAGGATCGGGCTGCGGTAGGTGATCAGCAGCAGTACCGCGACCACGGAGGCGGTCGCGATCAGCAGGTCGGTGTCGGCGCCGGCGAAGACCTGGGCGATGTCGGCCCGGAACGCGGGGCCGCCGGTGACCTCGGCACGCAGCGGCGCCGGGAGGTCGCGCCCCGCGGTGGCCCGGATCTGCCGGACGGTCTCGCTGTTGCGGTCGTCGGCGGCGTCGGCGGGCAGCAGGACCGCGACGGTCGCGACCAGGTCCCGGACGATCTCCGGGCGGGCCGCGGCGGGGGCGAGCCCCAGCGCGCCGAGTGCGCCGGAGCGCTCGGTGACGACGGTGCGCTGGGCTTCGGTGAGGGTGCTGCCGTCGGCGTTGCTGTAGACGACGATCGCCGGGGCCGCCGCACCGGCGGGCAGGGTCTTGACGATCTCGGCCACCTGCGCCGACTGCGAGGAGGCCGGCAGTCCGACCCCGGTGGCGTCGGTGGTGGTGGCATCGGACGGGCCGAGCGCGAACGCCGCGCCGACCCCGATCACGGTGAGCAGCAGCACGAGCCAGGCCGTCGTCCGGGGCCGCTTCGGGCTCCCGGGCGCGGCGGTCGGCGGGGTGTGGGCGAGCCGCGGGGGAAGGCCGGCTGAATTGCGGGGCACGGGTACGCACTCCCAAAGTCATTAAGTAACTTAGCGATCTGTACCGTGCCAGAATTGCCGGCATGGCGCAACACCCCTCCCCCGGAGCAGCCGACTCATCGGACTCCGGTCGAGCGGCACCCCCTCCGCGAACCGGCGCACCCGCCGGCGACGAACTCTCGGAGGCACTGCGCGAGGTCCTGACCCTCACCCAGCTGGCCCGCGCCACCCTGTCCGAACGCCTCTCGATGCCGCTGACCAACGTCGAAGCGGTCGAACACGTCGCCATGGCCACGGGCGCCGGAGACCCGATCGGCCCGGTGGAACTCTCCCGCCGCCTGGGCGTCACCAGCGCGGCCGGCACCCAGTCGGTCAACCGCCTCGTCACCGAGGGCCACCTGACCCGCGCCCCGCACCCGCACGACCGCCGCCGCCAGGTCCTGGACGTCACCGACAGCGGCTTCGCCCATGTGATGGGCGAGCTCGCCCCCCTGCTCCGACTGCTGCACCAGGCGGGCGAGGGCCTCGACGAGGGCGAACGCGCGGCGGCGCGGCGCTACCTGAACAACGTGGCCGAGGCCTACCGCACCTACCTCACCTCGGGCGACGAGCAGGCTTGAGCAGGCCCCAGCTGCCCCGAAGCACCCCGGACCGGGCTCACCGGGTGTCGGCGCCGGTCGCTAGCGTGCAGCCGTGGCTGGCGGAGCCTGGTCGAGTGGCAGCAGCTGGACTTCCCGGCCCGGCAGGTCCCGGTCGCCCACGAGCCGCACGCCCGCACCCGCTGGATCGGTACCTACGAGGGCGGCCAGTTCTTCGGCGACGTCACCGGAGCGCCCGGCCCGCCCGGCACGATGGCCCTGCTGCACCGGTTCGACCCGGACGGCAACCACCTGGGCACCGACTTCTCCCCGACCGCCGAGCCGGACGCGGCGGAGCGCGCCCTGGCAGAACTGCTGGACGAGCTGCCCGGCGTGGCGTACGGCGCCATCCGGATCCGCCCGTTCGTGGCCGAGGCGTACGGGCTGGAGTGGGGGCTGATCGACGGCACGGCCGACCGCGACGGCCTCGAACACTACGAGCTGATGCCGCAACAGCTCGGCTTCGGGGCACCGTTCGACGGTCTGTACTGCACCTGGCCGGCGCGTGCAGCTGCGCCGGGTCGAGCTGCCGACCGGATGTGACATCAGCCACATCCGTTCCGTCGAATGACACTCAGCTATGCCTCGAATCACCCGAATCCGCAGGTCAAAGCCACAATCCGAGGCCCCGGACCGCCCCGGGGCCAGCCAAAACGATCTAGCTACCCACGGCGGTTAGAGCCTAGCCTGCCCGCCATGTCCCAGAACACGAACACCCCGGGTCTCCCCGGGCAGCCGGCCGCTCCGGCCGATGTCTCCGCCAAGGTGCAGCGCCAGGTACAGCGGCAGGCGGGCGTCGGACCGGTCTCCGGTGGCGGCGGCACCCTCTTCTCCGAGCCGGTCCTGGTGGTGAACCAGAAGGCCAAGCTGATCGAGCTGACCAACGAGTACTCGGTCTTCGACCAGCAGGGCGCCACGCTGGGCTCGGTGGTCCAGGTCGGCCAGAGCGGCCTGCGCAAGGTGATCCGGCTGCTCTTCTCCATCGACCAGTACCTGACCCACAAGCTGGAGATCCGCGACGCGCAGGGCACCCCGGTGCTGCTGCTGACCCGCCCGGCGAAGCTCATCAAGTCGCGGGTGATCGTGCAGCGTCCGGACGGCCAGGAGGTCGGCCAGATCGTTCAGCAGAACGCCATCGGGAAGATCAATTTCGCGCTGGAGGTCGGCGGCCGGAAGATCGGCGCCGTCAAGGCGGAGAACTGGCGCGCCTGGAACTTCTCCATCGTCGACGAGACGGACACCGAGATCGCCCGGATCACCAAGACCTGGGAAGGCCTGGCGAAGACGATGTTCACCACGGCCGACAACTACGTGCTCCAGATCCACCGCCCGCTCACCGACCCGCTGCTGAGCCTGGTCGTGGCGACCGCGCTGACCGTGGACACCGCGCTGAAGCAGGACGCCCGCGGCCTCGGCTAGCCGCAGCCCCGACGTAGTTTCGGGCCTACCGCCGGCGCCCTGCGCCCGGACCGGAGCACCGGGCGCGGGGCGCGGGGCGCCGGCGGGCGGTCAACGTCCTTGGAGGGACTTGACGTTGTCGCCGAAGGTCCAGCCCTTCGAACCGTCCCAGTTGATCGACCAGGTCATGAGCCCCTTCAGCGCACCACCGAAGGCGCTCCACGACTGGCCGACCAGACTCGGCGCCATGTAGCCACCGCCCGCGCCGGACTGGGCCGGCAGGCCGGGCACCTGCTTGTCGTAGGGCACCTTGATGGTGGTGCCCTGGATGGTCAGGCCGTTGTTCAGGCAGGTGGTCTGCGCGGTGAAGCCCTGGACGGTGCCGGCCTGGTAGGAGTCGCCGGAGCAGCCGTACATGCTGCCGTTGTAGTACTGCATGTTCAGCCACCACAGGCGGCCGTTGTCGACGTACTTCTTGATGATCGGCAGGTAGGCGCCCCAGATCGACCCGTAGGTGACGCTGCCACCGGTGACGTAGGCGGTCTCGGGGGCCATGGTGAGGCCGAAGCCGGCCGGCATCTGCGCGAGCACGCCGTCGATGATGCGGATCAGGTTGGACTGGGAGGCGGACAGCGTGGTGATGGTGCCGCTGCCGGACAGGCCGGTCTCGATGTCGATGTCGATGCCGTCGAAGTTGTACTTCTTGAGAATCGGGACGACGGTCGCCACGAACCTGTCGGCGACGGTGCTGGAGCTCAGGTCGATGCCCGCGGCCGCGCCGCCGATCGACATCAGGAGCGTCGCCCCGGCCGCCTTGGCCTGGCACATCTCGGCGGGGGTCGAGACCTTGACGCCGGCGTCCATGCCGTCCTGCCACAGGACGGTGCCGTCCGAGAGGATCACCGGGAAGGCGGCGTTGATGACGTTGTAGCCGTGCGCGGCGATCCGGCTGTCCGTGATGGGGACCCACCCCATGCCGGGGTGGACGCCGTTGGCGGCGCCGTCCCAGTTCTCCCAGTACCCCTGCAGGACCTTGCCCGACGGACGCGGCTTCGTGGGGCAGGTGTCACCCGGCGGCGTGGTGGTGGGCGGGGTGCTCGTGGGCGGCGCAGTCGTCGGCGGGGCAGTGGTCGGCGGCGTGCTGGTGGGCGGGGCGGTGGTCGGCGGGGGGCTGCTTCCGCCGGGGCCGGCGAGCGAGACGTCGTCCGCGTAGTACGCCGGCTGCCCGTACCAGCCGTGCACGTAGACGGTCACCGAGGTGGTGCTGGCCCCGGTGGTGAAGGTGACGGCGAGCTGGCCGTACGAGGCGTTGTTCGGCGTCCAGGTGGACAGGGTGCCGGTGAGGCCGGTGCCGGTGGCGCCCAGGTAGACGTAGCTGCCCTGGACGTAGGCGCTCAGCGTGTACTGGGAGTTGGGCTGCACGCTGATGGTCTGGGTGCACTGGGCGTTGTCCTGGCCGGACGGGGTCGCCTTGAGCGCGGCGGCTCCGGCGTGGACCGGGCTGCCGACCGCCGCGCCGGAGCCGCCGGAGCAGTTCCAGTTGGACAGTCCGTTCTCGAATCCGGGGTTGGCCACCAGGTTGGTGGTGGCAGCCCCGGCCGTGACGGAGCCGACCACGGCGATGCCGGCGCCGACGACCGCGGCGGCGCTCACCCCGGCGAGGAAGCGCCGCAGGACGGGCGCTCCCCGCTCGGCGTGGCTGGGCCGGTGCACCTGCGACGCGCGTTCCGGGTACGGACGGAGATCGCCCGACGGACGTGGAGTACGGAGCCTCCGACGGAACATGCTGTGCTCCCTTCCCACCGGGCGTCATGGACATGACCGACGCGTGGGGGCGCGACGCCCGGCTCTGGGTGAGGTGGGGACATGTGGGGCTGTGCCGAACCGGATCGTAGGAGGGGCGACCAGGCGCGTCAATAGGTCTGGACCAATTGTGGAAAGTGCGGCGGCCCGGATCCGGACTCGCCCGCTGTTGTACCGTCAGAGCGTGACCATCTCCGCCTCGGTGCGCCTCGCCACCTTCAACGTCCTGCACGGGCGGCAGCTCCTGGACGACGGCCGCCCGTCGACCACCGACACCGCCACCGTGCGGCCACTGATCGACGCCGTCGCCTCCCTGGACGCCGACGTGCTGGCGCTGCAGGAGCTCGACCGCTTCCAGGAGCGCTCGGGCCGGGTGGACCAGGCGCGGGCGATCGCCGGGGCGACCGGTGCCACGGACTGGCGCTACGCCTCGGCCTTCCACGCCCGGGCCATGCCGGGCCGGACCTGGGTACCCGACCGGTCCGAGCCGGGCCTGCGGACGTACGGCCCGCGAGGCACGGGGCACGACGGCGAGGTGCCCTCGCACGGCATCGCGCTGCTGTCCCGGCTACCGGTACTGAACTGGCGGACCAAACGGTTCAGCGCGCCTCCGGTCGCCCTGCCGCTGCGGGTGGCCGGGCGGCCGGGCCTCACGGTGATCCGCGACCATCCGCGCGCGGCACTGGCCGCCGTACTGGAGGGGCGGCGCGGCCCGTTCACGGCGGTGGCGCTGCACCTGTCGTTCGTCCCGGGGTGGAACGTCCGCCAACTCCTCGCCGTGCACCGCTGGATCGCCGACCTGCCCCGGCCGCACATCCTGCTCGGCGACCTCAACATCGTCGGCGCGATCCCCGCGGCCACGCTCGGCGTGGCCGAGCGGCTCACCGCGCCGAGGCGCTCGACGCCCCGGCCCGGCTGGCGCGACCTGGCCCGCATCCCCACCTTCCCGTCGCACCGCCCGCTGGTCCAGTTCGACCACATCCTCGCTGCCGGCCTCGGGCCGCACCGGCCGGCCTCGGTGCGGGCGCCCAGGATGCCGATCTCGGACCACCTGCCCCTGGTGCTCGAACTCCCGCTGTAGCCCCGCCGACGCGCGGCACCGGCCGCTCGCCCCGTCGGCGTCGAGGTCGGCGCCCACGACATTCCGATGCCGGCCCCGGCCACCTGCGACGAGCAGGCCCGAAGCGAGGCGCTGCCGTCGATCCCACCGCGGTCGCGACCTGCGTCACCAGCGCCGCCTCCAACGGGATGAACAGGGCGATCAAAACGACGCCGTTCATCCATCGGGAGATGCATAAAGGATTCATATAAAACTGCTATGCTTCAGGCATGAGTCGCCGAGACGCCGCGCACGGCGCTTCCGATGCCATCGGGTCAGCCCTCTACGGTCTGGCCACCAGGGCCGTGAGACGCCTTCCCCGCGACATGAGCCTGACGTCCGCCGCCACCTTGGCCACCCTGGACAAGACCGGCCCGCGACGGATCACCGATCTGGCGGTGGCCGAGGGCGTCACCCAGCCCGCGATGACCGTCCTGGTCCGGGTGATGGAGGAATCCGGGCTGGTCGAGCGGAAGGGCGATCCGGCCGACAAGCGGGTCACGCTGGTGTGCCTGACCGAGGCCGGCGCGTCGTACGTCCGGACGCGACGCCAGGCGGGCGTCGACGCGTACGCGCGGTTGATCGACGAACTCACCGGTGACGAGGTCGAGGCATTGGCAGCAGCCCTTCCGGCGCTGCTGCATTTGGCGGAGCTCGAAAGCCGCGCCCGAGAGGAGTCGGACCGGTGACCGCGGCCCAGGCTCATGACCAGCCCATGAGCACTGCCCCGATACGTTCCGAGGCACGTCCGCTGGTCCCCGCCCTGGTGTTCATCGCCCTGGTCGTGGCGGCGGTCGCCAGCCTCGGGACGCCGCTCATCACCAGCGTGGCGACCACGTTCCACGTCTCCCTCGACAGCGCGCAGTGGACGCTGACCATCGCCCTGCTCAGCGGCGCCGTCGCCACACCCGTCCTCGGCCGGCTCGGAGCCGGTCCGCACCGGCGGGCCGCGATTCTCGCCACGCTGGCGATCGTCGTCGTCGGCAGCGCGCTCACCGTGCTGCCGCTGCCGTTCGCCTGGCTGCTCGTGGGCAGAGCGGCCCAAGGCGTCGGACTCGGTCTCACGGCGCTGATGATGGGCGTGGCCCGCGACCATCTTCCCGAGGAGCGCAGCGCGGCCACGATCGCCCTGATCTCAGTGGTCTCCATCATCGGAGCCGGCGTCGGCTACCCGCTGGCCGCGCTGCTCGCCGAGTTCGGCGGACTGCGGGCCGCCTACGGCCTCGGCCTGCTCGTCACCGCCATCGCCTTCGTGACCGCGTGGCGCTCCATGCCCGCGGCTCCCGAAGGCCGCTCCGCTCACGTGAACGTGGCCGGTGCGCTCGTCCTGGCGGGTGGACTGCTCCTCGTCCTGTTCCTGGCCGGCGAGCGGAGCCTGTGGAGCCGACACCTCGCCGTGGCGGTGACCCTTGCCGTCGCCGCCGTACTCCTGCTCTGCGTCTGGACCGTTTCCGAACTGCGAACCAAGACGCCCCTGGTCGACGTCCGGGCGGTACGGCACCCGGCGGTCGCCGGGGCGAACATCGCCATGTTCGTCGGCGGGAGCGGCATGTACCTCCTGCTCACGCTCATCACCCGCTACGCGCAGACGCCGCACAGTGCCGGCTACGGCTTCGGACTGACCACCTTCGCGGCGGGGCTGGTCCTCGTCCCGTTCTCCGTACTGGGGTTCGTCGCCGGCAAGCTCACGCCGCGGGTCCGGACACGGATCGACGGCCCCCTGCTCCTGGCCGGCAGCGCCGCCATCGTCGGCGGCGGGTTCGCCCTGTTCGCCACCGCCCGGTCCAACCTGGCCGAACTGCTCGCGGCCATGGGCGTGCTGGGCTTCGGCGTCGGCAGCTTCTCGGCCGCCATGCCCGGCGTCATCCTGGCCGTCACTCCCAAGAGCGAGACGTCGAGCGCCATGAGCTTCAACTACATCGTCCGCAGCGTCGGGTACTCCCTGGGCAGCGCCATCGGCGGTCTGGTCCTGGCCGCCGGCACCGCCACGGGCCGCCTCTTCCCGAACGACGACGCCTACACGACCGCGGCGCTGGTCGGCGTCGCCGCGATGGCGATCACGACGACGGCCGGCCTCGCCCTCGCCCGGCGACGCTCACCCGGGACCAATCCGATCACAGCCCCAGTCGGTGTGCCGGGCCCGGGCCGATCGAGTCGAACCGGAAGTTGAGGATCGAAGCCGTCCGACGTCGACGCCGTCTCCGTCGGCTCGCTGACCCACAGCGCGCCGACCATGGATCCGAGCATGCTTCTGAGCATCAATGCCGAACACCGGAGGTACCGTGGCCAAGGGCTACTGGGTCAGCGTCTACCGCACCATTGCGGACCCCGAGAAGCTGGCTGCCTACGACAAGCTGGCCGGTCCAGCCGTCAGGGCCGCGGGCGGGCGGCTGCTCACCCGCGGCAGCCGGGTCGCCGCACACGACGCCGGAATCGCCGAGCGCACCATCCTGATCGAGTTCGACAGCTTCGAACAGGCGGTCGCCGCACGCGCGAGCGCGGCCTACCAGGAGGCGCTGGCCACACTTGCTGACGGCGTCGAGCGCGACTTCCGCATCGTCGAAGGCCTCGACTGACGACCGGGGCTGCGTCGGCGACGAACACGAAGCCGACCGGAGGCAGGCCTTCGGCCCCGACGGCCGAACCCTCGCCACCGGCGGATGGGACAGCACGGTACGACCGTGGCCACTGGAAGCCGCCCGTCTCACGACCGCTTCCGAGGTCCTGGTCCTGGTCCTGCCCAAGGTCCTCGTGCTCCTGGCGGTTGCCCTACTTCCGCATGATCGTCGGTTCCTGCCGCCGCAGCAGGGCCAGTACGGCGAGGCCCAAGGCCACCGAGAGGGCGACCAGCATCACCGTGCAGCGCAGCCAGTGGGAGCGGTCGGGCCGGAACAGCGGATCGGCTGTGATCCCGGTCGGGAAGACCGTGTGCAGGTCGATGGTCTGGGCCATCGCGGCCAGACCCCAGCGGGACGGCACCAGCCAGGCGAACTGCTCCAGGCCGGGCACCCCGTGCAGCTTCAGCATGGCGCCGCTGAACACGATCTGCACCACCGAGAGGAGCACCAGCATCGGCATGGTGGCCTCCTCCTTGCGGACCAGCGCGGAGACCAGCAGGCCGAGCATCATGGAGCAGAACGAGAGCAACGCGACGGCGATGACCAGCTCGGCCAGCGGCGGCAGCACCACCCCGCTCTCCACCTGTTGTCCGGTCGGCAGGGTCGGGCTCAGGTCGACGCCCGCCAGGCCGACGGTGGTCAGCACGGCCGCCTGCACCACCGTGACCGTGCCGAGCACCACCACCTTGGAGACAAGGTAGGCCGACCTGGACAGGCCGACCACGCGTTCGCGCTGGTAGATCGGCCGTTCCTTGACCACCTCGCGGACCGCGTTGGCGGAACCGGTGAGCACACCGCCGATGCAGAGCGTGAGCACGACGTTGATCGCGTTCTCCGAGGAGATCGATGTCCCGGCCATGGCCCGGCACATCACGCCGATGACGAACGGCAGGGCGATCATCACGGTGAGGAAGAGCCGGTCGGCGGCCAGCACCGAGGTGTACCGGCGGACCAGCGTGGACAACTGGGAGAACCAGCCCTGTGGCTGCTCCGGCCTGATCCGGCTCCCGGCGGGGTGCCTACCGCCCGGCGCGGCCGGGTACCAGGGCTGGACGGCCGGCGCCGCCGCGGCGGCCACGTACTGCTGGTACTGCGGGGACTCCCGGAACCGGCGCTGCCAGGCGGCGTGGTCCTCGCTCTCGAAGGCCTCGAAGGCCTCCGGCCACTCGGTGAAGCCGAAGAACGGCAGTGCCTCGTCGGGCGGGCCGTAGTAGGCGGTCCGGCCGCCGGGGGCCAGCACCAGCAGCCGGTCGCAGACGTTCAGGCTGAGCACGCTGTGGGTGACCACGACCACCGTACGGCCGTCGTCGGCGAGGCCGCGCAGCATCTGCATCACCGAGCGCTCCATCCCCGGGTCCAGCCCGGAGGTCGGCTCGTCGAGGAAGAGCAGCGACGGCTTGGTGAGCAGCTCCAGGGCGACGCTGACGCGTTTGCGCTGGCCCCCGGAGAGGCTGGAGATCACCAGGTCGGCTCGGCTGTCCAGGCCGAGCTCGCGGATCACCTCGGTGACCCGGGCCTCCCGCTCGTGCTTGGCGGTGTCACCGGGGAAGCGTAATTCGGCCGCGTAGGAGAGCGCGCGGCGCACGCTCAGCTGGGTGTGCAGGATGTCGTCCTGCGGCACCAGGCCGATCCGGCGTCGCAGTTCGGCGTAGTCGCGGTACAGGTCGCGTCCGTCGTAGAGGACGGTGCCCTCGTCGGCGGGGCGCAGCCCGGTGAGCGCGTTGAGCAGGGTGGACTTGCCGGCGCCGCTGGGGCCCGCCACCGCGAGCAGCGTCTTCTCGGCGAGCGGAAAGCCGACGCCGTCCAGCAGGACCCGCCGGTCCGGGCCGACCCGGACCACCAGACCCTGCACGTCGAGCGAGACCTCGCCGGTGTCGGTGTACTCGACCAGCTCGTCGCCGGAGAGGCACAGTGCGGAGTGGCCGATGCCGATGATGTCGGCCGGGCCGACCGGGGCCCGCTCCACCGCGCGGCCGTCGACGTAGGTGCCGTTGTGGCTGGCCAGGTCGACGATCTCGTGGCCGCCGTCCGTCAGGATGCGCAGCTCGGCGTGGTGCCGGGAGACCTCCAGGTCGTCGAGGACGAGGTCGTTGTCGCGGGCGCGTCCGATCCGCACCGTCCGGCCGGGCAGCCGCAGCACGGTGCTCGGCCGGCGGAACACGCTGGAGGCCTGCGGGGCGAGCAGCGAGGTCCGCTCGCCGGCGACCGGTACGGGCAGGTCGGCGAAGGTGGCGGACGGGCCGTCCTCCGGGCTGCCGAACCGCAGCCGGATGCCGGGGCCGACGTCCTCGTGCTCGATCCGGCGGCCGTCGGCGAAGGTGCCGTTGGTGCTGCCGACGTCGTCCAGCAGCCAGTGCCCGAAGGAGGCGCGCAGCACGGCGTGGTGCCAGGAGACCCGGGCGTCGTCGAGGACGATCTCGCTGGTCGGGTCGCGGCCGACGTGGTAGGCCCGGCGCGGATCGATCAGCTG
Source organism: Kitasatospora sp. NPDC049258 (assembly GCF_040678895.1). Lineage (NCBI taxonomy): Bacteria > Bacillati > Actinomycetota > Actinomycetes > Kitasatosporales > Streptomycetaceae > Kitasatospora > Kitasatospora sp. NPDC049258. The sequence goes on from NZ_JBFAQT010000023.1 coordinate 64,857, forward strand.
CGAGTCCGTGTCGGTGATGAGAACCAGTGGCGGCGCGGTAAGCGCGCCCGGGCGCTCTCCCATAGTTCGGATTCTAAGGCCTGTCGGGTCATCGATCTCGCGGTGACCGGCCCGCTCGCCGAGCGCTTCGACGCCGAGCCGGACAGCTCCGGGATCGTGTGCCCGGTCCTCCTTTCCGGTCACCGCGGGTCGAGCGGAATTCCCACCGGGGAGAATGTGACCACGCCTGCCCCGAGGTGGCGACCGGGCCCGGCGTGCTCGTCCTGCCGGACGACAAGGGCCTTTCCGGTTTCTACCGGCAGATCGCCGCCCGCCTCGACGAACAGGGTCACCCGGCGCTCGTCATCGACCATTACGGCCGTACCGCACGAGCCGATCCGGAGAGCCGACCGGTGGAATTCGGTGAGCTTCCTCAGCTGCTCACCCACCCGGATTCCGGCGATTCAGCGGTGCTCGGGGTTCTCGAAGTCGAAGCGGCAGCCGGCGTCCCACTCGGAGCGCTGGTTGCCGTGGGCGGGGATGCCGCCGGCGTCCTTGAGGATCCGCGCCAGATGCATGAGGTTCCAGGTCATGAAGGTGGTGTTGCGGTTGGTGAACTCGTTCTCCGGCCCGCCCGAGCCCTCGTCCAGGTACGACGGCCCCGGCCCGGCCGCGCCGATCCAGCCCGCGTCGGCCTGCGGCGGGATCGTGTACCCGAGGTGCTGGAGGCTGTAGAGCACGTTCATCGCGCAGTGCTTGACGCCGTCCTCGTTGCCGGTGATCAGACACCCGCCGACCCGTCCGTAGTAGGCGTACTGCCCGGCCTCGTTGAGGACCGACGAGCAGGAGTAGAGGCGCTCGATCACCTGCTTCATCACGGAGGAGTTGTCCCCCAGCCAGATCGGGCCGGCCAGCACCAGGATGTCGGCGGCCATCACCTGGCTGTAGAGGACCGGCCACTCGTCGGTCTCCCAGCCGTGCTCGGTCATGTCGGGCCAGACGCCGGTGGCGATGTCGTGGTCGACCGCGCGGACGACGTCGACCGCGACCCCCTGGCGTTCCAGGATGCCGCGACTGAGGCCGATCAGGCCTTGGGTGTGGCTGCGCTCGGGCGAGCGCTTGAGCGTGCAGTTGATGATCAAGGCGCGCAGATCGGCGTACGAGGTCGCGGGGTCCGGCATGGGGTGCCTTCCGTCGTCGGACGGGCGTGGAGTCCCGTTCACTCCACCAGGCTCCCGCCGGCGCCGCTGGCGGGGCTGGGCCGGACGGGTCCTGAGGTGATCCGGTGTCGGCGGTGGACTCCACGACCGGGGTGGCGCCGCGGTGGGGGTTGCCGCCCGGCGATCCGAATCCGCGGGTCATCTCGCCGACGCCGCGCACGCCTGGAAGCGGATCGAGGCGTGACCGTGCCCGACCGGCAGGCAACCTCTGCCGCGACACACGGTTGCCCCGGGCTTGCCGGGGTACCCGCGAGGCATGCTCACCCTCGGCGTGGAGGAGGAGTACCTCCTGCTCGACCCGGCCACCGGTACACCGGTCGCCCGGGCCGCGCAGGTGCGCCGGGAGGCCGACCTCCAGAGCGCGATGGACCGGGGCGAGGTCCAGCGCGAACTCCTCCAGGCCCAGCTGGAGATCGCAACCCCGGTCTGCCGGGACTTGGAGGAGGTGGGCGGCCATCTCCTGCGGATGCGGCACGCCCTCGGGCGGGCGGCGGCGCGGGACGGCTGCGTGCTCGCCGCCTGCGCGGGCGCCCCGTTCACCGACCGCCTCCCGGTGCCGGTCACGGACACCGCCCGCTACCAGGTGATGCGCAGCGACGCACCCCGGCTCACCGACGAGCAGCTGATCACCGGGATGCACGTCCACCTCGGCATCCCCGACCGGGCGACCGGGGTCACCCTGCTGAACGGGTTGCGGGTGTGGCTTCCGCTGCTGGTGGCGCTCGCCGCGAACTCGCCGCTGGCGCAAGGCACCGACACCGGATTCGCCAGCTGGCGCACGGTGGTGTTCAGCCGCTGGCCGGTCAGCGGGCCGCCACCCCGCTTCGAGGACTCCGACGACTACGACCACCGGATCCGGGCCCTGGTGGCGGACCGGCTGATCCGCGACCGGGGCCAGATCTACTGGCACATCCGGCTGTCCGAACGCTTCCCCACCGTCGAGGTCCGCGCGATGGACGTGCAACTGCGCCCGGACGAGGCGGTGATGCTGGCCGGCGTCGTCCGGGCGCTCGCCACCCGCCTGCTCGGCGACGCGCGGGACGGGCAGCCGGCGCCTGCCGTGCACCCCGAGACTCTGCACGCCGCGGTCTGGCACGGTGCCCGGCACGGCTGCGCGAGCGAGGTGTTCGACCCGCTGCACGGCGGGCTGCGCCCGGCCGGCGAGGCGGCTGCCGCCCTCCTGGAGTACACGGCACCCGCGACCGGGGCGGACAGCAGGCACATCGCGCCGGTGCTGGAACGCGCGCTGCGGGAGGGCAACGGCGCCGCCCGCCAGCGGCGCGAGTTGCGCGAAGGCGGCCGGGAGGCCCTGATCCGCATGATCACCGACCAGACCACGGGCGTCTGATCCCTCCCTGCCGACGGTGCGCCGCCGGCGCCCCCTCGATACCGTGGGCATACGGAGCAGTTCGGCGGTCGGAGGGAACGGGATGTCCGACGCGATCGTCGTGGGAGCCGGCCCGAACGGGCTGGTGGCCGCGAACGTGCTGGCTGACGCCGGCTGGCAGGTGGACGTGCTGGAGGCCCGCGCCGAGCCCGGTGGCGCGGTCCGCAGCGACCGAGGCGTCGACCCGGCCTTCGTCAGTGACGTCTTCAGCTCCTTCTACCCGCTGGCGGTGGCATCGCCCGCCCTCCGAGCCCTCGCACTGGAGCGACACGGGCTGCGCTGGAGCCACGCGCCGACCGTCCTCGCGCATCCCCTCCCCGACGGGCGCTGCGCGACCCTGCACCGCGGTCCCACCGGCACCGCTGAGCACCTCCAGGACTCCTCCGGGCCCGACGACGCCCGCGCCTGGCAGGAGTTGACCTCTCTGTGGGAGGCGCTGGACCCTCATCTGCTGCGCACCCTGCTCACCCCGTTCCCACCGCTGGCGGCGGCGGCCGCGCTCGCCACCCGGCTCCCCGCCGCCGGGGCCCTGCGCACGACGCGGTTCCTCACCCTGCCCGCCCGCCGGCTCGCCGAGGAGGAGTTCACCGGGCCCGGCGCCGGCCTGCTGCTGGCCGGGTGCGCCCTGCACGCCGACCTGCTGCCGGACGCACCCGGCAGCGCGGTCTTCGGTTGGCTGATGGCGATGCTCGGTCAGCAGTACGGCTGGCCGGTACCGGTCGGCGGGTCCTCACAGCTCACCCATGCCCTGGTCCGCCGGCTCGAGTCCCTGGGCGGGGCGGTCCACTGCGGGCAGCACGTCGACGAGGTGATCGTCCGCTCGGGGCGGGCCCTGGGTGTGCGCACGGCGGACGGGCAGGCCTACCGCGCCCGGCGGGCCGTCCTGGCGGACGTCTGCGCTCCGGCGCTGTACGGCGCTCTGGTGCACCGGGACCACCTGCCGCCCCGGCTGTGCGAGGACCTGCGGCGCTTCCAGTGGGACTTCGCCACCGTCAAGGTCGACTGGGCCCTGTCGGGGCCCATCCCGTGGACCGCCGAGCGGACCGCCGAGGCCGGAGCCGTCCACCTCGGCGCGGACCTCGACGAACTCAGCGACTACGCCCTGCAGGTCGCCACCGGCCGCCTGCCCCGCAACCCGTTCGTCCTGCTCGGCCAGATGACCACCGCCGACGCCACCAGGTCCCCGGCCGGGACGCAGGCCGCCTGGGCCTACACCCACGTCCCGCAGCGGATCACCGACGACCTCGGCGGGGACGGCCTCACCGGCCGCTGGAACACCCGGGAGGCCGAGACGATGGCCGACCGCGTCGAGCGCCGGGTCGAGCAGTTCGCCCCGGGCTTCCGGACCTTGATCACCGCCCGGCGCATCCTCACCCCGCCCCTGCTGGAAGCCTTGGACGAGAACCTCGTCAACGGCGCCCTCAACGGCGGCACCAGCGCGATCCACCAGCAGCTGGTGCTGCGCCCCGTCCCCGGCACCGGTCGGCCCGGGACGCCGATCGAACGGCTCTACCTGGCCTCGGCCTCGGCCCACCCCGGCGGCGGCGTGCACGGCGCGTGCGGGGCCAACGCGGCCCGCGCCGCGCTGCGCGCCCATCGCCTGTCGGCGGCCCGGCTCCTCCCGCCCGTGCTGTCGGCGGCGCGGCGGCCGGCCGGCGGACCGGCCCCGGAGCACTGACCACCACCGCAGATCACGCGACGAAGGGCACGGGCACATGGCACAGCGTCAGCAGCTCGTCGAACGTCCGCCCCAGGACGTCTGGGACGTCCTGGCCGACGGCCGCCGGTACGCCCAGTGGGTGGTGGGCACCCAGGAGATCCTCGACGCCGACGCGCACTGGCCGCAGGTCGGCGCCCGGCTCGTCTTCCGGGCCGGGATCGGCCCTTTCAACTTCCGGGACAGCTGCGTCGTGCGGATCTGCGAGCCGGGCCGGCGGCTGGAACTCGAGGCCAAGGCCGACCCCTTCGGCACCGCCCGCATCGCGATCACCCTGATCCCGTGGGCCGAGCACACCCTCGTCATCCTGGACGAGCATCCGCTGCGCGGCCCGGGCGCGCGGCTCGAGGGGCCCGCCTCCGAGCTGGTGCTCCATCTGCGCAACCGGCGGATGCTGGCCAACCTCGCGCGCGCCGCCGGCGGGTCCGGCGCACGTCCCTGACGGACCGGCCGTCACCGGCCGGCGGGTCAGCCGTCGGTCCGGGCCGACCAGCGGTCGATGGCGTCCTGGGCGGTGGGGTGGGTGGCGAAGATCTGGGTCAGACCGGTGATGTCGAAGGTCCGGGCGACGGTGCCGGGGACGCCGGCCAGGGCGATCTGCGCCCGGTGGCCGAGCGCGTGGTTGCGGGCGGCGACGAGCACCGTGATGCCGGTGGAGTCGCAGAAGGTGAGGCCGGTCAGATCGACGACGAGGAGCTGGCCGGGCCCGGGGGTGAGACCGAACAGGACCTCGCGGGCGCGGGGCGCGGTGTGGAAGTCGAGGTCCCCGGCGATCTCCAGGACGGGACCGGTCGGTGTGGAGCGGGTGGTGGTGCTCAGGTCGGTCACTGCTCGGTCTCCGGGGTGGGATGGGGGACGCTGAGTGCCAGCAGGGCGGTGTCGTCGTCCACACCGGCGCCGAGGGTGTCGAGGAGTTCCTGCAGGGCGGTGACGGCGGCGGGCGCGGTGGTGGGCGCCAGCGAGGTGGCGAGGGCCAGCAGGGCGTCGTCGCCGTAGCGGCCGTCGCCGTCACCGACAGGGCCGCCCAGGGGCAGGGTGCGGGCCTCGGTGAGGCCGTCGGTGTGGAGCAGGACGGTGTCCCCCGGCCTGAGACACACCGTCGTGGTGGCGATGTGGGCATCGGGGATGACACCGATCAGCTGCCCGTCCGGGGTGGGCAGGTACCGGGCGCTGCCGTCGGCTCCCAGCAGGATCGCCGGGGGGTGTCCGCCGCTGGCGAGGGTGAGGCGGAATCCGCCGCGCGGGTCCTCGGTGTCGGGGGTGAGCAGACCGAACAGGACGGTGCAAAAGCGCGGGTCGGTGCCGTGGTACTCCCGGGTGAGCACGGTGTTGAGGTTGGCCAGCACGGCGGCGGGGGCCGGGTCGTAGACGGCGGCGGCGCGCAGCGTGTAGCGGACCAACGAGGTGACGGCGGCCGCCGCGGCGCCCTTGCCGCAGACATCACCCAGGAACAGGCCCCAGGTCCCGCCGTCGAGGGGGAAGAGGTCGTAGAAGTCGCCGCCGACCTCGTCGGCGGAGGCGATGTGGTAGTACGCGGCGACCTCCAACCCGGTCGGCGCCGTCAGGGAGGGCGGGAGCAGGGTGCGCTGCAGGGTGGTGGCCAGGCGGTGCAGGCGCGCCCGCTCGGCCTCCACGACCTGGTGGGCCTCCTCGGCGGCCAGGCGGGCCCGGTCCGCCTCCAGGCGGGCTTCCTCCGCCTCCCTGCGGGTGCGCAGCAGCTCGGTCTCGTAGGCGCGGCGGTCGCGGGCGTCGAAGAGGGTGGTGCGGATCAGCAGCGGCCGGCCGTCGTCGCCGGTCTTGACGGTGGAGGTGACCAGGACGGGCAGGCGGGTGCCGTCGGCCGCCCTGAGCTCGAGGGCGATACCGCCGATCTCGCCCTGCATGCCGAGCAGCGGGGCGAAGTGCGTCTCGTGGTAGAGGCGGCCGCCGACGGTGAGCAGGTCGGCGAAGCGCTTGCGGCCCACCAGCTCCTCGCGGCGGTAGCCGAGCCAGCCGAGCAGGGTGGCGTTGACCTTGGCGATCTGTCCGTCCATGAGGGTGGACAGGTAGCCGCAGGGGGCGTTCTCGTACAGGTCGACGACGTTGTCCTCCAGCATCGCGGAGAAGCGCGCCGCTTCGTCGCCCTCGGGGGCCGGGCCACGGGCGTAGGGTTCCTCGCCGCCGGCCTTGACGGTCATCGCCGGTCCCGTAGGAAGGCGATGATGGCCTGTGCGGTGGCCTCGGGGGCGCTGAGCTGGGGGCAGTGCCCGGTCGCGGTCAGGGTGACCAGCCTGCTGCCGGGGATCCGGGCGTGGACGAACGCGCCGACCTCGGGTGGGGCGATGGCGTCGTCGGAGCACTGGGCGACCAGGGTCGGGACGCCGACCCGGGCCAGGTCGGCGCGGTTGTCGGAGCGGAAGGTGGTGTGGGCGAAGGCGCGGGCGATGGCCGGATCGGTGCGGCAGAAGCTGTTGGTGAGTTCCTCGCCGAGTTCCGGGCGCTCGGGGTTGCCCATGATGACCGGGGCCATCGTGCCGGACCAGCCCAGATAGTTGGAGTCCAGGGACTCCAGCAGCTCGTCGATGTCCTCGGTGCTGAACCCGCCGCGGTACCCGGTCGCGGCGTCGTCCACGTAGCACGGGGAGGGGGTGAGCAGCACCAGGCCCTCGACGAGGTCCGGCTCCCGTACGGCCGCCAGCACTCCGATCATCGCACTGACCGAGTGGCCGACGAACGTGACCGGCCCCAGCTCCACGGCCCGCAGCAGCTCCAGGACGTCGTCCGCGTAGCCGTCCAGGCTCGCGTACCGCTCCTCGCTCCACGCCCCGAGGTCCGAGCGCCCGGCCCCGACGTGGTCGAACAGCACCACCGTGTGGTCCTCGGCCAGGGCCGGCACCACCAGGCGCCACATGTTCTGGTCGCACCCGAAGCCATGGGCCAGCACCACCACCGGGCCACCTGCCCGGCCCGTCACCACGACGTTGTTCCTGCTCATGACATCCATAGCCACCCATCCTGCCACCCTGCCCCGCCGGGCCCCCGGAGTGCCGTGATGCTCGGGCCTCGGCCGACGGGGCACCCGAGTCCGCAGGTCCATGGGCCGCAACCGGATCGCCGGGCTCGGGGAGCGGCTCACCGCGGCCGCGCGCGGGGTTATGGTGGAAGCCGAACCCCGAACTGTGGTGGCTTCCACCCGGTCCCACCGGCCAAGGTCACCACGAGGGGTCCCGCAATCTGCTGCCCTTGACCCCGGCCGCGCCGCATCCGACACGGCGAGGGAGCCGGGATGACCAGCTCGGGACATTCCGCAGGACAACCGATCCGCATCTTCGCGCGCGGGGGTCGCGCGACCGGGGTCCCGTACGACGGCAGCTGTCCCTCCCCGGGCCCGGACGATGCACCGCAGACGCTGCAGCTGACCGTGGTCCGCCACCCGGACGCCGTCAGCGCCATGATCCGGCTGGCCGGCGAGATCGACCTCGCCACGGTGCCGCCGCTGCGCGAAGCGCTCGACCGGTGCCTGAGCGAGGGCGTCCTGAGCATCGACGTCGACACCCGTTCGGTCACCTTCTGCGACGCGAGCGGCCTCAACGTGTTCCTCGACGCGGCCCGTCGCGCCCGCGCGGCGGCGGGGAGACTGCTGCTGCACCGGCCCTCCCGGCAGCTCGCGCACCTGCTCGACGTCACCGGCACCGGCGCGTACCTGCTTCCCGTGCCCGGGTCACCGACGGCATTCGCCGGCCCCGCCGACCCCGCCGGGCACGCCCCGAGCAACCCGGCCGCCTGAGGCCGCGGCCGAAAGGAGAGACGGTGCGGCCGGAGCACTCCCGGGTCGGGACGACATGATCAGCAGCCCGATGGCCCGCGCCCTGCTCCTGCTGAAGAGCGGAGGCCGGACGCCGGACCTCGCCGGCTCGTGCGAGGCCGCGGCCCGGGCGCTCGGCGTCGACGCGCTCGCGGTCGCCCTGCTCACCGGCACCGGCCGGAGCGAGACCCTCTGGTGCTCCGACGACACCGCCCACCGCTTCGACGACCTCCAGTTCACCCTGGGCGAGGGCCCCGGCCACGACGCGGCCCGTACCGGGAGGTCCGTGCTGGTGCCCGACCTCACCCGGCTCCGCGTCGACCGCTGGCCCGCACTCGCCACCGAGGTACCCGCCCTACCCGTCCGGGCGGTCTTCTGCCTGCCGCTGGGCATCGGCGCCATCAACGTCGGGGTCCTCACCGCCGTGCGGCGCACGCCCGGGCCGCTCACCGGCCCGCAGACCGACGACGCGCTCGTGCTCGCCTCCGCACTCACGGCGCGCTACCTGGGTGGACCGGACACCTGGCTGGCCGCCTCGGACACCGAGTTCTCCCCGGCACTGCTGCGGGCCGTCGTCCACCAGGCGACCGGGATGCTGAGCGTCCAGCTGTCCGTCCCCCTGCCGCAAGCCCTGCTGCGCCTTCGCGCCCACGCCTACAGCACCGGGCGCCCCATCGGCGACATCTCCCGGGACGTCGTCGACCGCAGGCTGCATCTGGACGACAATGACCGGGGAGACCCGCCCGGCGGCGGAGGGAAGGACTGATCGCAATGACGCGCGTACAACGCCTGACCGAGGTCTTCGTCGAGGTCGCGAACTCGCTGACCGAGGACTTCGGTGTGATCGAGTTCCTGCAGCAACTGTGCGAGCGGTGCGTCGAGCTCCTGGACGTCGCCGCTGCCGGCATCCTGCTCGCCGACCCGCACGACACCCTCGTGACGATCGCCGCCTCCGACGAACGCACCCATCTGCTCGAACTCTTCGCCCTCCAGCACGACCAGGGCCCGTGTGTGGACTGCTACCGCACCGGTGTCTCCCGCATCGGCATCGATCTCACCGATCTGCAGAGCGTCGGCGACTGGGAGCCGTTCGCCGCCCAGGCCCGCCGGATCGGCTTCGTCACCGCCAACGCGATCCCGATGCGCCTGCGCGGCCGGGTGATCGGCACGCTCGGGCTGTTCCGGACCAGCCCCGGCCCACTCGCCGCGGACGACGTCCTGCTCGCCCAGGCGCTGGCGGATGTGGCGACCGTGGCGATCCTGCAACAGCGCACCCTCGACCACAGCGAGGCCGAACGCGGCCAGCTCCAGTACGCCCTCACCAGCCGCATCGTCATCGAGCAGGCCAAAGGCATCCTTGCCGAGCGCTGGCAGGTGCCGCTCGACGACGCGTTCGCCGCGTTCCGGGCCTATGCCCGCGCCCGCCGGATCCAGCTGGCGCGGCTCGCCCGCGACATCGCGGCCGGCGACTTCGACACCGACCGGATCCCGCACCCGACCGCCTAGCAGTGCGGTTCGTGGCGCGACGCCACGGGATCAATCATCAGATTGTTCGCATATGGGACAGGTTTTGGATGATCACGCATGCCCGTCAGGATGGGGGGTAGCGGCTGCTCACCAGCGTTGGGCTCACCGGCCGGCGACGCCCACGATGTCAGGAGATCCCCATGACCGTCCTCCGGGCGACGACCGCCCTGCCCCGTCTTCGCACCGCGAGCGACGAGCCCGGGCCGGCCCACCCGCAGGCGCGGATCGAGAACCCGGCCGCCGTGGCACCGGCGGATGCCCGGGCGCTGTCGAAGGATCTGTTCCTGCGCCTTCGGGAGCTGGAGGAGGGCACCAGGGAGTACTCCTACGTCCGCGGCACCCTGATCGAGCTGAACATGGCGCTGGTGAAGTTCGCCGCCCGCCGTTTCAGCAACCGCAGCGAACCGATGGACGACATCCTCCAGGTGGGGACGATCGGCCTGATCAAGGCCATCGACCGCTTCGACCCCACCCGCGAGTTCGAGTTCGTGACCTTCGCCCTACCGACGATCACCGGCGAGATGAAGCGGTTCTTCCGCGACACCTCCTGGATGGTCCACGTGCCGCGGAGCATGCAGGAACTCCGGCTGACCCTCTCCAAGGCCTCCGACGAGTTGGAGCAGGTCCTCGACCGGGTGCCCACCCCGGGCGAACTGGCCGCCCACCTCGGCCTGACCGAGCCTGAGGTCATCGAGGGTCTGAAGGCCGCCAACGCCTACAGCACCCACTCGCTGGACGCCCCCTCCTCGGAGACCGACCACGCCCGCGGCAGCCTGGCCGACCGGTTCGCCGTCGAGGAGGCCGGCTTCGAGGCGGTGCTGGACCAGGAGACCCTGAAGCCCCTGATCGCCGCGCTACCGGCCCGCGATCGCGCGATCATCTCGATGCGCTTCGGCGCCGAGATGACCCAGGCTCAGATCGGCGCCGAGCTGGGCCTGTCCCAGATGCACATCTCCCGGCTGCTCAACCGCACCCTCACCCAGCTGCGGGCCGCCCTGCTCGGCGAGAACTGACCGCCGGCGGCGGGCCGCAGGGCCATGGCCGAGGGTAGGGTCGAACGACGTGTCGGCGGGACGCCGACAGGGACGGACGAGGATGGACATGATCGACCCCGAGTACTCCGGCGAGGCGCCCACCCCGGACGACCCGGCAGGTGGAGGGCTGGTGGGCACGGTTCGCCGCATCGACGGCGGAGCGCTGGTCTGCTCCCTGACGGGTGAACTCGACCTGGACGGCGCCCTGGCGGTGGGCCCGGTGCTGGACGAGGCGCTCCGGTCGGCGGCACCCCTGCTGGTGATCGACCTGTCGGCGGTCGAGTTCTGCGACTCCTCAGGGCTGAACCTGCTGCTGCGCACCCGGATCGGCGCCGAGGCGGCGGGCACCGCCATGCGACTGGCCGGCGCGCCGACGCAGGTGCGCCGGCTGCTCGAGATCACCGGTACCGACCAGGTCTTCTCGCTCGACCCCACACTCGAACTCGCCCTCGCCGCCCGGTGATCACGCGCACCGGGGTGTCTGCCGCCGCACCAGCGGGCAGACGTGACGACAGCAACCGGTCGCCGGGCGGACGTGGTCAGCGCCGTGACCTCCGGATCGACAGACAGCGCGGAACAGACAGCGCCGAACGGCGGGGTGAGAACGACGTGATTTCCGATGAGCCGAGGTTCGGTGGGCCGACTCTGGTGCGCCCGCCACTGACCGGCCAGCGCCGCCGCCTGCCCCTGGCAGGAATGGCCGGCCAGGTCGGCCACGGCCGCCGATTCGCCCGCCGGGCCCTGGAGGACTGGGGCTGGGCGGTCTCCGATCCGCAGGCCGATGACATCCTGCTGGTCGTCTCGGAGCTGATCGCCAACGCCTGCCTGCACGGCGGCGGTCCGCGAGAACTCGTCCTCACCGTCCGCTCCGAGCGCCTGCGGGTCGAGGTGCTGGACCGCGAGCCGACCTTGCCGAGAACACGCCCGTCGCAGCTGACCGGGGCACCCGGTGGCCACGGCCTGCACATCGTGCAGCGGTTGTCCCAGCACTGGGGATCCGTCGCCCACCACGACGGCAAGACGGTCTGGGCCGAGTTCGGCCTCGGTCCCACCCGCTGAGGGCGCCGACCGGAGCCGGTATCGGCAACGGTGCCGGCACAGCTGTCGGTGGCGGTGGTGAACGCGCGCGGACGGGGTAGCAGAGCGCCGCCGACCACCACCGGCCCGGCCCGCACCTGTGGCCGGGCGACCCGACGAAGGGACCCCCGTGCTGTCCGAGCCTGCCGCCCAGCATGTCCGCACGCTCCCGGGGCCCGCGCACGCGGCCGCCACCACCGGCCGCCCGGCGGCTCCCCCGACCGCCGCCGCGTCCGCCACCCTGTCGGGCACCGCGGTCCGCAAGCAGGCGCTGCGCCGCCGCCTGGAGCGGCTGATCGGGGTCGCGGCGACCGAGGGCAACGAGCTTGTTCCGCTGCGCAACGGGGACGAGATCTTCCCCGCGATGCTGCGGGCGGTCCAGGAAGCCGCCCACACGGTGGACATGACCACCTTCGTCTACTGGCGCGGCGAGATCGCCCGCCGGTTCGCCCGTGCGCTGGCCGACAAGGCGCGCGAGGGCGTCCGGGTGCGGCTGCTGCTGGACGGTTTCGGCAGCCGGCTGATCGAGCGGGAGCTGCTGGACCTGATGGAGTCCGCCGGGGTGCAGGTCGCGTGGTTCCGGCGGCCGGTCCGACTCTCACCGCTCAAGCAGAACCACCGGTGCCACCGCAAGGTGCTGGTGGTCGACGCCCGGACGGCGTTCACCGGCGGGGTGGGCATCGCCGAGGAGTGGTGCGGCGATGCCCGGCACCCGGGCGAGTGGCGCGACACCCACGTCCAGGTGCGCGGCCCCGCCGTGGACGGGCTCGCCGCCGCCTTCGCGCAGAACTGGGCCGAGTGCCGCGAGGACTCGCTGTACGACGACGCGGACCGCTTCGAGGAGCACGACCAGCCGGGCAGCTCCGTCGTCCAGGTGGTCCGCGGGTCGGCCAGCGTCGGGTGGCAGGACATGCAGACCCTGATGCGCGTGGTCATCACTTCCGCCGAGCAGCAACTGCGCCTGGCGACGGCGTACTTCGCCCCCGACCGCTACTTCGTGGACCTGCTCTGCGACGCGGCCCGGCGCGGGGTGCGGGTGGAGCTCCTGCTGCCCGGGCACCACCACGACAAGCGGGTCTGCCAGCTCGCGGGCAGCCGCTTCTTCGAGGAGCTCACCGGCGCCGGGGTGACGGTCTGGCAGTTCCGGCCGACGATGATGCACGCCAAGGTGATCACGGTGGACGGCATCGCGACGCTGATCGGGTCGACCAACTTCAACCGCCGGTCGCTCGACCACGACGAGGAGGTGATGCTCGCCGTGATCGACGAGGAGTTCACCGACCGGCTGGATCGGCACTTCGACGAGGACGTGGCCCGCAGCGAACCGCTCGACCCGGCACGCTGGGGCCGCCGCGGCGCCGTCCGACGGGCGCTGGAGGCCGCCACCGCACCCGTCCGGCACTTCCTGTGACCCGAGCCGATGGCATCCGCTCCCCCGGCCCGCACGACCGGAGCGATCAGTTGGCGAACATCGGTTTGATGCGCCGAATTCATGGCATACGCAGCCTGAGCCCGTGTCGTCGGGCGCAATCGAGGGGAGCGTCCAAGTGGCGGAGCACGATATGTCGGCACGGCTGGTGACACTCCTGTCGGAACAGCGGGAGGCACTGGGCAAGGCCTGGGTCGACGCGGTCTCGCACACGCTGCGCGGCCGGATCAGCCTGGCCGAACTCGACCGTGAGCTGCGGGAGCTGTTCAGCGCGCTGGTCGAGGGCCTGCGCCGGGGCGGCTTCGACTGGCGGAGCGAGGAGTACGCCGAGGTCCGGGCGTTGCTCACCGAGCTCTCGCGCAACCGGGCCCGCCAGGGCTTCAGCTCCACCGAGACCGCGACCAGCGTCTTCGCCTTCAAGTCCGTCCTGGCGCCGACCACCGACACCTCGGCCGCGGACATCACCGCCTATCTGCAACTGTCCCAACTGGCGGACGCGCTCGGGCTGTTCACAGTCGAGGTGTACGCCAGGACGCGCGAGGAGCTGATCAGCGCCCAGTCCGACCAGCTCCTGGAGCTGTCCACGCCCGTGGTGAAGCTCTGGGACGGCGTGGTGGCGGTACCGCTGGTCGGGACGCTCGACTCGGCCCGCACCCAGGTGGTGATGGAGAAGCTGCTCCAGACCCTTCTGGACACCGGCTCCGACCAGGCGATCATCGACATCACCGGCGTGCCCGCGGTGGACACCGAGGTCGCGCAGCACCTGCTCAAGACCGTGGTGGCGGCCCGTCTGATGGGCGCCGAGTGCACCATCTCGGGCATCCGACCGCAGATCGCGCAGACCATCGTGGCGCTGGGCATCCAGTTCGGGGACATCGTCACCAAGGCGACCCTGGCGGACGCGCTCAAGCACGCGCTGCGCCGCGGCGGCATGGACCCGACGCCGGCCGGCGGCCGGCCGTGACCGAACGCGTACCCATCCTGAAGATCGGGGACGTGCTGCTGGTGTCGATCCAGGTCGATCTGGAGGATCAGACCGTGCTCGACCTGCAGGACGACCTGGCGGCACGGATCCTGGCCACCAGCGCCCGCGGCGTGGTGATCGACATCACCGCGGTGGAGATCGTCGACTCCTTCGTCGGCCGCATGCTCGCCACCACCGCCGCCATCTCCCGCATGCTGGACGCCGAGACGGTGGTGGTCGGCATGCGGCCGGCCGTCGCGATCACCCTGGTCGAACTCGGGCTCTCGCTCGGCGGCGTTCGCACCGCACTCGGTCTGGAGAAGGGCCTGGAGATGCTCGGCCGGTCGTCCGACGGCCGACGGTCGGCCCGACCGTGACCGCCCCGCCGCCCGTACCCGAGGGTGAGCAGCAGAGCGTCCCGGTCCGCTCCAACGACGATGTGGTGCGCGCCCGGCAGTTGGTCCGCGCTCTGGCCCAGCGCTGCAAGCTCTCCCTGGTCGACCAGACGAAACTGGTGACGGCCGCGAGCGAACTGGCCCGCAACACCCTGGTGTACGGCGGCGGCGGGGTGATGCGGACCGGACTGGTGCGCCGCGACAGCCGCCTCGGCGTGACGGCGGTCTTCGAGGACCACGGGCCGGGCATCCCCGACCTGGATCTGGCCCTGACCGACGGCTGGACCTCGGGCAGCGGCCTGGGGCTGGGCCTCAGCGGCGCACGCCGGCTGGTGGACGACTTCGTCCTGGACACCGAGGTCGGCCGCGGGACGCTGGTGTCCGTCACCAAGTGGGCCCGATGAGGCCCGCCGTACCGGCGACCGAGGACGTCGCCTGGTTCCGGGACGAGCAGTCCCTGCCGGCGGCGGCCCGCGGCGCCGCCGCCGCGCTGGCCCGCCGGATCGGCCTCGGCGACCAGCGGGCCGCCGAGGTCGCCCTCGCGGTGAGCGAGGCCGCGACCAATCTGCGCCGCCACGCGGTCGACGGCTCCCTGCTGCTGCGGGTGATCCGTACCGAGACCGATGCGGGTCTGGAGTTCGTGACGGTCGACTCGGGCCCCGGGATGGCCGATGTGCCGCACTCGCTGGCCGACGGGACGTCCTCCGCCGGGACGCTCGGCATCGGACTCGGCGCGATCTCCCGGCTGGCCGACACCTTCGACGTGCACTCGCTGCCCGGCCGGGGCACGGTGCTGGCGGCGCGGTTCTGGGCCAAGGAGGCGGCGGGCCGGGCCCGGGCCGCGGGCGAGCCCGTGGTGGCCGGCCTGACCCGGCCGATCAGCGGCGAGGAGGTCTGCGGCGATGCCTGGGCGGCCCGGCCCGCGGCGGGGCCCGGCCCCGGCCACGGCGCGGCGGACGGGGAGCGCACCGCGCCGGCCCGCTCGGCACCGAGCACCGTCGCGCCGCTGAGCTGGGCCGCGCTGACCGGTGTCGGGCTTCCGACTCCCCCACGCCCGGCGCCCGTCCACCGCGTCGAGAGCACCGGCCCGGATCCAGACGCGCTGTTGCTGATGTTCTGCGACGGCCTCGGCCACGGTCCGTTGGCCGCCCGCGCCGCGCAGACGGCGGTCGCCGCCTTCCACGGCTCCCCGGCCACCCGCCCGGACGCCGTCCTCGCCGACATCCACCGCGCGCTGAGCGGAGGCCGTGGTGGCGCGGTCGCGGTGACCCGGATCGAACCTGCGGCCGGCCGGGTGCTGTTCTGCGGGGTCGGGAACGTCAGCACCTTCGTGCTCGACCCGGCCACCGACACCCGGCGTTCGCTGCCGTCGGCCCCCGGTATCGTCGGCCACCACCTTCCGACCCTGCACACGATCCCGCAGGACCTCCCGAGGGACAGCGCGGTGATCATGCATTCGGACGGGCTGACCGAACGCTGGCGGCCCGCCGCCCTGCCGGGGCTGCTCCGGCACGTCCCACTGGTGGCCGCCGCCCAGCTGCTGCGCGAGGCCGCCGTGCGCCGCGACGACGCCGGCGTGCTGGTGGCGAAGGGAGCGTGGTGAGGGACCCCGGCAGCGCGGGCGCCGTCCATCTGATGACCATCTCGGTCGCCACCGAGCAGGACACCTTCTCCTTGCGGCGCAGCGGTCGGTCGGTGGCCGAGGTGCTCGGCGTCGAGAAGCAGGACCAGGTCCGGCTGGCCACCGCGCTCAGCGAGCTGGGGCGCGACCTCCTGGGCGCGGCCGCGCTGACGGTGGAGTTCGCCGTCACCGACGCGCAGACCCCGGTGCTGCTGGTGACCCTGCGCTGGCAGGGCGGCCCGGGGCCGGGCGCCGAGGCACTCGGCGCGGCGGCCCGGTTGGTCCAGGTGCACCTGGACGACGGCCCGGTGGCCGGACACGTGATCGTCGAGCAGCAACTCCCTTTGTCCGGCCCGGTCGTGGCCGGCCTGACGGAAAGGGCACGCGAGGTGCTGAGCGCGCACGCGGGGTCCAGCGTCTCCGAGGACTCCCGGGCCCAGACCAGGGATCTCATCGCGGCGTTGGAGGAGTCCCGCGCTCAGCGGGAGGAACTGCACCGGCTCAACCAGGAGTTGGAGGAGACCAACCGCGGGGTGGTCGCGCTCTACACCGAGCTGTCCGCCGAACTGGAGGAGACCAACCGGGGCGTGGTCGCCCTCTACGCCGAACTGGACGAGAAGTCCCGCCAGTTGCGCGAGGCCAGCGAGGCGAAGACCAGGTTCTGGGCCAACGTCAGCCATGAACTGCGCACCCCGATCAACTCGGTGGTCGGGCTGGCCGGTCTCCTGCTGGAGACCGATCCCGGCCGGCTCGACGACGAGCAGCGCCGGCAGATCGCGCTCATCTCGGCGTCCGGCAACACCCTGCGCGCCCTCGTCGACGAGCTGCTGGACGTCGCCAAGGCGGAGTCGGGGCGGCTGGAGCCGGCCTGGGCACCGGTCGACCTGCGGGCGCTGCTCGGCGAACTGCGGGGCATCCTGCGCGGGGTGGGCACCGGCGAGGGCGTGGTGCTCTCCATCGCCGACCCGCAGGCGGCCCCGACCCTGGTCAGCGACGAGGTGATGCTCACGCGGATCCTGCGCAACCTGCTGTCCAACGCGCTCAAGTTCACCGAGCGGGGCACCGTGGCCCTGGAGGTGGCGGTGGCCGCGGGTGAGCGCGGCGAGGAGCTGGTGCTCACCGTGTCGGACAGCGGTGTCGGGATCCCGCCCGACCAGCAGGAACGGATCTTCGAGGAGTTCTACCAGGTGCGCGGCCCGCACCAGCGGGGCCGCCCCGGCACCGGTCTCGGGCTGCCCTACGCCCGGCGGCTGACCGGGCTGCTCGGGGGCACCCTGGCGCTGGCCAGCACCCCGGGGCAGGGCACCCGGGTCACCGTCCGGTTGCCGCTGCCGGGGCCGCCCGCCGACGCCCCGGTCAGACGGGTGGCCGTGCTGGTCACCGTGGACGACGACGAGGCGTTCCGTGCCAGCGTCCGCCCCGTGCTCGGCCGCCTGGCCGAGCGGATCGTCGAGGTCTCCGCGGGCGGTCAGGCGGTGGAGACCGTCCGCCGGGAGCGCCCGGACGCCGTACTGCTCGACCTGCACATGCCCGACCTGGACGGCTACGCGGTCCTGGCCGAGCTGGCGGGCGACCCCCAGCTGAGCGCCATCCCGGTCATCGTGATCACCTCGGCGAGCACCGGCACGCTGGAGCACGGCCGGCTGGCCCACGCCCGCGCGGTGCTGGAGAAGGCGGCGCTGAGCTCCCATCAGCTGGCCACCGCCTTCGCGGCGCCCGCACGGGGCCGCCGGCCAGGTGGCGGCGCGGCGACTTCCGCGGAACGGGGCAGCGCGTGACCACCGGCCCCATCACCGACGGCGCGGCCGCCACCATCCTGGTCCTGGACGACAACGACACCAACCGGTACGTCGTCCGCAGCTGGCTGGTCCGGGCCGGCCACACCGTGGTGGAGGCCGCCGACGGGACCGAGGGTCTCGCGCTGCTGGCCGCCGCCCGCGACCCCGATCTGCCCGAACTCGCGGTCGTGGACGTGCAGTTGCCCGACATGAGCGGGTTCGAGGTGTGCGAGCGGATCAAGGCCGATCCGCGGACCGCGTCGCTCCCGGTGATCCACGTCTCGGCCACCGCGATCGAGGTCGACGACCGCGCCCAGGGCCTGCACCGCGGCGCGGACGCCTACCTCACCGAGCCGATCGCCCCGTCCGAGCTGCTGGCGACCGTCACCGCCGCGCTGCGCTACGCCCGCGCCCGCCGCCGGGCCGAGCGGCTGGCCGCACGGGTCGCCACCCTCAACCGCACCACACTGGCGGTGTACGAGGTGACCGGCGCGGAGGCGTTCACCTCGGCGGCGGCCGGCGGCGCCGCCACCTTGATGGCCTCGCCCGCGGTCGCGCTCGCGCTCGGCCCGGACGGGCAGGCCGTCCACGTGGCGGTCGCGGCCGGCCCGACGGCGGGCGATGCCGGTGCCCCCGCCTGCCCGGGCCGCGCCGAGGCGGGCGTGCTGGACCAGCTGACCGACCACGCGCTCGGTGATGCGACCGGGGCCGCGACCGCCGTCCTGTCCGGCGCCGACTGGCGTGCCGTGGCCGGCCGGCTCGACGGCGGCCTGGCGGACCTCTTCCCCGGCGAGGTCGCGGTGCTGCTCGCCCGCACCAAGCAGGGCAGGCCGCCGGTCGCCCTCGCCGTGGACGCCCTGGCGCTGGCCGGCCCCGACGACCGCGGGCTGTTCTCCCAGCTCGGCCAGGCCTGTGCGCTCGCCCTGGAGGCCATGCGCAGCCGCAGCGAGGAGCACGCGTTGGTGCTCACCCTGCAGCGCACCTTCCTGCCGGACCGGCTGCCCGAGGTGGCCGGGGTGGATCTCGCCGTCCGGTACGAGCCGGCCGCCGACCACGCGGAGATCGGCGGCGACTTCTACGAGGCGATCGAGACCCCGGCCGGCCTGCTGCTGGCGATCGGCGACGTGGCCGGACACTCACTCAAGGCGGCCATGGTGATGGGCGAGCTGCGGCACGCGCTGCGCGCCTACGCCATCGAGGGGCACGACCCGCAGACCCTGCTCGACCGGCTGGATTCGCTGCTGGTCCGGCTGCGGCCGATGATGACCGCCACCGTCTGCCTGGTCCTGGTGGAGCCGGGCGGACGGCGCATCCAGGTCGCCAACGCCGGCCACCTGCCCCCGCTGCTGCGCCACCCCGACGGCTCCACCAGGTATCTGACCGAGCACGGGATCCTGCTGGGGCTGAATCTGCCGCACCCCCCGGCGGCCAGCCATCGCGTCCCGGCCGGCTCCACCCTGCTGCTGCTCACCGACGGCCTGGTGGAGGTGCCCGGGGAGGATCTGGACGACAGCCTGGCGGCGCTCGGCAGCGCCCTGTCCGCCGCCCCGCAGGAGCTGGGCGAGCTGTGCGACCTGCTGTTGGACAGCTTCGGCAAGGCGAAGACGGACGACATCGCCCTGCTCGCGGCGAGACTGCACTGACCTGCCCGAACGAGCCGGCCGGGCCCCACACCGGCGGCCCGACCCCTCGTCCCTCCTTCTCAGCGATCCCAGGAGTACCGGTGCCCGACTATGTGTTGGCCCTGGCCGTCCACACCCATCCGTCGGGGGCCAGTGTCCTGAGCCTGACCGGCGAGCTGGACTACCACACCGCCCCACGGCTGTGCCGCACGGTCGAGAAGCTGTCGCTGGACGCCGCCACCCCGCTCGTGCTGGAGGTGTCGAGCCTGCTCTTCTGCGACTCGATCGGGGTCACCGCCCTGCTCTTCGCCTACCGGCACGCCCTGGCCGCCTCGGCGCCGTTCGCGGTGGCGGGCGCCGGCAAGGACCTGGCCCAGATCTTCGAGATCACCGGCATCGACCGGCTCTTCGACCTCCACGAGGACGTGGACCGGGCCCTCGCCGCCATCGGCTGACCCGGTGCACCGGGCCGCCGTCCCGGACCGGAGCGGCGGCTACCCCGCGAGCGGCCCGCCGTCCGCGCCGCGGACCGTGGTGAGTTCCGCCAGCCCGGAGATCGCGAGCACCGGCCCGAGCAGCGCCGAGGCCACCACCTCCACCCGCGGGGCGTGGCTGAACAGCACGTTCAGCCCCGCGCTGTCGAGGTACTCGACGGCGGTCAGGTCGACGACGACGGTGCGCGAGCCGGCCAGGGCCGTGGTGAGGGCGGCGGTGAAGGCGTCCACGTTGCTCAGGTCGATCTCACCGACGGCGGTCACGACGGCCGTGCCGTCGGGCCGGCCGGCCGTGGTCAGCGCGAGGGGTGTCTTCATCGGGCGATCCTCGTGTGCATCTCGACTGTGGTGCCGGCCGCGCCGGGCTCGACGGTGACCTGCTGCATCAGGGCCCGCATCAGGATCAGGCCGCGGCCACGCCCGGGGTCCCGGCCGGGCTGCGGCGGCTTCCAGCTGCCGGAGTCCGTGACGCTCAGCCGCAGGTGTTCGGCCGTCGCCGCGGCCCTCAGCCGCACGGCCCGGCCCGGCGCGTCGCGGTGGCCGTGCTCGATCGCGTTGGCGCACGCCTCGCCGGCGGCCACCAGGACGTTCTGGGCCACCGGGTGGTCCAGTTCGCAGCGGCCCAGCCAGTCGCGCAGCGCGCCGCGTACCGGTGCCAGCTGGGCCGAGTCGGCGGGGAAGGTCAGGTCCAGCGGCGCCGGGTGGCGGTAGACCAGCAGGGCCACGTCGTCCTCGTAGCCGTCGCGGGGCGCGAGCCGGGCCATCACCGAGGTCGCCAGCCCGTCCACGGTCAGCTCGCGGCCCTCGTCCAGGACGCCGCCGGCCTGGACGATGCCCTCGGTCAGCGGCCGGCGCCGGCGCTCCACCAGGCCGTCGGTGTACAGCATCAGGGTCGCCCGGGCCGGCACCGTGCAGCCGGCCTCCGGGCGGTGGTGCCCGGGGCGGACCGCGAGCGGCACGGACCGGCCGCCGTCCAGCAGCCGGATCGATCCGTCGGGCAGCGCCAGGATGCCGGGCGGGTGGCCGGCACTCGCATAGGTCAGCCGGCCGTCGGCCGGGTCGAGGACGCCGCAGAACACCGTGGTGCACATCGCGGCCGGGATCAGCGCCGCGAACCGGTCCAGCGCCATCAGGGTGCGCGCCGGCCCGGCCTCCTGGAGCAGCAACGCCCGGCAGGCGCTGCGCAGTTGGCCCATCACGGTGGCGGCCTGCAGCCCGCGGCCGACGCAGTCGCCGACCACGATGCCGAGCCGGCCGTCCGGTAGCGCGACGGTGTCGTACCAGTCGCCGCCGACCTCCAGCGGGCGCCCGGCCGGTTCGTAGCGCACGGCGAAGCCGTCGGGCAGCCGGGAGGGGCCGAGGATGGCGCGCTGGAGGGTCAGGGCGGTCTCGCGGTGCTGGTCGATCTGGTGGGTCCGGTGCAGGCCCTGGCCGAGCCGGCCGGCGAGCAGGGTCAGCAGGGTCCGGTCCTCGGCGCCGAACGGCCGGTTCTCGCCGAGCTCGATCCGGAGTGCGAGCAGGCCGCCGGGGTGTTCCACGGTGATCCCGGCGGTCCCGCCCGGCTCGGAGATCGCGGTCAGCAGCGGGCCGCGGCGCAGCGTCTCCAACCGGGCCCGGTGCTCCGCCGGCAGGGTGTCCCATCGCGGCGCGGCGCCGCCGGCCCCGGCGGCGGCCACGGTCGGCTCGCCGGCCTCCGGGAAGGTGACCGCCAGCACCTGGCGGGCCTGCCAGAGTGCCCGGAACTGCTCCAGCGCGCCCCGGATCGCGTGGTCGACCCCGGCGGCCTCGGCGAGCCGGACGCTCAACGCTGCCACCGCGGTGTCGCGCTGGAGCGCGTAGTGCTCCGCGCTGACGTCCCGGAACGTGCCGACGGTGAGCTCACGGCCCTGCTGCTCCTGCACCCGGTTGAAGGTGGCCGCGACCCAGAGCCGGTGCCCGTCGCGGTGCGTGACGGGGGTGACGCGGGCGCCCTCGGCGGGGTCGGTGAGGCCGGTGAACGCCTCGCGGGCCTGCCGGTGGGCCTGCGGGTGGCGCGCGCGGTCGGGCCACCACGGGTGCGGCACCGGGTAGGGCAGCCCTTCCGGCCCGTAACCCAGGATGTCGGTGAACGCCGCGTTGGTCTCGACCACGGCCCCCTGGTCGTCGACGACCAGGAACGCCTCCTGGAGCGAGTCGATCAACGCGGTCCGCCAGGAGGCGTGGTGGCTGCGCAGCCGGGCGAGTTCGACGTTCGCCCGGACCCGGGCGAGCAGGTCGGCGGCGGAGAACGGCTTGACCAGATAGTCGTCGGCACCCGCGTCCAGCCCCTCGATGGACGCCTCCTGCCCGGCCCGTGCCGACAGCAGGAGCACCGGCACCGCGGCGGTGCTCGGGTCGCCGCGGAGCGCGGCGACCAGTTGCAGGCCATCCAGACGC
The DNA here is from genome assembly GCF_040678895.1 of Kitasatospora sp. NPDC049258. Lineage (NCBI taxonomy): Bacteria > Bacillati > Actinomycetota > Actinomycetes > Kitasatosporales > Streptomycetaceae > Kitasatospora > Kitasatospora sp. NPDC049258. The sequence continues at coordinate 87,300 of NZ_JBFAQT010000023.1, forward strand.
GGCATCATCACATCGCTGACCAGCAGGTCGGGGGTGTCCCGGCGGACCGCCTCCAGGGCGGCGAGACCGTCGGCGGCCGAGCTCACCAGGTACCCGGCGGAGGTCAGCAGCCGGGTGAGGTAGTCGCGCATGTCCGCGTTGTCGTCCGCGATCAGGACCCGGACCGGCGCGGACGGGCCACCACCGGTCCGGTACGGCGTTGCCTGCGCCCGCACGGGCGACGGGAGCGCGGCCGACGCCTCGTCCCCGTCGCCCTGCGGCAGCCAGCGCAGCGCCTCCTGGACGAAGGGCTCGGCGGCGGCCGGCACCCCGCGCGGCTCGCCGGCCGGCGCCAGGGAGTGGGCGGGCAGGTGGGCGGTGCCGGTCGGCAGCCGGACGGTGAACTCGGTGCCCTCGCCCTCCCGGCTGCGGGCGCCGATGCTCCCCCCGTGCAGCGCGACCAGCTCCTGGACCAGCGCCAGGCCGATCCCGCTCCCCTCGCCGGAGCGGGACCGGGCGCTCTCGATCCGGTGGAACCGCTCGAACAGCCGGGGCATCTCCTCGGCGGCCACGCCGATACCGGTGTCCGTGACCCGGACCACCGCCTCCTGCCCCTCGGCGCGGACCGACACCCGGATGCTCCCCGTGAAGGTGAACTTCAGGGCGTTGCTCAGCAGGTTGAGCACCACCTTCTCCCACATCGCCCGGTCCAGCCGGACCGGCTCGGGCAGCGGCCGGCAGTCCACCTCGAAGACCAGCCCGGCCTGGTCGACGGCCGAGCGGAACACGCCGGCCAGCTCCGCCGTGACGGCGGCCAGGTCCACCGGCTCGTAGCGGGCCTGCATCCGGCCCGCCTCGATCCGGGAGAAGTCGAGCAGCGTGTTGACCAGTTTCCCCAGCCGGAGCGCGTTGCGGTGGATGACCTCCAGCTGCTCGCTGCCCCCGGCGCCGGTGCCGTCCGGGCGGGAGCGCAGCTCCTCCAGCGGACCGGCGATCAGCGTGAGCGGGGTCCGGAACTCATGGCTGATGTTGGAGAAGAAGGTGGTCTTCGCCCGGTCGAGTTCGGCCAGCTCCTCGGCCCGGCGCTGCTGGTTCTGGTACGCGCGAGCGGCGTTGACCAGGGCGGCGCTCTGCCGGGCCACCAGGGCGAGGAAGGAGTGGTACGCGGCGTCCAGCGCCCGCCCGGCGCTGGCCGCCAGGGCGATCACCCCGATCGGCCGGCCACCGGTCTCGCCGGCCAGCGGCAGCAGCACCGCCTGGGTCGGGGGGGCCTGCCACCCCCCGGACGGCAGCCGGGGGGCCCGGTCGGCCAGATCCGTCACCGTGACCGGCCGCGCCTCGGCCAGGACCTCCTGGAGCGGCCAGTCCGGCAGGTCCGCCGGGTGCGCGTCGGCCGGGCTGGTGGCCACCAGCTCCAGGTCGTCACCGCCGTCGCGCCGCAGGTAGACGGCCGCGAACGGTACGTCCATCGCCGCCCGGCCGAGCGAGCGGGCGACCAGGCGGCCGGCCTCGGCAGCGTCCCGCGCCAGGCCCGCCTGTGCGCCGAGGTCCTGCAGCGCCGCCAACTGCCGCTCGCCGATCACGCGTTCGGTGGTGTCGCTGACCGCGGTGAACACCCCTCGCACGGCGCCGTCGTCGTCGTGCAGCGGGCTGTAGGAGTACGTCCAGTAGGTCTCCTCCAGGTACCCGTGCCGGGACAGCGGCAGCAGCAGGTCCTCCGACCAGGTGGCCTCTCCCGAGTTCATCACCGACTCCAGCATCGGGCCGATGATGTGCCAGATCTCGCTCCAGACCTGCTCGCCGGGCTTCGCGGTCGCGGGGTGGTTCGTCCCCAGCAGCGGCATGTAGGCGTCGTTGTAGAGGAAGCGCAGCTCCGGGCCCCACCACACGATCATCGGGAAGCGGGAGGTGAGGCAGATCCGCACGGCCGTCCGCAGGCCGGCCGACCAGGTCCCGGGATCGCCCATCGGGGTCTGCGCCCACGGGTGCTCACGCATCCGGCGGGACATCTCACCGCCGCCGGGAAAGGCCAGCTCGCGCCGCCCGATTCGCTCCGCCCCGCTCACACTGCCCGCTTCCTGCCCGTCGTCGCCGTCATCTCCGTGCCCGACCGCCGGGGGTTGCGCCCCCGGAGTTCGCCCACCGTCGACCGGTACACCAGCAGGATAGGCCAGCGCGCCGGCCCGCACGGTGCCCGTCAGGCGCGGCCGGGCGGCCGGTGGGCCCGCGCCGTCACTCCTTGCCGCTGCCCGGCAGGAGTTCCTGGATCTTCGCCTTGACGCCCTGCTTCACCATCGCCCCGCGGTCGCGGTCGCCGTGGATCACCGCCGAGGCCGCCGCGGCGATCTGCTGGAGCGAGGCGTGCGGCGGGATCGCCAACACGGCCGGGTCGGTGCGGAAGTCGATGACGTACGGGCGGTCCGCGGCGAGGGCCTGCCGCCAGACCTGCTCCACGTTCTCCGGCTGCTCCACCCGGGCGCCGTGGAGGCCGAGTTGGACGGCGAAGTCGGCGTACCGCACGTCCGGCAGCGCCTGGGACGGCTCGAACCGCGGGGCGCCCTGCATGGCACGCATCTCCCAGGTGACCTGGTTGAGGTCCTGGTCGTCGAGGACGGCGACGACCAGCCGCGGGTCCTCCCACTGCCGGTAGTACTTGGCGACGGTGATCAGTTCGGCCAGGCCGTTCATCTGCATCGCGCCGTCGCCGACGATGGCGACGGCCGGACGGTCGGGGTGGGCGAACTTCGCCCCGATCACGTACGGGACAGCCGGTCCCATGGTGGCGAGCGTGCCCGACAGGGAGCCCCGCATGGAGCCGCGCATCCGCAGGTGCCGGGCGTACCAGTGGGCGGCGGAGCCGGAGTCCGCGGCGATCATGGCGTTGTCGGGCAGCAGTGCGTCGAGCGTGTGCACCACCTGTTCGGGGTTGAGCGGGTCGGCCCGGACGGCGGCCCGGCGCCCCATCACCTCCCACCACCGGGTGGCGTTCTCCTCCACGGTCCTGCGCCAGGAGCGGTCCTCCTTCGGCTCCAGCAACGGCAGCAGGCGCTTGAGGGTCTCGGCGGCGTCGCCCACCAGGTTGACCTCGAACGGGTACCGCAGCCCCACCATCGCCGGGTCGACGTCGATCTGCACGGCACGGGCCTGCCCGAACTCCGGCAGGAACCGGCTGTACGGGAAGCTGGAGCCGACCACCAGCAGGGTGTCGCAGTCGCGCATCAGCTCGTACGACGGACGGGTGCCCAGCAGGCCGATCGACCCGGTGACGTACGGCAGGGTGTCGGGCAGCACGTCCTTGCCCAGCAGGGCCTTGGCCACGCCCGCGCCCAGGACCTCGGCCAGTTGCTCGACCTCGGGGCGGGCGCCGCGGGCGCCCTGGCCGACCAGGACAGCGATCCTCTCCCCCGCGTTCAGGATCTCGGCGCAGCGCGCCAGGTCCTCGTCCGCGGGGACGGGGGCGTAGTGGCCGACGCCGAGGCTGGAGGGCACCGTCCTGAGGGCGTGCGCGGGCGGCTCGTAGTCGAGTTCCTGCACGTCGGCGGGGACGATCAGCGCCGTCACCGTGCGGCTGGTGGCGGCGATCCGCATCGCGCGGTCCAGCACGTTCGGCAGTTGCTCGGGGACGGTGACCATCTCGCAGTACGCCGAGGCGACGTCCCGGTAGAGCGCGAGCAGGTCGACCTCCTGGTGGTAGAAGCCGCCCATCGCGCCGCGGTCGGTCTGCCCGACGATCGCCACCACCGGGACGTGGTCGAGCTTGGCGTCGTACAGGCCGTTCAGCAGGTGGATCGCACCCGGTCCGCAGGTGGCGGCGCACACCCCGGTGCGGCCGGAGAACTTGGCGTAGCCGACCGCCGCGAGCGCGGCCATCTCCTCGTGCCGGGCCTGGACGAACTGCGGCTCGTTCTCGGCCCGCCCCCAGGCGGCGAGCAGGCCGTTGATGCCGTCGCCCGGGTAGCCGAAGACCTGCTCGACCTCCCACTGGCGCAGTCGTTCGAGGATGTAGTCCGAGACCTTCATCAGCATGGGCTCCGTTCGGGGCGCGGATCGGTGGCGGGAGGGGGAACTCGCCGCGCCTGCCCGCTCCCTCCCTCCGCATGCGTCCGTGTCGGGGAGGTGTGGGCCGCCCGGTCCGGGGCAGGCGGGGGCCGACACCGCGTCACGTCGGGATCGGCCCGGCGGACGCCGCAACGCGAAGGAGACGCGATGAGCGGCATCGAGATCTGGGACTTCCGCAGCACGTCCGGCCACGTCTCCGGCACCGACCTGATCGGCTTCCACGTGGAAGCCACGGACGGTCCCATCGGCAAGGTCGACAAGCTGTCCGAGGAGGTCGGCGCGCGGTACCTGGTGGTGGACACCGGGCCGTGGATCTTCGGCAAGCACGTCCTGCTCCCCGCCGGCACCGTGGTGCGGGTCGAACAGGAGGAGAAGAAGGTCTACGTCGACCGCACCAAGGACGAGATCAAGGGCAGCCCCGAGTTCGACTGGGACCGGCACGGCACGGACACCGGCTACCAGGAGCGGTACACCGGCTACTACGGCCCGTTCTACGGCGGCCCCGTCATCTGACCCGGCCCCGCGACACCCGGAGCGGGCCGCCACCGACACCGGTGGCGGCCCGCTCCGCTTGCTGCCGGCCGACCGCCGACGCGTGCGGGCGCCCTACGTCCGGCTGTTCCCCGGGGCGAGTTCGGGCTCCAGCCCCTCGGGCAGCGCCGGCGTCCGCAGCCCGCTCTCCCGGCGCCAGGCCTCGAACGCCCAGGCGGTGGAGGCCACCAGGGCGAGCCCCAGCAGCCAGCCGCCCAGCACATCGCTGACCCAGTGCACGCCGAGCGCGATCCGGGTCAGGCCTGTCCCGAACACGGTCAGCGCGGCCAGCGCCCAGGCGACCGGTCGACCCCGGCGCGGCACCACGGGCAGCAGCACGAGCAGCAGGATCGCGCACGAGGTCATGGCGGTCATGGCATGCCCGGACGGGAACGAGAAGCCGGGCGCGTGCGCGACCGGCTCGGGCAGCGCGGGCCGGACCCGGGCCACCGTGACCTTGATCAGCAGGCCGGTCGCCCCGGCGGCCAGCTCGGTGAGGGCCGCCCAGAGCGCCAGCCGCCACGCCCGCCGGGCGAGCAGCCAGCAGACGGTGGCCGCGACCAGCAGACGCATCGTCACCGGATCCCAGAGGTGGTCGGTCAGGATCCGCACCACCGCCAGGACCAGCGGGTGGTCCCGCACCGCTTCGTTGAGCCGCACCGCCGCACCCGCGTCCAGCTCGCGCAGCGGCTCCCAGCCGGCCTCGATCAGCACCAGCAGGACGGCGGCCGGCACGGCCGCCACCGCGAACGCGAGGACGGCGGCGAGCAGGCGGCGGCCGAACCGCCGGTCGGCGCGGTGCCGGGCGAGCCGGCGCAGCACGGCGGGGCGGGCGCGGTCGGGTGGTAGCAGGTCGGGTGGTATCGGGTCGGGTGGTATCGGGTCGGGTGTCATTTCGCCTCGGCTACCCGCGAGCCGCCGGGTCATCCTCGGGATCGGGCAGCACGGGTTCCTCGACCCCCGACCGGTCGGCCTCCAGCTGGGCGGCGAAGGCGATACCGAGGAACAGCGCGATCGCGGTGAGGTAGGCCCACATCAGCAGCGAGATGAACACGCTGAGCGGCCCGTACACCGCGTCGATGGAGTTGCTCAACCGCAGGTACGCCCCCAGGAGCGCGGTCAGCCCGACCCACAGCACGAGGTACACGGCCGCGCCGAACGCGAGCCAGGTGTAGCCGGGCTGTTCCCGGCGCGGCGCCCGATGGAAGATCACGCTCGCGGAGAGCAGCGCGAGCACGGCACCGACCGGCCAGCGCAGCACCGCCCAGACCAGCGCCTCCCGGTGCCCGCCAGGGCCGCCGACCTCGGCGACCGAGGCGGCGATCTCCCCGCCGGCCACCAGGACGACGAACCCGAGGCCGAGCGGCAGCCCCGCCATCAGCGCCATCAGCAGCCCGCGCGCGTACTTCCGGTGGAACGGCCGGTCCCGCTCGATGCCGTAGATCCGGTTGGCCCCGCGCTCGATCTGGCACATCGCGGTGGCGACGTTGACGAGGGAGAACACCGCGCCGCCCCACAGCGCGACACTGCCGCCCTCCCCCGCCCGCTCCCGGCTGCGCCGCAGCACCTGTCCGACCAGCTCGGAGCTCGGGCCCGCGGTGAGCCGTTCGATGGTCAGCTCGGTGACCCGGCCGAGCCACTGCGTGTGCAGCACGGACGAGAGACCGACCACCGCGATCGCGAACGGGACCAGCGCCAGCACCGTCTGGAAGGCGAGGGCCCGTGCATGGCTGAAGCCGTCCGCGTAGCGGAAGCGCAGGAAGGCATCGCGGAGCAGCTGCCACCGCCCGTACGCGCGCAGCGCCGTGACGGCCTCGTCGCCGGCGAGCTCCGGCCGCTTCCCACCGCGCCGGCCGACCCTGGTCGCCGTACCCATCACAGCCCCCGCACGGCCGGGACGGGCTCGGTGCCCACCCCGTCGGGTCCGGCGCCCGGCGGCGCGTACACCAGCAGGGCGGCCGGCCGCACGGCGAGCCTCAAGGTCCGGCCGGCGGGCAGCGACTCGCCGTCGAGCTCCCGGGGCTGGTCCCGGTCGGCGGTGAGGGTGATCCGGCGCGCCCGGAAGTGCTCGAAGGGGGCCGCCCCACCCGGCGCCCCGCCCGCGGGCACGTGGCCGAGCCGCCCGGTGGCCAGCCGCGCCGCCGCTTCCGGCCAGCCGGTCAGGCCGCGGGGGTGGACGAGGACGAGGTCGAGCACGCCGTCGTCCGGCCTGGCCTCGGGCAGCAACCGGATGCCGCCCTGGAGCGCGCCGACGTTGCCGATCACCGCCATGGCGGCCCGGCGGTGGATCGGCGGTGCCTCGTCCAGCGTGACGGTGAGCCGCATCCGCCGGTCCCGCAGGTGCCGGAGCAGCGGCGGCAGGTAGGCCGGCCACCCGTAGCGGTCCTTGGCGCTGCGGCTGGTGTCGGCCATCGTCGCGGCGTCGAGGCCGATCCCCGCCATGGCGCTGACCACGGTGGCGGTGATGCCGTCCCCGTCCGCCAGCGCGAGGTCGATCCGGCGGGGCGGGCCTTCCAGGGCGGTCGCCAGCGCCCGCGCCGGGTCCGACGGCAGGCCCAGGTTGCGGGCCAGCAGGTTCCCGGTGCCGCAGGGGACCACCGCGAGCGCGGTGTCCGTACCGGCGAGGGCGTGCGCGCACGCCGTCACCGTGCCGTCGCCGCCGCAGGCCACCACCAGCGCGGCGCCCTCCTCGACGGCGCTCGCCGCCGCGCCCCGACCGGGGTCGTCGACGCTGGTCGGGGCGCGGGTCGGCGCTCCCCAACCGAAGTCGGCGAGGACCTGGTCGATCCGCTCCAGGGTGGGGGCGTCGGTCAGCACGGGGTTGAACACCACGACCGCGCGGCCGGCCTGCGGGGCTCGATGAGGGGCGGCCTCCGTGGCTCGGCCCCGCTCGGCCAGGAAGGCCCGCCACATGATCCAGAGGGCGGCGCAGCCGTTCACCGACCCGGCCAGCACATCGGTCGGATGGTGCATGCCCCGGTAGAGCCGGCTAATCGCCACCAGCACCGGCACCAGCCCGGCCAGGGCGGCGAGCGGAAGCCGCAGCGGCCCTCGCAGGCGCAGCACGGCGAGGACCGCGATCCCGCCGTAGAGCGCGACCGCCGCGCCGACGTGGCCGGACGGGAAGCTGGAGGTGGGCGGCGCGGCGTCGAGCCGCAACGCGGTCGGCCGGGGCCGCTCCACGCACAGGGTGACCACCAGGAACACGGCGGCCTGGGCGGCGACCGCGCCGCCCAGGAACGCCGCTTCCCGCCACCGCCGGCCCCGCGTCTCCACCAGCAGCGCCAGCACCGCGACACTCGCCAGGGCCACCACGGCCGCCGTGCTCGCCAGGGTGGAGAACCACCAGGTGACGGTGTCGAGAGCGGGCACGCGGCTCGCGGCCAGCCGGTCGGTCACCGCGTTCTCCCCCGGGCGCCACAGGTGCAGCGGCGGGTGGGTGAGTGCGAGCCCGACCAGCACCATCAGGACCGTCTGGGCGAGCAGTGGCGGCGCGATCCGCCGGACCAGGTGTCTTCCCCCTGTTGTCATGCGCCTCGTGTGCCCGGCCGCCGCCGATTCATCCACCGCCGTCGACCGAACACCATGAACGCATCCCCGGCCGCCCCGACCGCGCCCGCCACCGACCGCCGGCGCAGCCTTCGCGCGCACGTCGCCACGCATCTGGTGACGCCGCTGCTGATGTGCCCGGCATGGGGCCGGCGTACCTCAGCGCCTTCCACGCGCCCCAGCCGCACGAGATGAAGGTCGCCGTCGTCGGCCCGGCGACCTCCCCGGCGGTCGGCGTCATCGGCGCGGTGCTGGCCGGGCCGGTCTCCCACATCGTCGACCACGACCTGCCGGCGACGGCGCCGCCTTCGTCGAAGGCACCCGCGGCCTCCTCTGCTTCCCAAAGGCCCCGCCCACCGGCGAGGAGGGCACCGTCGGCGTCCGACGCCCCTCCGGCGGGCCGTGGGTCACCAGCCGTCCGGCGGGTCGTACGTGAGCGGCATGGAGCTGTGGTGCTCCACCGGATCCTCCGGCCCGAGCCTCGCCGAAGCGCCAGACGTTCCCAGCACTGTGCCCTCATCGTTCTCGGGGGCCCCGGCCCTGTGGCGTGACGTTGGGTGAGAGCGCCTCGTCACAGACGCGGCCGCAAGAACAGCAGGGAGATCGGCCTCGGGGACAGCGACGCGCAGCTCAGCGAGGACGTCGGGACAGTCGGCGTCTTCGATGGCGCACCGTCGGCTCGCGGGCCGGGTCCTCGTCGGGGATGACAGCGGTCACCACGGCCCGTTGCTCCCGGACGAGGTCCAGTTCCAGGTACCAGGCGTCGTCTGCCGCGGAGTACATCGCGGTGATCGCGTAGTCGCGGCTGGGGTGCGTCACCATCGTTCTCAGGCCTTCGGGTCGATCGGCGGTGTGGTGTGGACCGCGGCGTCCGGGGCCAGCTGCAGACCAGCCGTGGCGAGGAAATCGGTGAGCTCGATCCAGCCGCCGTCGGTTCCGTCGTCCCAGCTGGTCCAGAGCCTCGACTCCTCGCCGTCCCAGGTGTCGACGTCCTCGCTCGGATGCTGCTCGATGGTCCCCTCGCCGTGCCGGTACCGCAGGTACAGGTACTGACCCGTGGTCGTCCAGGCGTCCCACTGCGACGGGCAGCCCCCGGAGGTCTGCACCACCCGCGCGAGGGTCACATCCTCGTTCAGGTGAGCCTCGACAGCGCCCAGATGCTTGTCGTGGGCGATGAGGAGGTCGTCCACGAGACCGAGCAGGCGGACGCTGCCGCTGGGGAACAGGAGCGTGAGGCCGGCCGTGAAGCTGACACGGCCGTCGTTGTAGCCGATCTGCCGAACCGACCGGATCGTCTGTCCGACGAACTGGGTCACCGGAACGTCCGGCGAATCGTCGATCACCGAGACGCTTCCGTGCTCCTCCATCGAGTACGGTCCGTGCGGCTGATCGGCTCGCACAGACACGCCGGTGGAGGGTGTGTGGAACAGCACCGGGCCCAGACTCTCCAGGTGAAGCCACAGGTGCACCAACGTCGGATCGTCAGCAGCGTAGTGATGCCAAGCCGTGGTCACCTTCAGCAGCCGCTTCCCGATCAGGTCGGCGACAGACAGCTCCTCATCGTCGATCACCCGCCGATGCTCGCACGGCCTCACCCAGAGGACACGCGAATTCCTGACCGGCTGCCGTTGCCAGGACCCGTCTGTCAGCGGTCACGCTCTTCCCCACGATCTGCATGATCAGCTTCACGTAACTCCCCACCCGCACCGTCACGCTTCCCCATGAAGATGGCGGTTACGAGTGGATGCCCGTCGGCAGGGGAAGGCCCATCCCCGCCTCTCCCTGCGATTCACATGGAGAAGGGGTCGACCGGCGGCCACGGGTAGCCCAGTTGTTCGGCATCATGCGAACCTCCCCAGACCTCGGCGGTGGCACGGGGATCGTCTGCAGTCAGCCGCGTCTCAAGGCGTTCGACCTGGTCCGACGGGGCGTCCGCGGAGATCGGGAGAGTCATCCCGAACTGCAGCCAGGGCAGATCTGTATCGGCCCGGCGAGGAGGATGCCTCAGGACGACGTGGATTCGATCGGGTTCCTTGCGGGAGGCCCAGACGCCTTCCAACTCGCACTCCCACCGAACGAGCAAGTCCCCGCGTTGTCTCAGCCCCGCCTCAAGCAGCCGCGCAACCGCTCCCGCCGGCCACTCCCAACTACGGTCCTCTTCGGCTCGCAGGACCTCGGCCTCGTACTGACCTGCGGTGAACCGAAGCTCCGGCAGGTCGAAGTCCTGATTGGCCAGGTCGCGCCAGCCCGCCCACACAACAAGCTCCCCGTCGCGCCTGACGGTCACGTACAGGGCGCCACAGCATTCCTCCACCCCGCACCCGGACCAAGCGAGACGAACCTCGTGGGGCGTCGCCGCGGCATGCAACGGCCGGTCCTGGCCCAACAGATACCGAGGGCCTACTCCCAGGTACCGGGAGCCTCCCACGCCACCGGGGACCACCTCGGCCAGAAGATCCCGGCCATTGACGATCGGGCGGACCTCCACGCCATCCTCGTCGGGCGGTGGGCACACGATGCTCAGACTGAGAAGGTCCGGTCCCATGGTCATCGACCAATGATCGAGGAGCCAGCTCGCAACTGTCATGCGAATTCGCATGGCCTCCGCTCAGGGCGGTAGTTCGGGCCACCTTCAGGCACGCTGGCCCCTGGGCACAGACGGGACGACAGCTTGGGGATTTTCGCAACTACGCGACCGTCGACAACGCGGGCCGCGCCGAGCTGTCAAGCCACAGGCGCCCAGGTCACCGGTTCGATCGGTGGGACGCCCGGGAACGCCGGTGGAACGGAACCCTGGGCGGTTCGGCGTGTCGGTTCGCGCGGGTCAGGCCGGCTCGAAGCTCGGTCGCACTGGGCCAATCTCCCCGGTGGCAGCCAGTTCCTCCAGGTCCTCCGGCTCCAGGAACTCCAGGACCTCCAGCTCAAGCCCGTGGTACCGGTCGATGTCGAGCAGCCGTCGGACGAACGAGAGGGCAAAGCTGGAGAACGGGCCGTCGAAGGTCTGGCAGCCCTCTTCGTGGGCCATCGTGACGATCCGCCATCGGTTCGGGTCAGGGTCGCAGGGCAGGAAGAAATGCTCATCGCCGCTGTAGTCGTATCCCCACGAGATGAGCCCACCGGATCCGGGGTGGAAGGGGTACGGGACGTGCTCGGAGTCGCCGCTGCTGAGGGCCCTGGCTCGGCGCTCAGCGACGACCTCATTGGTCTTGCGCATGCGCTCCAACAGCGGGCTTGTACCGCGCGGGTGGAAGACAACGAGCTCGCCGGAGATGACCCCGGTGCCGTAGGTGTTGAGAAACGCCATGAAGTCACTAGATGACTGATGCCAAGGGTTAGTGGTCGTAGGCGGTGAGGGAACGCATGACGGGCTGTCCGGTGTGGTCGTTGTGCCAGATCGCGGCGGTCA
>NZ_JBFAQT010000024.1:0-97833 GCF_040678895.1 Kitasatospora sp. NPDC049258
CGCGGCGGCGGTCACGTTCGCGGCCGCGGCGAGCTCCGCCGGCGGCGCGAACCGGCGGTCCTCCTTGAGCAGGTTCGCCAGACTCTCGTTGCTCAACGCGTACTCCTCATCGAGTTCTCTTCTTCGGGGTGATCCCGTGCGCAGGGATTGTCCCTTGTGTCCCAGCGCACAGCTCACCAGGAGAACATGCGTGTTGACAAGAGGCTCCCGAGAATTGGTGTAGACCTCTGGTGCGGGAGCGGCGTGGCGCCGGGTCGGCGCGGCAGGCAGCGGTGCCACCCCGGTCGGATCCGGGATCCGATCAGACCCACAGTCTGCCGGAGGCCTTGACGGCGCTCCCGTCCGGTACTCCACTGACGGTACCTCCAGAGGTGGTCAGGACCTTCGCGGAGCGGAGCGGGCCCGCCGGTGTGGGCGCGGCTCGCATGTCAGCGCACCCCTCCTTCCTTCGGGGGTCGAGCCATGCCCGAAACACCTGCACTCCCTCCCCTTCCCCTCCCCGGCGACTTCGCGGTGGTCCGCATGGACGGCGGAGTCGGTCGGCTGATCCGGATCGGCCAGTGGCTCAACGGCGACGGGTTCGCCGACTTCGAGCACGCCTTCGTCCTCGTCGACGACGACCACCTGGTCGAGGCGCAGCCCGGGGGAGCCGAACTGCTCCCGCTCTCGGCCTACCGGGACCATCCGCAGCTCTGGTCCACCGGCATCATCCCGCTGACCGGCGAGCAGCGCGGGGCGATCGTCGCCGCTGCCCGTGGCTACCTGGGCGTCCCGTACAGCTTCGCCGACTACGCGGCGCTCGCCGCCCACCGCTTCCACCTGCCCGTCGGCCCGCTCATCAAGGGCTATGTGGCCTCGACCAGACACATGATCTGCTCCCAACTGGTCGACCAGTGTTATCAGGACGCGGGAGTGAGACTCTTCGCGGACGGTCGGTGGTCCGGCTATGTCACCCCCGCCGACCTGGCCAACCGGCTGACCGGCCTCACCTCCTGAGCCGGGCGGCACCGGCCGCGGTCAGGTCTCCCTCCCGACCGCGGCCGGTGGCCGGTGGTTGATGATTGGTGCCGCCGGCCCGGGACGGATCGGCCTAGGCGGCCAGCTCCTGGCCCTCGCGGCCGTCACCGGCGCCGGGCCGCCCCGTCCGATCCGCCGACACCGGGGAGAACCGGCCGCTCTCCCGATCCAGCACGTACGCCTGCGCGGTGGCGAAGTCGAAGTACATCCCGACCAGCCGCAGGGTGCCGTCGGCCACCCGGCGCTCGACCGCCGGGTTGGCCAGCAGCTGGTCCAACTGCTGCACCACATTGGTGATGCAGAGCTGCTCGATCACATCGGCGACCGGGCGCCCCTCGAACTCGGCCGGGATCCGGCGGAGTCGGGCGAGCGAGCCGCGCCCGTTGCGCAGCCAGCGGGTCAGCGCCGTGGGCGGGCCGGGCTGCTCGTGCACGCCGTCCAGCAGGGCCTTCATCGCCCCGCACCCGGAGTGGCCGCACACCGTGATGCTGCCGACCTCCAGCACCTCCACCGCGTACTGCACGGCCGCCGCCACCGAGTCGTCGGCGGCGCCGGGCTCGTGCGGGGCGGGCACCAGGTTGCCGACGTTGCGCACGGTGAAGAGGTCGCCCGGACCGCTGTTGGTGATCATGCTGGTCACCATGCGGGAGTCGGCACAGGTCAGGAAGAGCTCGGAGGGCGTCTGGCCGTCCCGGGCCAGCCGGGCGAGCTCCTGGCGGACCAGCGGCGCGGTGTGCTGCTGGAAGCCGCGAACCCCGTCCAGCAGTCGACCCTGCGGATCACCCGCGCCCTGCTCGATGCAGTGGTGGCCGACCCAAGGGGTCCAGGCCCGGCAGCGGTGCTGGCCGGTGGAGCTTCCGGAGCGCACGGTGCCGTCGGGGTCGAGGATTTCGCCGTCCTGGCGCTCCGTCAGTATCGACACGCGCCCGCCGGTCGCCTGGTGGCCGGCCCGCCAGGTGTGCAACGCCTCGTAGGCGGCATGGTCAAGGAAGGAGCCGTCGTGGCGCAGGGTGACCTGCGCGCCGGCCGGGATGCCGGCCAGCGATCGGCTGAGCTTGGGCACGGCCGCGAAGGTCAGCGGGCCGTGGGTGTGCACCGCGTACGCCCCGTCGGCGTCCACGAGCACGTCGACGTGCGCCCTGGTCAGCCGGTACAGCGCGAGCAGCATGGCCACCGAGCCGCCGAGCGCGACGCCGAGCGGCACGCCCAGCAGGACCACGCCGAGCACCGTGGCCAGGTAGGCCGGGAACTCCCGGTGCCGGTGCACCCGGCGGATGTGCGCGAAGCTGACCATCTGGACGCCCACCACCAGCACCAGCGCGGCCAGCGCCGCCAGCGGGATCCGGCGCAGGCCGCCGGTCAGCGCCACCGCGGCCAGCAGGACCCAGCAGCCGTGCAGGACGGAGGACATCCGGGTGGCGGCCCCGGCCTGGACGTTCGCGGTGCTGCGCACCGCTCCGCCGGCCACCGGCAGACCGCCGAGCAGGCCGGACACCAGGTTGGCCGCGCCCTGGCCGCGCAGCTCGCGGTTGAGGTCGCCGGTGCTGTGCGACATCCGGTCGACCGCGACCGCGGACAGCAGGGACTCCACGCTGGCCACCGCGGTGACCGTCAGGACGGCGGCGAGCAGTACGGGCCACTGCTGGGCCAGTAGGGCGCCGGACGGCAGCGAGGCGAGCGCGTGGTGGTCCCATTCGGGCAGTTCGACCCGGGCGAGCCGCAGGCTGGCGACGATCGACAGGGCGGTGGCGGCGGCGACGGCGATCAGCGCGGCCGGGATCCTGGACAGCCGGGTGCCCGCCCGCCCGAACCGGCCGGGGAGCCGGCCCAGCCTCGGCCAGCCGAACAGCACGGCGATCGCCACCGCGCCCACCGCGAGGGCGGGCAGATGGGGGCCCGCCAACTGGCCGGGCAGTGCGGTGAGGTTGGCCAGCGCGGAGCTCTGCGGGGAACCGCCGAGGACGACGTGCAGCTGGGCGAGCGCGATGGTCAGGCCGACCCCGGCCAGCATCCCGTGCACGATCGCGGGGGAGACCGCCAGCGCGGCCCGGGCGACCCGGGCCACCCCGAGCAGGAGTTGGAGCAGACCGGCGGCGACGGTCACGGCGCAGGCGACCTGCCAGCCGTACTGCGCGATCAGGCCGGCGGTGATCACGGTGAGCGCGGCCGAGGGCCCGCTCACCTGGAGCGGCGTCCCGCCCAGCAGGCCGACCACCAGCCCGCCCACGGCGGCGGACACCAGGCCGGCGGTGAGTGGAGCACCGGTGGCCAGCGCGATGCCGAGCGAGAACGGGACGGCGATCAGGAAGACCGCGAGGGAGGCCGGCAGATCCCGTAGGAGCAGCCCGAGGCGGGAGCTGTCCGGGGTCGGGCGAACGGGGCCGGGGGGCGGTGCGTGATCGGTGGTGTCCGAAGGGGTCGGAGCACCGGAGATGCCAAGGGTCATGGTCTTCCCGTCTGTCCGGGGGAACGAACGCAGTCAGGTCCGGCGTGCTGCTCGAGGTCGGAGTGGCTGTCGTGGGTCGCGACGGTACGGCGGGATGGCTCGGGCGCAGCGGTGTGAGTCTCCGTGGGCGGCCCGCGACCATCAAGAATCGGTAAACTGAGAGTAATGAAACCTTTGCACAGCGTACAACTGAACGGAAGGTCGGGCTCCGGCTTTCACTCCTATGAGTGGTGAGCGAACTGGTTGGGAACTCCGCGGCCGGGAAGGGCGCGTACGACGGCCGGCGGCGTCCCCTCGATCGGGGACGCCGCCGGCCGGTAGGACCGCTCGGGTGGTCAGGCGTGCGCTGTGGCGCTCGCGCCGAGCCCGGGTGCGGACAGCACGAACTCCTCGTCCACCTGCGTGGCCAGGTCGATGCCGACCTTGGCATTGCCCCAGCTCTCGGCGTTGCGGAGGTGGAACTGCACGGCCTGGGCGGTGTATTGCCGCGGATCGCGCAGATCGTAGGCGGCCTGCGCCTCGACCCTGAGCCGGTCCAGCACCTCGCGGTTGGCCGGCTCCAGGCTCCGCAGGGCGGGCTCGTCGCCGCGCTCCAGCCGCCGGACCCAGTCGGACTGCCCGAAGGCGGCGAGCAGGTCGTCGCCGACCTCGCGCCGCAGGTAGGCCAGGTCCTCCTGGCTCTGCACCTTGTTGCCCACGACGTGCAGCCGGACGCCGAAGTCCCGCGCGTACTCCCGGTACTGGCGGTACACCGAGATGCCCTTGCGGGTGGGCTCGGCGATCAGGAAGGTGACGTCGAAGCGGGTGAACAGGCCGGAGGCGAACGAGTCGGACCCGGCGGTCATGTCCGTCACGACGTACTCGTCCCGGCCGTCGAGGAGGTGGTTGAGCAGGAGCTCCACCGCGCCGACCTTGGAGTGGTAGCAGGCGACCCCGAGGTCCTCCTCGGTGAACGCCCCGGTGGCCAACAGCCGGACGGATCCGTCGTCGAGGGCGATCGGCCGGGCGCAGGCCGCGTACACCGGATTCTCCTCGACGATCCGCAGCAGGCGTGAACCCCGGCCCGGCGGCGTGGTTTTGATCATCTCGTCGGCCGATCCGATCAGCGGGTTGCTGCCGCGCAGGTACTCCTTGATCTGCGGCAGGTGCGCGCCGAGCGAAGGCAGGGTGGCGGCCTGATCATCACTCAGTCCGAGTGCTGGACCGAGGTGTTGGTTGATGTCGGCGTCGACGGCGATGACCGGGCGCCCGGCGGCGGCGAGGTGGCGGATGAACAGTGCGGACAGCGTGGTCTTCCCGCTGCCACCCTTGCCGACGAAGGCGATCTTCATCTGGGACTCCGGCTCTCATTCCAGCGGGCTGGGGCCGCGACCGCAGGCTGGAAGGCTGTTGGAAATCGTTATCGTCACCGATAGCGTCATGCTAGCCGGGGGTGGGGGTGCAATACACACAGGAGCGTCGGATTGCCTCGAACGGGTGATGGCGGGGTTGCTGTGTCGCGGTGGTCGGGTGAGTCATTACTCTCGGGTAGGTGAGCACTGGAACTGATCCCCTCGCCCCGCTGGCCGATCTCCCCGGGGTGCCCGAAGCCGTGGCTGAGGTGCGCAAGGCCGTGGACCGCCTCTACGGGCACCGGGTGATGCGCCGCCGCGCCCCCGAGGTGACCTCGGAGGCCGCCATCCGCGGCGCCCGTGCCTCGGCCGCGCTGGACGGCGCGGACTGGCCGCTGGAGGAGGTCCGCCGGCGCAGTGACTTCAGCGCGGACCCGCAGGCCAGGACGGTCGGCGGCGCGCTGCGGATCTCAGCGGAGGCCGGCCAGCTGCTCAGCGTCTGGCGGCACTCCCCGCTGCAGGTGCTGGCCCGGCTGCACCTGCTGGCGGTCGGCGACGCCGCCCCTTCGGCCGGTCGGCCGCGTCAGGCCGGGGAACTCGCCGGTGCGGCCTTCCCGGCGGAGCTGGCGGCTGCCGAAGGCGTGGGTGCCGATGGCGCGGACAGTGCTGAAGGTGCGAGCAGTGCTGGAGGTGCCGGGCCGGTCGAGCTCCCGCCGGCCCCGTCGGCCGCGGAGGTCGCGGCCAGGCTGGACCAGCTGTCCCAGCTGCTGGTCGGGCGGACGGAGGGAGCGGCCGGCGGCACCCCGGCGCTGGTGGTGTCCGCGGTGGTGCACGGCGAACTGCTGGCGCTCCGGCCGTTCGGCGCGTACAACGGCGTCATCGCCCGCGCCGCGCAGCGCATCGTGCTGATCGCGGAGGGCCTGGACCCCAAGGCGATCTGCCCCGCCGAGGTCGGCTTCGCCGAACTCGGCACGGCCGCCTACCGGCAGGCCCTGTTGGGCTATCTGGGCGGCACGCCGGAGGGCATGGCCCGTTGGATCGTGCACTGCGGTGCGGCGCTGCGGCTCGGGGTGCGCGAGAGCACCGCGGTGTGCGAGGCGATGCAACGCGGGATGGTCTGAGGCTGCGGACCGGGCCGGAGGTCGCGGTCCGCGGAGCACAGGGTTGCGGCGGCACCTGTTCGAACCGGGTGCCGCCGCTGGTACGGATACCGGGTTACCAAGCATGCACCGGAAAGTGCCCATCAGGCGGGGATCCTGCCCGTTCACCTGGTGCGGCGGCCCGACAGCGGGTCGGCTGCATGTGGGTGCTCAGTCATCCGTACTCGGTCCGTGGGCCTGAATTGCGTTGTCGGAGCGACCTCGTAGGGTCCTGACCGGGTCTCGCGGGCCGTTAAGTCCTTTGTATCGCGCTTTGGGTGAAAGCGGAACCCGAAACGGGAAGCTTTTGCGTTTTGTCCGTTTCGGCGGTATGCCGAAACGTCCGGCCTGGTCGGGTGAGCGGTGCCCACCCGACCGCCGACCTCCGTCAGGCCCGGCTCACGCCTGGGACCTGCGCCTTCGGGCCGCGTACCAGAGCACGCCGGCGGTCAGCAGTGCGGTGCCGACCACGACCGTTGCGACCACCGACCGGCTGGGGGCGTGGAATTCGGGCAGCCGCCGGCGCAGTTCCACCGGCCGGCTGAAGACCAGCACGGGCCACTCGCGGGCCAGCGCCTCCTTGCGCAGGGCGCGATCGGGGTTGACCGCGGACGGGTGGCCGACCGCCTCCAGCATCGGCAGATCGGTCGACGAGTCGCTGTAGGCATAGCAGTTGGGGAGGTCGTACCCCTCGGACTCGGCCAGCTCGCGGATCGAGGCGGCCTTGTTCTCGGCGTAGGCGTAGTACTCGATCTCGCCGGTGTAGCGGCCGTCCTCGATCTTCAGTCGGGTGGCGATGACGTGGTCGGCCCCGAGCAGCGCGCCGATCGGCTCGACCACTTCGGAGCCCGAGCTGCTGACGATCACCACGTCCCGGCCCGCGGCGTGGTGCTGCTCGATCAGCGAGGCCGCCTCGTCGTAGATGATCGGATCGATCAGGCTGTGCAGGGTCTCCGCGACGATCTCGCGGACCTGCTGCACGTTCCAGCCCTTGGTGAGGGTGGAGAGGTACGCGCGCAGCTTCTCCATCTGGTCGTGATCGGCGCCGCCGAGCAGGAAAACGAACTGGGCGTACGCGCTCTTCAGGACGGCGCGACGATTGATCAGGCCGCCTTGGTAGAAGGGGCGGCTGAAGGCCAGTGCGCTCGACTTGGCAATGATCGTTTTATCGAGATCGAAGAAGGCCGCGGTGCGCGGCGCGCCGTACGGGCGCCACCCGCCTGCGGGCTCGGCGCTTTCCGATGAGGAACGGTTCGCGGGTCCCGGAGGAGTGTTCCCGCCCTGGTCGGCGACGTCGGCGTTCTCGGTGGTGTCCACGGGAACCGAGGATAGAGGGCCCGCCTGAGCACCCCGCCATTCGGCGTACTCGCCGGCGCGCGGGTTTGTGTTTCTGGCCGCTCGGGTACACCATTGAAGTCACGGATCGTTCGCGACCGTGCTAACCCGGTCCGGCTCCTCCCCCCCGAGCCGGATCGTGGATAGACGACCCCCGCTCTCCCCCCCGGCGGGGGTCGTCGCACGTCCGGGGCCGTTTCGTAGGCCAGTTGGGGGCGTGCGCGGGGCCCGCTCGAAGGCCCCTGCCGATCTTGGCCGACCGTCTTCCGGTCGGGCCGAACGCGGCCGCATCATCACGCTGAGTGATCGAATTCGATGGCTCATTGTGTCACGCTCCGGGTTGTCGAGATTGATCTCCGACCCGCTTCGCGCGTCAATTCCGCACCCCAATACCCCCCGGTCGAGTGAACAAAGTTATCCACAGCCCTGACTTGTCCACAGGGAATCGGAAGGGGGCTGACGGAATCCGTCCCACCCCGCACCGTGGTGCTCGGACCGAGGCGCCCAGCTCCTCCGCGGAGCTCGGCCGAGGTCCACCGGCAGGTCCCCGGCGCCGCGCCCGCGGCCCCGGCACCGAACCGCACCTCACCGGGGGAGACGGCCATGTCGACACCCATCACCGAGCACGATCCCGCCGAGCGGCCGACCCCGACCGGGCCGCTCATCCTCACCGGGGACGAGTCCCTCGCGGACCACCTGGTCCGGCTCTGCGCCGCGGCCGGTGCCGAGCCGCAGGTGCTCTCCGGGGCCCCGCCGCCGCGCCGGCTGTGGGAGAGCGCGCCGCTGGTGCTGGTCGGCGACGATCTCGCCGAGCGCTGCGCGGGCCTCGGCCGGCGGCCCGGCGTGCTGCTGCTCGGGCTGGACCTCGACGACGGATCGGTCTGGGTCAGGGGAGTCCAACTCGGCGCCGAGCACGTGCTGTTCCTGCCGGATGCGCAGGTCTGGCTGCTGGAGCGGATCGCCGACGCGGCCGAGGGGGTCGGCCTGCCCGCGCTGACCGTCGCCGTGCTCGGCGGCCGCGGTGGCGCGGGTGCGTCCACCCTCGCCTGCGCGCTCGCCGTCACGGCGGCGCGGACGGGCCGTCAGACCATGCTGATCGATGCCGACCCGCTCGGCGGCGGCCTGGACGTCCTGCTCGGCGCGGAACACGTCGCCGGGCTGCGCTGGCCGGATCTGGCCGGCTCGCGTGGCCGGGTCAGCGGGGCCGAGCTGGCCGGCGCACTCCCCGCACCCCACCGGCTGACCACGCTCTCCTGGGATCGGAGCGACCTGCTGACCATCCCGCCCGAAGCCATGCGGAGCGTCCTCGCGGCCGCTCGCCGGCGCGGCGGCCTGGTCGTCCTCGATCTTCCGCGCCACCTGGACGCGGCCGCGAGCCAGGCGCTCGAACAGGCCGACACCGGGCTGTTGGTGGTCCCGGCCGAGCTGCGGGCGATGGCCGCCGCGGACCGGGTGGCCGCCGCCGCACGGATGCGGCTGTCCGATCTGCGGGCGGTGGTGCGGGTGCCCGGCCCGGTCGGCCTGGCCGGCCCGGAGATCGCCCGAGGGCTACGGCTCCGGCTGGCCGGCGAGCTCCCCCGGGAGCCGGGCCTGTCGGTCGACGTCGAGCGGGGAGCGCCGCCGGGCAGTCGCGAGCGGGGGCCGCTGGCCCGCTTCTGCAGCAGTTTCCTGGACGAGGCCATGCCGCCACTGGCGGCGGCCGGAGGAGGTGCACAGTGACCGATCGTCTGCGTAGGCCCGGCCTGCGGAACAACGGTCGCGGACGGGGGCCGAGCGCATCCTGGCGGAGTGTCGCGGTGGCCCGGGTCCGTCCCGCGGACCGCGGGGAGCGGGCCAGGCCGCCGGGTCGCCCGGGCGATTCCCCGGTGCTGCCGGGCCTGAGCGGGGCGGCAGGGGCGGCTGGGACGGCGCTGCTCGGCGGCGGAGAGGAGCCGGTGGCACCCGAGCGGGAGCGGCCTGGCCCTGACTTGCTGCCGCAGCCTGCGGCTCGGGCCGAGAGTCCGGCGAGCCTGAGCCCGAGCCCGACCCCGCCCGCTGACCGGGGGGAGCAGGGGCAGGGCCCGGCCGGCATCCAAGACTCCGGCGCGTACCGGTCGGCGGCCGGCCCCGTGGTGGTCCGCCCCGCCGTGCCACGCTCCTCGGTCAGCCTCGCGGGCAAGGACCCGGACCGGGCGGCAGCCCTGGTCGACGCGGTGCGCCTTCGGCTCGCGGAGACCGGGGCCGCCCCGACCGCAGGCTCGGTGGCCGCCGCGCTCCGCTCGGCCAGACCGCCGCTCGGCGGCGGGGACGTGCTGGACACCGTCCGGCTGCTGCGGGCCGAACTGGTCGGCGCGGGGCCGCTGGACCAACTGCTCCGCCAACCCGAGGTGACCGACGTCCTGGTCAACGGGCCCGACGAGGTCTGGGTGGACCGCGGTACCGGCCTGGAGCGGGTGGCGAACATCCGCTTCCCGGACGCCGACTCGGTCCGCAGGCTCGCCCACCGGTTGGCCGCGGCGGCCGGCCGGCGGCTGGACGATGCCCGGCCGTGGGTGGACGCCCGGCTGCCGGACGGCACCAGGCTGCATGCCGTGATCCCGCCGATCACCGCGGGCTGCACCCACATCTCGCTCCGGACCAGCCGATCCCGTCCGTTCAACCTGGCCGAGTTGGTGGGCTGCGGCTCACTGCCGCCAGGCGGTGCCGACCTGCTCGCCCGGATCGTTCGGGCCAGGTTCTCCCTGCTGATCAGCGGAGGCACCGGCACCGGGAAGACCACCCTGCTCGCGGCCCTGCTCGGCCTGGTCGGCCCCGAGGAGCGGATCGTCCTGGCCGAGGACTCCTCCGAGCTCAGGCCGGAGCATCCCCATGTGGTCCGGTTGCAGAGCCGTCCGCCCAACCAGGAGGGCCTGGGTGAGCTCACGCTGCGCGACCTGGTCCGGCAGGCGCTGCGCATGCGCCCGGACCGGCTGGTCGTCGGTGAGGTCCGCGGGCCCGAGGTGGTCGACCTGCTCGCCGCGCTGAACACCGGCCACGAGGGTGGCTGCGGCACGGTGCACGCCAACTCCGCGAGCGACGTGCCCGTCCGACTGGAGGCTCTCGGCGCACTGGCCGGCCTCGACCGCCATTCGCTGCACAGCCAGGTGCGCTCGGCCCTGGACCTCATCGTCCACCTGGTACGGGATCCGGCCACCGGGCGTCGGCGCGCGGCTTCCCTGCACGTCCTCACCGGTGACCAGCAGGGGTTGGCCCGAGCAACCCTCGCGATGGAGTTCGGGGTGGACGGCGACTGCCGGCCGGGGCCCGGCTGGGCCGGGCTGCGGCAGCGCTGTGCGGCACGTGGTGTCGAGTTGCCGAGGGGGATCGGATGAGTGTCCGTCAGATCGAGTTGGTGAGTGTCGTTCTGCTCTTCGTGGTGACGGCCACCGCGTGGTGGTTGCTGCGGTCGGCGGCCGGGCGGCCCCGATGATCCGTTCCGGACCGATGCCGCTGGTCGCCGGCCTCGGCGGGGCGGTGGCAGGCTTCTGGCTCGGGCTGGCACTGCTGCGGCGCAGGGCACGGGCCGCGCACCGCAGCCGAGCTCTGTTCGGCGCCACCCGGACCGTGGGCGGCGGCCTGCGCGGTGTCGGTCCGAGACTGCTTCACCGGTTCCGGGCCGTCCGCCCGCGCTGGCTGGTCCCCGAGCTGCTCCTGCTGCCGTTCGGCCTGTTGCTCTGCGAGCTCACCGGCTCTCCCGTCCCGGTCCTCGGCGCACTGGCCGCCGTCCGGCCGCTGCACGGCTGGCGGCGCCGACGCCGCACGGCGGCGCAGGCAAGGCGACGGTCCGCCGCGGTGATCGATCTCTGCGCGGGGGTGGCCGCCGAACTCCGTAGCGGCGCGACGGCCGAGCAGGCGCTCTGCGTCGTGGTCGAACGGGCCGAGCCTCAGCTCGGCCGGGCTCTCGGCGCCGAGCCGACGGCACGGCTCCGCGCGGCCAGGTACGGCGCCGACGTCCCCGCCGCGCTGCGGCTCGCGGCGGAACTGCCCGGCGGCTGTGGTGCCGCTGCCGTCGCCGCCTGCTGGCAGATCAGCACCGAGAGCGGATCCGGTCTGGCGGTCGGGCTCGACCAGGTGGCAGATGCGCTGCGGGCCGAGCGGGCCCTGAGCGAGGAGATCGCGGGCGAGCTCGCCGGGCCGCGCGCGACGGTCGCCATGCTCGCGGCCCTGCCGCTGGTCGGGACGCTCCTCGGCTGCGCGCTCGGGGTGCAGCCGGTGCGGATCCTGCTGCACACCCCGGCCGGGCTGGCGTGCCTGCTCGCCGGGGTGCTGTTGGAAGTGGCGGGCCTGCACTGGACGTCCCGCATCGTCCGGGCGGCCGAGGAGGTCCGGGGTGGCCGTGCGGGCGGGCCGACGGCCGGCGGTCGGCCGATCGCTGCCGCCGCCCCCGTCGCGCGAGGGGAGACCGGCTGCGGCCTCTCGCGGTCGCGGGCAGCCTGGGCGGGGGCCGGCGGGTGAGCGCCGTACCGCTGGTGCCGGCGGTGTCGGCGGCGCAGTGCCACCTCGCCGTACCGCCGCTCCTCCTGCTGGCGGCCGGGCTGGCGGGTGCGGGTACCGAGTTCGGACGGGTGATCAGGTCTCGGGCACTGCGGTCGCGTGTTGGTCGCTGCCTCGGGTCGGTGGCTGTACCCGCGGGTGGGCCTGCGCGTGGGCTCAGGAGGCTGCCGAGGCGCGGTGGTCGGCGGCCGACCTGGCGGGGCGGGAGGTGGATCCGTGCGGCGCTCACCCCGGGCCGGGCGGTAGCGGTCCTCGCGGGGCTCGGTGCGGTGGCACTGCTGGGTGGTCCGGTAGGGCTGGCGGCCGGGGCCTTGGTCGGGCCGGCGTTGTGGCGCTGGCTGCCGAAGCGCGGGTCGCCTGCGGCCCGGCGGGCTGCGGACGAGCAGGAGCGGCTGGCCCGGCAGCTGCCGCTGACCGCGGAGCTCTTGGCGGCCTGCCTGGTCTCCTGCGCCTCACCCGCCCAGGCCGCGGCCGCGGTGGCGGCCGGTGTGGACCCGCCGATGAGCACGCGGCTGGCCAAGGTGGCGGCGCAGCTCTCCCTCGGGGCCTCCCCGGAGGACAGCTGGGGGCGGCTCGCGGACGATTGCCCGCCGCTCGCGCCGTTGGCCGGATGCCTCGTCCGCACCAGCCTCAGCGGCGCTCCGCCGGGGGAGTCGCTGAGCGCGCTTGCGCAGAGCCGGCGGGCCGAGGCCGGCCGTGCGGCGCGCGCCAGGGTCCGCCGGGCCGGTGTGCTCGCGACGGCGCCGTTGGGGGCGTGCTTCCTGCCCGCCTTCGTTTTGGTCGGTGTCGTACCGGTGGTGATGGGCCTCACCGAACTGTTCGCCGGGCGGCTCTGACGACCGGTCCCGACCGGTCCAGGACCGGATCTCGATCCCTTCTCACCCTGTCCCCTGCCAGTGAAGGAGCTCAGCCATGACCTCGATCAGCCACACCCGCCACCGTCCGCTCCGGCCCCTGCCTCGCCTCCTCCTGCGCGGTACGGCACGGCTTCGCAGCCGAGCGCTGCGGCTGGGAGAAGTCGGCCGGGACGCCGGGATGACCACGGCCGAGTACGCCATCGGCACCGTCGCGGCCTGCGCCTTCGCGGCGATCCTCTACCGGGTGGTGACCAGCGGAGCCGTCTCCGACCTGCTGTCCGAGATCCTCGGCCGGGCCCTCCATGCGGTCTGACCTCGCGGGGCGCCCCGGCAGGTGTCGGAGCCGTCGCGGTCGATGTCGGAGCAGGGCGGGCGGAGCCGGCCGCGGCGCTGACACCGGCGTGGACGGCGGCGGGGACGGCGGGTTCGTGACGGCGGAGACGGCGGTGGCGCTCCCGGCACTGGTGCTCGTCGGGGCGATGCTCGTCTCGGGAGTGCTGGCCGCCGCTGGCCAGATCCGCTGTGTCGACGCTGCTCGGATCGCCGCGCGGGCGGCGGCCCGGGGGGATCCCGACGCCGTCGCACGCGCCGAGGAAGCCGCGCCGCCCGGCGCCTCGGTGCAGGTGGCCCGCGACGACCGGACGGTACGGGTGACCGTGGAGGCGCCGTGGCTGGGACCCGGCAGGGTCGGTGCGGCCCTCCCGATCCGGCTCGGGGCGACCGCGGTGGCGGCTCGCGAAGACGTCATCGGCGTGGACGCGGGAGGCGAGCCATGGCCGAGCTGAGGTGCCGCAGCAGCTTCGGGCGTGCTCGGGCCAGGGATCAGCACGATGGGCCGGCGCCGGGGCCGGCGGGAGGGCCGGGGAGTGACCGCGGCTCGGCGACGGTCTGGCTGATCGCGTTGGCAGCGCTCGGCTGCGTGGTCTTCGCGG
Source organism: Kitasatospora sp. NPDC049258 (assembly GCF_040678895.1). Taxonomy (NCBI): domain Bacteria; kingdom Bacillati; phylum Actinomycetota; class Actinomycetes; order Kitasatosporales; family Streptomycetaceae; genus Kitasatospora; species Kitasatospora sp. NPDC049258. The sequence goes on from NZ_JBFAQT010000024.1 coordinate 13,570, forward strand.
TCAGCCTGGAGGTCGGAGCCGTGCTGGCGGCCCGCCACCGCGCGGAGTCCGCGGCAGACCTCGCGGCCCTGGCGGCGGCCGACCGGCTGCTGGTCGACCCCGACGGCGGGTGCGCGCGTGCGGCGGTGATCGCCGGCCTGCAGCAGGCCGAGCTGGTGACCTGCGCCCGGGCACCGGACGAGGACAGCGTGGAGGTGATGGTCGAGGTCCCGGTACGGGGATGGTCCGTCCCGGTCGGGCCTGCCCGGGCACGATCCCGCGCCGGGCCGGTGTGGGGGTGGGGTCCGGACGCTGCGCAGGCCCCCGCTCAGAGCGCCGGCCGGTCTGACGTGGGCTGCCCCGGAGCCGATTGCCCCGAAGCCGACTGTCCCGGAGCCGACTGTCCCGGCGCAGGCTGGTCCGAGCCGGGCTGGTCCGGCCCGGGCTGGCCCGGTACCGGCCCGGGCCGGTCAGAGTCAGGGCGATCGGCTCCTGGGCGGTCCGGTGCGCCGGCCAGCAGGATGCCCAGCAGCCGGACGGCCGCCGCCTTGTCCAGCGGGTCGTTGCCGTTGCCGCACTTGGGTGACTGCACGCAGGACGGGCAACCCCGCTCGCACTCGCAGGCGGCGATGGCGTCCCGGGTGGCCGCCAGCCACTCCACCGCGCGGGAGAAGCCCCGCTCGGCGAAGCCGGCACCCCCCGAGTGGCCGTCGTACACGAAGACGGTCGGCAGCCCGGTGTCCGGGTGCAGCGGCACGGAGACACCGCCGATGTCCCACCGGTCGCAGGTGGCGAAGAGCGGGAGCAGGCCGATCGAGGCGTGCTCGGCGGCGTGCGCGGCGCCGGGCAGCTGGTCGACCGGGATGTCGGCGTCGAGCAGCTGGTCCTCGGTGACGGACCACCACACGGCCCGGGTCCGCAAGGTCCGGGGCGGCAGATCCAGCTTGCTCTCGCCGAGGATCTCGCCGGTGGAGATCCGCTTCCGCAGGTATCCGACGACCTGGTTGACCACCTCCACCGACCCGAAGCTGAGCCGGGCCTCGCCCCACTGCTCGGTCGTGTCGGTGGACAGCACCGAGATGGAGGTGATGTCCCTGGCCGAGGTCGTGTAGGGCGGGTCGGCCCGCTCCACCAGGGCCACCGAGGTCTCCAGGTCGAGGTCCTGCACCAGGTAGGTACGGCCCTGGTGCAGGTGGACCGCGCCGGTGTGCACGGTGGTGTGGGCGGCCGCGGCGTCCACGGTCCCCAGCAGCCGGCCGGTCGGCGCTTCGACGATCTGCACCGGGCTGCCGCCACTGCCCCTGAGGTCCACGCCGTCCACGGCCCGCTCGCGCTTGGTCCAGTACCAGGAGCCGTCGGCGCGCCGCCGCAGCAGCCCGCGCTGCTCCAGCACGGGCAGCAGGCGCGCTGTGGACGGTCCGAACAGCGCGAGGTCCGGCTCGGTCAGCGGGAGTTCGGCGGCGGCGGCGCACAGGTGTGGGGCCAGCACGTGCGGGTTGTCCGGGTCCAGCACGGTGGCCTCGACCGGGGTCGCGAAGAGTGCCTCCGGGTGGTGCACCAGGTAGGTGTCCAGCGGGTCGTCGCGGGCGATCAGCACGGCCAGCGCGCCCTGCGCCTCCCGCCCCGCCCGGCCGGCCTGCTGCCACAGTGAGGCCCGGGTGCCGGGGTAGCCCGCCATCAGGACGGCGTCCAGCCCCGACACGTCGACGCCGAGCTCCAGCGCGGAGGTGGAGGCCAGTCCGAGCAGCCGTCCCGAGTGCAGGTCGCGTTCCAGCGCCCGGCGCTCCTCGGCCAGGTAGCCGCCCCGGTACGCGGCCACCCGGCCGGCGAGCGGCTGGCCGAGCTGGTCCTGGGCCTGCAGGGCGACCAGCTCCGCGCCCCGCCGGGAGCGGACGAAGACCACCGTCCGGGTGCCGGCCTCGACCAGCTCGGTGAGCAGGTGCCCGGCCTCCGCCGTGGCCGTACGGCGCACCGGGGCGCCGTGCTCGCCGACGTTCTCGGTGAGCGGCGGCTCCCAGAGCCCGAACACCAGTGGCCCGCGCGGCGAGGCGTCGTCGGTCACCGCGACCGCGGGCAGCCCGGTGAGCCGCTGCGCGGTGGCGGCGGGCTCGGCGGTGGTGGCCGAGGCCAGCAGGAAGGTCGGGTCGGCGCCGTAGCGGGCGCACAGCCGCCGCAGCCGCCGCAGCACCTGGGCCACGTGCGAGCCGAAGACCCCCCGGTAGCTGTGGCACTCGTCGATGACGACGTACGTGAGCGCTTTGAGGAAGGAGGCCCAGCGGGGGTGGGCGGGCAGGATGCCCCGGTGCAGCATGTCCGGGTTGGTCAGCACGTACGAGGCGTACTGCCGGACCCATTCGCGCTCCTCCCCGGGGGTGTCGCCGTCGTACAGGGCGACCCGGACCCGGCCGGGCACCAGCTCGGCGGCGCGCCGGCGCTGGTCGGCGGCCAGCGCCTTGGTCGGGGCCAGGTAGAGCGCCGTCGAGCCGCGGCCGTTGCGGGCCTCGGTGCCGTCGAGCAGCTCGCTGAGGACCGGGGCCAGATAGCCGAGCGACTTGCCCGAGGCGGTGCCCGTCGCGATCACCACGGATCGGCCGGATCCGGCGAGCGCCATCGCCTCCGCCTGGTGGGCCCACGGGCGGCTCACGCCGAGGCCCTCGGCCGCCGCCACGATCTCCGGGCGGATTCCTTCAGGCCAGGGTGCGTAGCGGGCCGCGCGGGCGGGCAGATGCTCCGTATGGGTGAGGCGGTCCGATCGGCCCCGGTCGGCGGACAGGGTCGCGAGCAGAGCCTCGGGCTGGTGATGACGGGGCGGCATGGAGACCCAGTGTGTCACCGGCGTGACGGAGAATCGCCCCAAGCCATCGTGCGGGCATGGTCACAAGTGGTTGAATGAGGCCGTGACGGCCGCATGGCCGAGGGTCGCAATGCCGAGGCCGAGCCACGGCTTGCTACGCCCCTGGCCTGCGACCACGCGGTGGCGGCCACCTGGCCGAAGATCGCAATGACGTAGCAAGGCAAGGTGCTGGAGGTTCCGTGGACCTGTCCCTGTCGACCCGTACAGTCGGCGATCGCACGGTCGTCGAGGTTGGCGGCGAGATCGATGTGTACACCGCCCCGAAGCTGCGCGAGCAGCTGGTCGAGCTCGTCAACGACGGCAGCTACCACCTGGTCGTCGACATGGAAGGCGTCGACTTCCTCGACTCGACCGGTCTCGGCGTTCTGGTCGGTGGCCTGAAGCGGGTGCGGGCGCACGAGGGCTCGCTTCGCCTGGTGTGCAACCAGGAGCGCATCCTCAAGATCTTCCGGATCACCGGTCTGACCAAGGTGTTCCCGATCCACACTTCGGTGGACGAGGCCGTCGCGGCGACCGACTGATCGCTTTCCGGTTACCGGTGGGGCCGTGTTTCCGCGGCCCCGCCGGTCCGGGATGCCGACACTGCCCGTGCGGCGGTCGGGAGCCGGTGTGCTCCGGGCCGGCCGTCGGGAGCAAACCCCGGAGGGGGATAGATGGCAACCGTCGAACTTCGATTCAGCGCGCTTCCCGGCCATGTGCGTACGGCCCGGCTGGTGGCAGCGGCTGTGGCGAGACGTGTCGGGGTCGACGAGTCGGTACTGGACGAGGTCCGGCTTGCGGTCGGCGAGGCCTGTTCACGGGCCGTCGGCCTGCACCAGCGCGGTGGCGTCGAGGGGACGGTCCGGGTCGCGCTCACCGAGCAGGAGAAGCGTTTCCTCATCGAGGTCGAGGATGAGGCCGGGCCGATCGGCCGCCCTGCCGAAGGCACGGGTGCCGATGGTGAGCCCGAGGTGGGCGAGGAAGATCTCGGCCTTGCGGTGATCACCGGGCTGGTCGAGGAGGTCGAGGTCGGCAACGGCGCCGAGGGCGGGCTGATCCGGATGAGCTGGCCGATCGCCAACGTGCCGGTCGAGGCCTGAGCGCGCAGCCGACTCCCCACCCCGGTACGCCTGGGTTCCGGTCGGCCCAGCGTGGCCGCGCGATCTCGTTGACACACTTGTTGAGGCAGGGGTTGCCTGCTCTCCGGCGCGATCGGTGACACTTCACCATGTTCGGAGAGGGACCTCCCCGTGCGGTGACGCAATCTCCGGCCTGCCGGGCAGGCCACCGCCCCGCTGCGGCGCCCGTCGCGGCCCCGAGCCACCCCGGTGCCCAGCAGCCGGCTGGCCGCGCCTGATCGCCCGGCCGTCCGCCCCGGCCGGTGCGGCGGAGGCGGGCGGCCGTGTAGGTTCGCTGGTCGATGACCCGGACCGCCGAAAGGGCCCACTGGTGAACAAGCGACTGCTGGCCGTGACCACACTCGGTGCGGTTCTCGCGCTCGGCGCCGCCGCGTGCACGGAGGACAACACCGCAGAGCTGGGCAACTGGGCGAAGGGCGTCTGCGACGCGGCCCAGGCCCCGATCGCGCAGTCCAGGACCGCCCTCGCGGACACCGCCAAGGTGCAACCCGACGAGGCCCCGGCCGACCTGCAGAAGCGGCTCTCCGCGGACCTGGCCGCGCTCGGGAAGACCAACCAGGAGCTGGCCGACGCCATCGACAAGGCGGGCGCGCCCAAGGTCGACGACGGCGGGACGGTCCAGAAGGACGCCGTCGGTGAGTTGAAGCAGGCGGCCCAGGGCTACCAGGACGCGCAGAAGAAGCTCGACGGGCTGTCCAACACCGACCAGGCGAAGTTCGCGGACGGCTTGCGCAGCGTCGGTGACCAGGTGCAGCGGCTGTCGCAGCTGTCCACCCAGGCGATGGGCCGGCTGCAGAGCGGCACGCTCGGCGACGCGATGAAGAAGCAGCCGGGCTGCAAGGCCGCAGCCCCCGGCGCCGGCGGCACCGCCCCGGCCGGGGCCGCGCCCGCGTCCCCGGACGCGTCCGGCGCTCCCGCCGGCGGGGCGGCCACCGCCCCGCCCGCCTCCTCGGCGTCCCCCACCGGCTGAGCCTCGGCCTGCGCGCGCAACCGGTGGCGGGCGGCGGGGGACAATGGCGGGGTGACCAGTAGCCCCACTCTTGACCCCGCCCGCCTCGCCAAGCTCCGCGAGGCGCTGCTCGCCGCCTCGTTCACCGCAGACGGGTGCCTGGACCTGCTCGGGCCGACCGGCTATGCGGCCCTGGCCCGCAGCGAGGCGGTGCCCGCGCTCCGGGCCACCCGCGGCGGCACGCCGCTGGAGACGCTGGTACGGCTCTTCCTGCTGCAGCAGCCCGTGCCGTACGCGGCCGCCGAGGCCGCGCTGCCGGTGACGGACTGCCTCGCCGACGGCTGGCTGGCGCAGGACGGCGGCGAGCTGCGGGCGACCGTCGACATCCGCCCGTACGCCAACGAGGTGGCCGGCCTGGACAGTGCGGACGCCTGGGTGGTCTCCGACCTCGGCTGCGCCGTCGGCGGCGCCGGCGGGATCGGCTCCGGGGAGACGGCGGCCGGGGTGGCCCGCAAGGACCTGGTGCTCGGCGTCGGCGGCGCCTCGACCACGCTCGCCAACCTGACCGTGCGCCGGCCGGTCCGCTCGGTGCTGGACCTCGGGTCCGGCTCGGGCGTGCAGGCGCTGCACGCGGCCCGACACGCCCAGCGCGTCACCGCCACCGACCTCAACCCGCGGGCGCTCCACTTCACCCGGCTGACCCTGGCGCTCTCCGGCTTCGACCACACGGAGGTGATCGAGGGCAGCCTGTTCGAGCCGGTGGCCGGGCGCAGGTTCGACCTGATCGTCTCCAACCCGCCGTTCGTGATCTCGCCCGGCAGCCGCTTCGTCTACCGCGACGGCGGGATGGCCGGCGACGACCTGTGCCGGGCCGTGGTGCGCAACGCCGCGGCGCACCTGGAACCCGGCGGCTACTGCCACCTGCTGGCGAACTGGCAGCACGTCAAGGGCCAGGACTGGCATGACCGCCTGGCCGGCTGGGTGGCCGGCACCGGGCTGGACGCCTGGGTGGTGCAGCGTCAGGTCCAGGACGTCGCCGAGTACGCCGAGCTCTGGCTGCGTGACGGCGGCGACCACCGCGGCCCCGGCTCCGACTACCAGGCCCGCTACGGCGAGTGGCTGGACGCCTTCGAGGAGGCCGAGGTCGAGGGCATCGGCTTCGGCTGGATCACGCTGCGGGCCGGCGGCGCGGCCGACCCCGCGGTACGGGTCGAGGAGTGGCCGCACCCGGTCGAGCAGCCGCTCGGCCCGCACATCGACGGCTGGTTCGCCCGGCAGGACTTCCTGCGCACCCACGACGACGCGGCCCTGCTGGCGGCGAGGTACGTGCTGGTGGACGAGGTGGTCCAGGAACAGGTCGGCGCGCCCGGCGCGGAGGACCCGGAACACGTGATCCTCCGTCACAACCGGGGCATGCGGCGGGCCACCAAGGTGGACACCGTCGGCGCCGGGTTCGTCGGCGTCTGCGACGGCACGCTGGCCGCCGGGGAGATCGTCGACGCGATCGCCCAGTTGCTCGGTGAGGACCGGGTGGTGCTGCGCGACCGGGTGCCGGAGTCGCTGCGGATGCTCACCGAGCAGGGATTCATCGAGCCCGTCACGGCCTGACGGGCGGCGGCCTGACCGCCGTCGATCTGACCGCCGTCGGCCTGACCGCCGGCGCCGGGGGCTCAGGGGTGGAACAGCTCGGCGATCGCGGTGACCCGGCCGGAACCGTCCACCGTGATGTCGTAGTTGTCCCCGTAGCACTGCTCGTCCTCGACGTGCGCACGGCAGGCGTCGAGGTGCTTGACCAGCGCCGGCAGCGTGACGCTGCGCAGGCCGGAGCCGGAGCCGAGGTCGACCACGGTAGCGGTGGCGCCGGGGGCGATCCGGTACGCGCCGGCGGGCCCGGTCGCGCTGTAGTAGCCGTCGTTGTCGACCTCGGGGCCGCAGATGAAGACGGTCTTCTGGGCGGTCAGCTCGGCAGCCGAGGCCGCCGTGACGTGCACCACCTGGTGGCCCGGGTGCTGGGCGGCCGCGGTGCAGTCCGGGGCGGGGGCGGTGGAGGCCTTCCCGGTGGCTTTCCCGGTCGCCTTCCCGGTGGCCTTGCCACTGGGCGTGGCGCCGGGCTTTCCGGTGCCGCCGGTCGTCGCGGAGGGGTGCGCGGTGGCGCCGGCGCTGCCGGTCGGCGAGGCGGAGGTGGTCGCCGAGGCGGTCACGGCGCCACCGGTGCCGGTGTCGGCGCCCTCGGGGTCGCAGGCGGTGAGCCCCAGCACGGTGGTGGCCAGCAGTGCGGTGACGGCGATGAGGCGGTGTCCGGACATGGCGTGTCCCCCTGTGGATGGCTCGGCCGCACCCCGCGGTCGCGGTCCGATGTCCAGGAGGACGGGGCCCGGATCGGCCGGGTTGCGGCAGTTGCGGGCCTGTGACGTGACGGTCACGCGGGTCGCCGCGCCCGTGCCGGGTGGGGCCGGTGGGGCGGGTGACGTACCGTCATGGCGGCGCCGGTCGCCCGGATGCGCCCGCCCGGGTGGGATCGTTCACCTTTCGGATGCCCAGGTGTTCCCCGCCGTCCTTCGAACGTCGGTGCGGGGTTGTCCGCGGCCTGCGATTCTCTGTCCACAGCTTGTGGACAGAGGGCCGAGGGGGCCGTGGTGGAGGAGCCGACGGCGCTGGCGGCGGGGGTCGTGCTCGCCGCGTTCGGCAGCGCACTCCTGCTCTGGTGCGCCGCCGAACTGCGTCTTCGCCACCGCCTCCGCCGGCACGGCGTGCGGGTCACCGCCCGGGTGGTGGCGGACCGCGACCCGGGCGGCGCCCCTCGGCTGGAGCCCTACGGCGACGCCTTCGGCGAGCTCGACAGCGCGCCGCTGCTCGCCTACCCGGTGACCGCCCGCACCGACGGCGGCACGCTGCGTGCCGTCTCCGATGTGCACGCCGGCGGCCCGGCCGCTGCCGACCGGCCGGGCACGGTCCTGGCCCGGCCCCGCGGGCACACCCCGCTGCGCCGCCCGGCCCGGCTGGTGCCCGGGACGAACGTGCAGGTCGCCTACGATGCACGACGGCCCGGCCGGGTCGTGCTGGCCGGTGCGGACGCGGCGTCGGCCCTGCTCAGCGACCTCTTCTGGGCCCTGCTCGGCACTAGCGCGCTGGCCGGCGGGCTCAGCCTGCTCGGCGCCGCGCTCACCCGCTGACCCGCGCCGTCCGGCCTGCGCGACGCCCCCGCCCCGGCTGAGCATCCGTCAGCCATCGAGCTGCCGAATCCGGCCGCCGAAGCGCCCCGCGAGCCCTCCGTGGGAGGGGAAAGCCTCATCTGCGCAGCGCAAAGGCACGGCATCGGGTTACCGTTCGAGTGGCGTCGGTCGGCCTAGCCGGTGAAAAAACTGGATCCGTCCGTTTGACAAGGGTGGCCAGGGTACGGTCACACTCCGCTGGTGGGGCCGTCGCACAGCGGCTGCCCCGGTCGGCGGCTGGGCGGGTGAAATCCCTCCTCCTGCCGGCCGCGCCGCCAGCACAGATAACGACCGGGAGAGAAGAGCGAAGGTGTCCCCGAGCAGCGAGACCGCGCACGGCAAGCGACTCGTCATCGTCGAGTCGCCGGCCAAGGCGAAGACGATCAAGGGCTACCTTGGCCCCGGCTACATCGTCGAGGCCAGCGTCGGGCACATCCGCGACCTGCCCGGCACGGCCGCCGAGGTCCCGGACAAGTACACCGGCGAGGTGCGCCGCCTCGGGGTCGACGTCGACCACGACTTCGCACCCATCTATGTGGTGAACGCGGACAAGAAGTCCCAGGTCACCAAGTTGAAGTCGCTGCTCGCCGAATCCGACGAGCTCTTCCTGGCCACCGATGAGGACCGCGAGGGCGAGGCGATCGCCTGGCACCTGCGTGAGGTGCTCAAGCCCAAGGTGCCGGTGCACCGGATGGTCTTCCACGAGATCACCAAGGACGCCATCCAGGAGGCCGTGCGCAACCCGCGGGAGCTGAACCAGCGCCTGGTGGACGCCCAGGAGACCCGCCGCATCCTCGACCGCCTCTACGGCTACGAGGTCTCGCCGGTGCTGTGGAAGAAGGTCATGCCGAAGCTCTCGGCGGGCCGGGTGCAGTCCGTCGCGACCCGCCTGGTGGTCGAGCGCGAGCGGGAGCGGATGGCCTTCCGGTCCGCCTCGTACTGGGACCTGGTGGGCACCTTCGGCACCGGTCGGACGGCCGCCGACGCCGCCAACCCGGAGACCTTCGGCGCCCGGCTGGTCTCGGTCGACGGCAAGCGGGTCGCCACCGGCCGGGACTTCGGCCAGGACGGCCGGCTGAAGACCGCCAACACCCTGCACCTCGACGAGCAGGCCGCCCGCACGCTGGCCGCCGGCCTGGAGCAGACCGCGTTCTCGGTCCGCAGCGTCGAGTCCAAGCCGTACCGCCGCTCGCCGTACGCGCCGTTCCGCACCACCACGCTGCAGCAGGAGGCCAGCCGCAAGCTGGGCTTCGGCGCCAAGCGGACCATGCAGGTGGCCCAGAAGCTGTACGAGAACGGCTTCATCACCTATATGCGTACCGACTCCACCACGCTGTCGGAGACGGCGGTCTCGGCCGCCCGCGCCCAGGTCACCCAGCTCTACGGGGCGAACTACCTGCCGGACGCGCCGCGCACCTACGCCAGCAAGGTGAAGAACGCCCAGGAGGCGCACGAGGCGATCCGTCCCTCCGGCGACCGCTTCCGCACCCCGGCCGAGACCGGCCTCGGCGGCGACGACTTCCGGCTCTACGAGCTGATCTGGATGCGCACCGTCGCCTCCCAGATGAAGGACGCCGTCGGCCAGTCGGTCACCGTCAAGGTGGGCGGCCGCTCCGCGGACGGCCGGGACGCCGAGTTCTCCGCCTCCGGCAAGATCATCACCTTCCACGGCTTCCTGAAGGCCTACGTCGAGGGTGCCGACGACCCGAACGCCGAGCTGGACGACCGCGAGCGCCGGCTGCCCCAGGTGACCGAGGGCGACCCGCTGGCCGCCGAGCAGCTCACCCCCGAGGGCCACGCCACCAAGCCGCCGGCCCGCTACACCGAGGCCTCGCTGGTCAAGGAGCTGGAGGACCGCGAGATCGGCCGCCCCTCCACCTACGCCTCGATCATCGACACGATCATCAACCGCAAGTACGTCTTCAAGAAGGGCACGGCGCTCGTCCCGTCCTTCCTGTCCTTCGCGGTGGTCAACCTGCTGGAGAAGCACTTCGGCCGGCTGGTCGACTACGACTTCACCGCCCGGATGGAGGACGACCTCGACCGGATCGCCGCGGGCGAGGCGCAGTCCGTGCCGTGGCTGAAGCGCTTCTACTTCGGCGAGGGCGAGGGGCTCACCGCGGGCGGTGCGGCCGACGCGGGCAACGGCGACGGCGACCACCTCGGCGGCCTCAAGGAGCTGGTCACCGACCTCGGCGCGATCGACGCCCGGGAGATCAGCTCGTTCCCGCTGAACGACGAGATCACCCTGCGGGTCGGCCGCTACGGCCCGTACGTGGAGAAGGCCTCGCCGGTCGAGGGCGAGCCCGGTCAGCGCGCCGACATCCCGGACGAGCTGCCGCCGGACGAGCTCACCGTCGAGCTGGCCGAGGAGCTGCTGGCCAAGCCGAGCGGCGACTTCGAGCTGGGCGCCGACCCGGTCAGCGGGAACATGCTGGTCGCCAAGGACGGCCGGTACGGCCCGTACGTGACCGAGATCCTCCCCGAGGGCACCCCGAAGACCGGCAAGAACGCGGTCAAGCCGCGGACGGCCTCGCTGTTCAAGACGATGTCGCTGGACACCGTGACCCTGGAGGACGCGCTCAGGCTGCTCTCGCTGCCGCGGGTGGTCGGCGCCGACGCCGAGGGCCAGGAGATCACCGCGCAGAACGGCCGCTACGGCCCGTACCTCAAGCGCGGCACCGACTCCCGCTCGCTGACCAGCGAGGACCAGTTGTTCACGGTCACCCTGGACGAGGCGCTGGCGATCTACGCCCAGCCCAAGCAGCGCGGCCGGGCCGCCGCCGCGCCGCCGCTCAAGGAGCTCGGCAACGACCCGGTCAGCGAGCGTCCGGTGGTCGTCAAGGACGGCCGCTTCGGCCCGTACGTGACCGATGGCGAGACCAACGCGACGCTCCGCAAGGACGACGACGTGGAGACCATCACGCCGGAGCGCGGCTACGAGCTGCTGGCCGAGAAGCGGGCCCGCGGGCCGGTGAAGAAGACCGCCAAGAAGGCGCCCGCGAAGAAGGCGACGGCCACCAAGACGGCCACCAAGACGGCGGCCAAGAAGACCGTGGCGAAGAAGGCCACCGCCGCCAAGAAGACCACCACGGCCAAGACGGCGGCCGCCAAGAAGACCGCCACGGCGAAGAAGGCCGCGGCCGGCAAGGTCTCCTCGGAGTCCGAGGAGAGCTGATCGTGTTCGAATCGCGGGCCCGTGCCGTCGGCACGGGCCCGCGGTGCGTCACAACCCTGTCATGAGCCGCCCCAGGGGGCCCGCGGCCCCTACTGGCGCCTGCCCCGACCGCTACGCTGACGGTATGACGAGCGAGGAGCAGCCCACCAACCGCACTGGCGTGCCCGACCTGCCCGACGTGGCCCCGGCCGGCACCCCCGGCGAGCGGGCCCGAGCGCTGCTGCGGCTGCGCCCGTACCGCCGGCTGTGGACGGCGCAGCTGGTCGGCGGCACCGCCGACCGGCTCGGCCTGCTGGTGCTGCTGCCGCTGACGGTGATCGCCGCGGTGCTGGGCGGCCAGTTCGGGCACGGCTACCGGCAGCTGGCCCTGGCGCTGGCCGCCGTGTTCGGTGCCCGACTGCTGGCCACCCTGCTGTTCGGGGTGCTGCTGCTCGGGCCGGTGCACAAGCTGGCCGGCGGCAGGCTGGACGGGCGCTGGACGCTGTTCGGCGCCGACGCCCTGCGGGCCGTGCTGATCGGCATCGCACCCTGGTGGATCACCTGGGCGCCCGGGTCGGCCGTCTGGCCGCTGCTCGCCACCGCCTTCGCGGCCGGTGCCGCCGAGCGGATCTGGACCATCGGCAAGGCCGCCGCCGTGCCCGGTCTGCTGCCGCCCGCCGACCCGTACGCACCCGCGGCCGAGCGCCGGCCCTCCGCCGCCGGCCTGGACGCGGTCCGGACCTTGGACGGCCGCACCGGCTGGGCCACCGTCCCGCTGGCCGCCGCCGCGCTGGTCCTGCTCACCCTGCTGAACAACGTCTTCGCCGCCGTGGGCTCGCACTGGCTGCGGGCCAACCAGGCCACCTCGGCCGCGGTCGGCGCGGCCCTGCTGTTCGCCGCCTCCGCCGTGCTGATCTACCTTCAGCAGCTGCCCTCGGCCGGCCCGATCGCCCCGCGCTCCCCGCTGCAGGGCCTGCGCGCCCCCACCGACGCGGCCCCCGGCGGCTCGGCGCTGCGCAAGGGCCGCACCGGCTCCGCCCCCTACTTCACCTTCGCGGTCGCCGCCGCCTACGCCACCATGGCCGGGGTCGCGGCGCTCGGGCTGCTCACCGCCGTCGACCACCGGGCCGGCCCGATCGGCTACGGGCTGCTGGTGCTCGCCGCGGCCGGCGCCCCGGCGCTCGGGGTCCGGCTGAGCCGGGCCACCCTGCCCGCGCTCTCCCGGCGCCGGCTGCTCGCGCTGGCCCTGCTGGTCGAGGGCGTCACGCTGATCCTGGCCGGCCTGGTGCTGGACTTCGTGCTGGTGCTGCTGCTCACCGTGCTGGCCGGCCTGGCCGCCGGGGTGGTGGTGGCCACCGGGCGCACCCTGCTGGCGCAGGAGATCGAGGAAGTCCGGCTGCCCAAGGTCACCGAGCACCTGTACGCGGTGCTGCGGACCGTGGTGGCCGCCGCGCTGGTCGGCCTGCCGCTGATCGCCGCCGCCTACGGCGAGGTCGAGTACGGCGAGGTCCGGCCGGGCGGCTTCACCTTCATCCACGGCGGCGCCGCGCTGGCGGTCTCCACCGCCGGACTGCTCACCCTGGTGCTGGCCGCCGTGGTGCTGCTGAAGACCGACGACCGGCGCGGCAGCGTGCCGCTCGGCCGGGAGCTGGTCCAGGCCCTGCGCGGTGCCAGCACGGTCGCACCGCACCGCACCACCGGCACCGGCTTCTTCATCGCCCTGGAGGGCGGCGACGGCGCCGGCAAGTCCACCCAGTCGCAGGCTCTGGCGGAGTGGATCCGCAGCAAGGGCCACGAGGTGGTGCTGACCCGCGAGCCCGGCGGCAGCCCGATCGGGCAGCGGCTTCGCTCCCTGGTCCTGGACGTCGGCAACACCGGCCTCTCGCACCGTGCCGAGGCGCTGATCTACGCGGCCGACCGGGCCGAGCACGTGGAGAACGTGATCCGTCCCGCGCTGGCCCGCGGCGCGGTGGTGATCACCGACCGGTACATGGACTCCTCGATCGCCTACCAGGGCGCCGGCCGGGACCTGGCCGCGACCGAGGTCGCCCGGATCTCGCGCTGGGCGACCGGCGGGCTGGTCCCCGACCTGACCGTGGTGCTGGACGTCGACCCGGGTGCGGCCCGCGAGCGCTTCACCGAGGCGCTGGACCGGCTGGAGTCCGAGCCGACCGAGTTCCACCAGCGGGTCCGGGCCGGCTTCCTGGCCCTGGCCGCGGCCGACCCGGCCCGCTACCTGGTGGTCGACGGCAGCCAGCCGGCCGCCACGGTGACCACCGCGATCCGCCACCGGCTCGACCGCGAGCTGCCGCTCTCCGACCAGGAGCGCGCCGCCAAGGCCGAGCAGGACCGCCTGGCCCGCGAGGAGGCCGCGCGCCGGGTCGCCGAGGAGGCCCGCAAGCAGGCCGAGGAGGCGGAGAGCGAACGCAAGCGGCAGGAGCTGCTGGAGCAGCTGCGCGCCGAGCAGGCCGAGAAGGACCGCCTCGCCAAGCTGGAGGCCGAGCGGGTCGCCGCCGAGGCCGCCCGCCGGGCGGCGGAGGAGGCCCGGCTCAAGGAGGCCGAGGAGGCCCGGGTGCGGGCCGAGGCGGAGGCCGCCCGTCGGGCCGCCGAGGAGGCCCGGCTGGCCGTCGCGGCCGAGGAGCGCAAGCGGCAGGAGGCGGAGGCCGCCGCCCAGGCCGAGCTCCAGCGCCAGCGGGAGTTGCAGCGGGAGGAGCAGCGCCGCCGGGCGGAGGAGGCGTTGCAGCGGGCCGAGGAGGCGCGGCTGCGGGCCGCGGCTGCCGCGGCCGAGGCGGCTGCGGCCGCCACCCCGGCGCCTGTGGCGGCCCCGGTCGCCGAGGACGAGGACGAGGCCGTGACGGCGGAGCTGCCGCAGGCGGCACCCGAGGAGACGACCCAGGAGATCTCGGAGGAGCAGCGCGCCGCCGCCGTCCGGGCCGCGGCCGAGCGCACCTCGGTCCTGCCCAAGGTGCCGGCCGTGGACCGGACCGCGGTGCTGCCGAAGGTCGCGTCGGCCGACGAGACGGCGGTGCTGCCGCCCGTCCCGCCGGCGGCGCAGGACCGGGCAGCTCAGGACCGGGAGGCCAAGGACCGGGCAGCTCAGGATCGGGAGCCGAAGGACCGGACGGCGCAGGATCGGACGGCCCAGGACCGGGTGCCGCCCGGCCTGTGGCGGGACGAGCCGCAGGCCGAGGCCGGCCCGTCGGAGGTCGACACCACCCGGGAGCTGCCGGCCGTCGAGCCGCGCCAGCGCCCCGACTGGGCGGAGGAGACCCCGATGGACGATCTGCCGAGCCTGACGGACACCCTGCTCGGCTCCCGCGACGAGTGGTCGCACTGGGAGCCGGCCGACCATCAGCCCGAGCCCGAGGAGCCGCGCGGCCTGTTCCGCAAGCGCCGCCGGGACTGATCGGCTCCCTGGCCACCGGGCCCGGCCCCGCACCCGCGGGGCCGGGCCCGTCCGCTTCGCCCGGTGGCGGGGCGGTGTCCTGGCCGGGGGTTAGGCTCGGTGGGCAGACGGGGTCGGCGGCAGGGAGCGCGGCGTGAGTGTGTGGGACGACCTGGTCGGCCAGGACCGGGTGGTGGAGCAGCTGGAGGCGGCCGCCCGGGCCGCGCGCGCGACCGTGGTGGCGGGCCGGGGCTCGGCCGGCCCCGAGCCCGGCGCGAACGCCTCGCTGATGACGCACGCCTGGCTGTTCACCGGTCCGCCGGGAGCCGGCCAGATCACCGCGGCCCGGGCGTTCGCCGCGGCGCTCCAGTGCACCAGCCCCGACCTGGAACTCGGCGGCACCCCCGGCTGCGGCTTCTGCGACGGCTGCCACACCGTGCTCGCCGGCAGCCACGCGGACGTGAAGTACGTCCGCACCGACGGCCTGTCGATCGGGGTCGGCGACATGCGGGCCCTGGTGCTGCGGGCCGCCAGCTACCCGACCGGCGGCCGGTGGTCGGTGATCCTCGTGGACGCCGCCCACCGCCTTACCGAGGCCGCCGCCAACGCCCTGCTCAAGGGGGTCGAGGAGCCTTCGCCGCGCACGGTCTGGCTGCTCTGCGCCCCGTCCGTGCAGGACGTGCTGCCGACCATCCGCTCGCGCTGCCGCCTGCTGGTGCTGCGCACCCCGACGGCCGAGGCGGTGGCCGACATGCTGGTCCGCCGCGACGGTGTCGAGCCGGCGACGGCGCGGGTGGCGGCGCTGGCCGGCCAGGGCGACATCGACCGGGCCCGCCGGCTGGCGGTCGACGACCAGGCCAGGGCCCGGCGCGCGGACGTGCTGCGGATCCCGCTGGAGGTCGGCGACCTGGGCGGCTGCCTGCTGGCCGCGCAGCGGCTGGTGGACACCGCGAAGGCCGACGCGGACGCGCTCGCCGAGACCCAGGACGCCAAGGAGACCGGCGACCTCCGGGCCGCGTACGGAGCGGCCGAGGGCAGCCGGGCGCCGCGCGGGATGGCCGGTGCGGTCAAGGAGCTGGAGAAGCGGCAGAAGAGCCGGGCCACGCGGACCCGCCGGGAGACCCTGGGCACCGCCCTCAACGACCTGCTCGGCTTCTACCGGGACGTGCTCGCCGTCCAGCTCGGCGCCACCGGCCCGCTGGCCAACGAGGACCAGCGCCCGGCCGTCGGCAGGATCGCGGGCGCCGGGGTGCCCGAGCAGACCCTGCGGCGGATCGAGGCGGTCCTGCAGTGCCGGAAGGCGCTGGACCGCAACGTCGACCCGCTGCTCGCCGTCGAGGCCATGACGGTGGCACTGCGCGCGGGGTGAGGCGGGCTCCGGCGGAGGAGGGCGGCTCCGTCGCCGGATCGGCCGAGGAACCGGGTGACGGATCGTCGGCTCGCTCGTTCGAGTGAACGTCGCCCGCCGCCCGTCCGGCCCGGGCCCGCTCGGAGGGCTCGTCTTGCACCCTGAGGGCTGAGCCCGCCGCGGTACCGGCGGCCGGTCCTCCTCCGAGGTGGTGCGCCCATGCTCCGTCCGCTCCTCGTGGTGCCCCTGGTGGTCGCGGCACTGGCCGGCGGCTGGCTGGCCCGGGCCGCGCTGCTGCGCTGGCGCGACCTGCGGGCCGCCCAGACGTACGAGCTCGCGGCCGAGCAGCGGCCGATGCTGCTGCGGGCCGGCGGCGCGGTGGTCTGCGGGATGTGCGTGACCGCGCTGGCCGTCGTGGTGGCGCTGGGCGCCCGGCCGGCGGCGAGCGTGGCCGACGAGACCCCGGTCGCCGCCACGCCCAGGCCGGCCGCGCCGCCGGCCTCGTCCGCCGCCACGCCCGAGCTGCCGCCGGTGGTCACCCACTTCGAGTCGGTCGGGCACCCGGCCGGCGGCGACCTGGCGGAGGCGGTGGTGGCGGCCCCCGACGGGCGGCCGCGCAAGGTCCGGGTCTGGGTGCCGGCCGAGTACAAGGCGGATCCGAAGGCCGTGTTCCCGGTGATCGTGCTGCACTCGGGCACCGCCGGCCGGACCGCCGACGCCGAGCTCCCGGACGTGTTCGAAGGCGTCTCCTCGGCGGTGAAGCTCGGCAAGGCCAAGCCGTTCGTGGTGGTCGCCCCCGAGGCGCCGAACGGCACCGGGCACCCGTGCGACCTGCTGGCCGCGGCCCCGCAGGCGGTGGCGGACGACGCCGCCTTGCGCGCCGCCGTGACCGGCGCCTTCCGCACCGCGCCGGCCGGGCCCGGCGGTTGGGGGGTGCTCGGGGTCGAGGGCGGTGCGCCCTGCGCCGCGGCCGCCGGACTGACCAGGCCGGATCTGTACGGCGCCGCCGCCGCTGTCTCCGGTCGCTACGACGCGCCCGCCCTCGCCACGGCGGGCGCCGAGTCGGCGGGGAACGCCTCCACCCGGCTGCTGCTCGCCGCCGCCAAGGGTGACGCCCCTGGCCTGGCCGCCGCGCGCAAGCTCCAGTCCACCCTGCGCGGCGGCAAGGGCCGGGCGGCCGGGGCCGATGTGCGGATCTCCGACATCGTGGAGGACTTCGCGCCGGACCGGGAGCGGATGCGGCTGGTCCGGGTCGCGGTGCAGTACCTCGCGGAGATGCTGGCCAAGCAGGCCTGACCCGGATGCGCGCGCCGTCCGGGTGCCGTCGGACCCCCGTCCGGGTGCCGTCCCGGACCGGCCGGTCCGCCTCCGGCTAGGCTCGGGAGGGCCGACGGGTGATCACACCCGGCCGGCCGGGGGCACGGACCGGCGCGAGCGGGGTCGGCGCCCCGCACCGGCGCCCGAGGGAGACAGACGATGCGAGCTACCAGGCCCCTGCGAAGGCTCGCCCCCGTGGCCGCCGCCGTGAGCCTGCTGCTGGCGGTCGGCTGCACCTCCGGCGCCACGACCTCGCCGGTGGACGGCTCCGGCTCCTCCGCCGACGGCTTCGGTGCCGCCGCTCCCGCCGGGGCGGCCCCCGGGGCGACGCCGCTGGAGCCGCTGCCCGCCGAGATCCCGCCGGCGCTGGACCGGTACTACACCCAGCAGCTCGGCTGGCAGAGCTGCGACGGCGATTTCGAGTGCACCACCTTCAAGGTGCCGCTCGACTACGCCGCCCCGGACACCGGCGACCTCACCCTCACCGCCGCCCGCAAGCGCAGCACCGGTGGCGGTGAGCGGCTCGGCTCGCTGCTGATCAACCCGGGCGGCCCCGGCGGCTCCGCCGTCGAGTACATGGAGGGCGCCTCCCGCAGCCTGGACCCCAAGATCCGGGCCGGCTACGACCTGGTCGGCCTCGATCCGCGCGGGGTCGGCCGCTCCAGCCCGGTCAGCTGTCTGGCCGGCGGCCGGATGGACGCCTTCACCGCCACCGACATCACCCCCGACGACCAGGCAGAGGTGGACGCCCTGGTGGCCGCCGACAAGGAGTTCGCGGAGGGCTGCCGCCAGCACTCCGGCGCGGTCCTCGGCCACGTCGGCACGGTCGAGGCGGCGCGGGACATGGACGTGCTGCGGGCCCTGCTCGGCGACCGCAAGCTGAACTACCTCGGCAAGTCCTACGGCACCTTCCTCGGTGCCACCTACGCAGGGCTCTACCCGACCCGGGTCGGCCGGATGGTGCTGGACGGCGCGATGGACCCGTCGCTGGACTCCGCGGCCGGCAACAAGGGTCAGGCCGCCGGGTTCGAGACCGCCTGGTCGGCCTTCGCCAAGGACTGCGTCAAGCGCGAGGACTGCCCGCTCGGCTCCAGCGAGGAGGAGGCCGGCCGGCAGCTCACCGCCCTGTTCCGGCAGATCGACGGGCACCCGCTGCCGACCGAGTCCGGCCGCACGCTCACCGAGTCGCTGGCCACCACCGGGACGATCCAGGCGATGTACGCGGAGTTCCTCTGGCCGCAGCTGCGCGGCGCGGTCAGCGACGCGAAGGCGGGGGACGGCACCGCGCTGCTCAAGCTCTCCGACAGCTACTACGAGCGGCAGCCCGACGGCTCGTACCCCAACCTGATGTTCGCCAACATGGCGGTCAACTGCCTCGACCTGCCGCCGGCCTTCGCCGACCCGGCGGCGGTGCAGGCCGCGGTGCCCGAATTCGAGCGCACCGCACCGCAGTTCGGCCGGGACATGGCCTGGATGGCGCTGGGCTGCGCGTACTGGCCGGTCAAGGCCACCGGGGCCGCGCACACGGTGCGGGCCGCCGGGGCCGGCCCGATCGTGGTGGTCGGCACCACCCGGGACCCGGCCACCCCGTACGACTGGGCCCGGTCGCTGGCCGGGCAGTTGGAGTCCGGGCGGCTGCTGACGTACGAGGGCGACGGCCACACCGCGTACGGGCGGCACAGCGAGTGCATCGACTCGGCGGTCAACGGCTACCTGCTGGGTGGGGACGCACCGGCGAACGGGACGCGCTGCGGCAAGTGAGGCCGCGGAGGCGACAGGAGCGTTTCGGCTCCACGGTCCTTCTGGTTAGCATGGTGCGCCTCGTCCCCGCGTCTGCTGTAGGAGCGCACCCGTGCTCGGAGTCAACGACCTCGCGACGTACATCCTCGGCGCCCTGGTGATCATCCTGCTGCCCGGCCCGAACTCGCTGTATGTCCTCTCCGTGGCCGCCCGCAAGGGCGTCCGTACCGGCTACCGGGCCGCCGCCGGTGTCTTCATCGGCGACTTCACGCTGATCAGCCTGACCTCGCTGGGCGCCGCCTCGCTGCTGAAGGCGAACCCCGCGGTGTTCGCGGTGGTGCGGTTCGGCGGCGCGGCCTACCTGCTGTGGATCGGCTTCGGCATGCTCCGGGCCGCCCGGCAGCTGTGGCTCGAGCGGCGGGCGGCGGGCGCCGGCGCGGCGGAGCCCGAGCCGGAGCCGGCTCCGGCGGGCGCGGACACCGAGCGGCCGATGCGGCGGGCGCTGCTGATAAGCCTGCTCAACCCGAAGGCGATCCTCTTCCTGCTCTCCTTCTTCACCCAGTTCGTCGACCCCGGCTATGCGCAGCCGGTGTTCTCCTTCGCACTGCTCGGCGGGATCCTGCAGGCCTTCAGCCTGCTCTACCTGTCCATGCTGATCTTCGCGGGGACCGCCCTGGCCACCGCCTTCCGCCGCCGCAAGCGGCTGTCCGCCGGGCTGACCGGAAGCGTCGCCGTGCTGTTCGCCGGCTTCGCGGCCAAGCTGGCGGTCTCCTCCGCCTGAGCCCGGCCCCGCCGCCCGGCCCGGCTGGGGGCCGGTACGGATCACGGTCGGAAACTGTGTAGACTGACCCGCGTTGTTGGTGCGAAGCTCGGCCCCCCGGGGCAGGTAGCGAACCCGGCAGCGGTGCCGCCTTAGCTCAGCTGGCCAGAGCAACGCACTCGTAATGCGTAGGTCGCGGGTTCGAATCCCGCAGGCGGCTCAGGCTTGAAAGGCCCGGTCGGATTCATCCGGCCGGGCCTTTTGCTGTGCGTATCCAGCCGCGGGGCGGGTGGTGGTGGCGGAGGTGCGGCCGTCGGGGTGACTGTGGGACGGGTCATGACAGGCTGGGGTTAGGTGGGAGCCTAGCGTGACCGTATGACTACAGAACGTTCTCTCGGTTCGGTCGGGGGGCCGGCCGTGTCCGCCGGGGCCCGGCGAGGTGGGTTTGCGGCGGCGGTGTCCGTGCTGGCCCTCGCGTTGCTCACGCTGGTCGCGGCCATCACGCCGGCCGCCGCCGCGCGCCGTGACGGTGGCAGCGTGACGGTGGACTTCGTCAACAACAGCGACCGCGATCTGGTCGGGCTGACGATCACCGTGCCGCACGGGTGCGTGGTCCCGTTCGCGCCGGCGCGGATCGATGCGGGGACCACCGGGCACTGGACCGCGACCTCGTGCGGCGACCCCGCCGGGACCGAGGGGACGCTCGTCTACCAGGTGGCCGGCGAGGCTGCCACCGGGACGGCCCGGGTCGGGTGGAACGTCCCGTTCGACGGTCCGAACACCTACACCCAGACCGCGCCGACCGGGTACGTGGCGGGGCACAGCGGTGGGGACGGCGCCGGGGCGACCGTCCAGTTCACCTTCGACTGCAACTCCACCACCTGCGACGGGATCCCCGACGACTGGAAGCGCAACGGCGTCACCATCACCCCGGGTGACGGCAGCCCGGCGAAGTTCATCGACCTGCCCGCGATGGGGGCCAAGGTCGACAAGCCGGACATCTTCGTCCAGCTCGACTGGATGGCCGACGCGACCCACAGCCACAAGCTCGACGCCGCGGCCATCAAGCGGGTGGTCGACTCCTTCGCGAACTCGCCGTTCAACCGGCACTCGCCGACCACCGGCATCAACCTGCACGTCGACGCGGGGCCGGACAGCATCCTCGACTTCGCCACCAACAAGACCTGGGGCACCCTCAGCCGGGCCAAGCAGCAGACCGAGGCCGCCAACCTCGGCACGGCGGACGCCAACAAGATGTACCAGTGGAACGCCTTCAACACCCTGAAGTCGGCCACCGGCGGCTTCGTCAGCACCGGGCGGTCGTCGATCTTCCACTACGCGGTCTCGGCCCACAACCTGCAGCCCGGGGCCACCTTCAGCGGCATCTCCGCCGGCAGCCCGGGCAGCGACTTCATCGTCAGCCTGGGCAGCTTCGCCAACTCGGTGGGCACGGTCAACGAGCAGGCCGGCACGTTCATGCACGAGCTGGGCCACAACCTCGGCCTGCTGCACGGTGGGAGCGGCGACCTGCCGAACCACAAGCCGCAGTACTTCAGCGTGATGAACTACTCGTACCAGATGGGCCTGACCGCCGGGACCACCAGCGGGCTGGTCGACTTCTCGCGCCAGCAGGTCCCGCTGAACGAGAACACCCTGAACGAGCGGCAGTACCCGCCCACCAGCAAGGGCTACGACGTCAGCCACTACTGCCCGAACGTGAACGGCCAGGGCCGGTTCGTCACGGTGCCGTCGAGCACCGGTGAGGTCGACTGGGACTGCGACGGAATGATCAGCCGGGCCACGGTGGCCTTCGACACCAACAACGACCAGCAGCGCACCACGCTCGGCGGCTTCGACGACTGGAGCGCCGTCCAGCTGCGCGGCGGATCGATCAGCCACCCCGGCAGCCCGGCCGGCGTTCCGGCGCCGACCTTCGAGGACGAGCTGACCATGGAGGAGGCCGCGATGGAGGTGCCGGTGGACACCACGCCGCCGGTCACCACCGCGCAGACCCACCCGCACGGTGGCAAGCACGGGGTCTTCCACGAGGACGTCACCGTCACCCTCACCGCGACGGACGACGTGTCCGGCGTGGCCAGGACGGAGTACAACCTCGACGGGGCGGGCTGGACGCAGTACACCGGCCCGGTCACGGTGAGCGGGGACGGGGAGCACACCCTGCTGTACCGCTCGATCGACCACGCGCAGAACCAGGAGGCGGACCGGTCGCTGACCTTCCGGATCGACTGCGCCGAAGGGGACTGGCACCGCACGCCCACGGGCTGACGGACCGCTGTGCGAAACCCCCGGGCCGATCGTCGGCCCGGGGGTTTCGCGTCCCGCCGGGGCGGGGTTCAGGCGCTCGCGTCCCGCTGGGCGGGGACCTGGCCGCGGTCGCGCTGCAGCAGCCAGAGCTCGCGGAACAGGCCGGGCTCGGCGGTCAACCGGGCGTAGCTGCCGGTCTGCACGATCCGGCCCCTGCGCATCACCACGATCCGGTCGGCCACCGCCGCGTTGATCAGGTTGTGGGTGACCAGGATGACCGCGCGGCGCTCGGCCAGCGCGCGCAGGCTGTGGAAGATCCGGTGCTCCACCCGGGCGTCCAGGTCGGAGGTCGGCTCGTCCAGGACCAGCAGGCCCGCCTCCCGGTGCAGCGCCCGGGCGACCGCGATCCGCTGCCACTGCCCGCTGCTCAGCTCGACCCCGCCCCACCACTCCCGGGCCAGCAGGGTGTCCAGGCCCGAACGCAGCCCGCGGATCACCTCGTCCGCACCGCTGCGCGCGGCGGCGGCCATGACCGCCTCGTCACCGCCGCGCAGCGACTGCCCGAGCTGGATGTTGTCCCGGGCGGTGAGCGGCCAGCGGGCGAACTCCTGCGGCACCACCGCGGTGCGCCGCCAGGCGGCCCGGGCGTCCAGCTCGCGGGTGGGCACGCCGTCCCAGAGCACCTCGCCGCCGTGCGGCAGGTTGAGGGCCGCCAGGCACTTCATCAGGGTGGTCTTGCCCGAGCCGTTCTCCCCGATCAGGGCGACGATCTCGCCGCGGGCCAGGGTGAGCGAGACGCCGTCCAGCGCCGGGCGGTCGGCTCCCGGGTAGGTGTAGCGCAGGTCGCGGACCTCGACCAGGTCCGGGCCCTCGGGCTCGATGGTGCCGCGGTCGATCCGGTGGCCGCCGGCCAGCTCCACGAACTCGGCCCAGTCGTCCAGGTACAGGCCGAGCCGGTACAGCCGGGCGCCGAAGCCGACGATGCCCTGCAGACCGGTGGCCGCCGCGCGCAGTCCGATCACGGCGGTGCCCGCGGAGGCGACGCTCATCCGGCCGCTGGTGAGCAGCCAGGCGAGCACGGCCCAGACGGTCAGCGAGGCGAGTCCGCCGGCCAGGGCGCCGGTCAGGCCGATCCGGGCACCGGCCTGGCGGTAGCGGCCGAGCAGGAACTCCGCGACGGTGTCGGACCTGACCTGGTCGGCGGTGGTCTTGTCGACCAGGAACCAGCGCAGCAGGCCGAGCAGCCGGCGGTCCTCCAGGGTGGCCAGCATGCCCAGGTAGTGCACCCGGGCGGAGCGGACGGCGGCCAGTCCGGACGGGACGGACGCGGCCACCAGGAAGGGCAGCAGCAGCGGGTGCAGGACGGTGAGCACCGAGGCGGCGGTCAGCAGGGAGACGGCGGAGGAGATCAGGTTCTGGGCGTCCCCGATCAGGTCCTTGGAGACGTCCGCGCCGCGGTCGGCGGCATCCCACTTGTCGTTGTAGCCCGGGGTGTCGTACGCGGCCAGTTCGGCCGAGGTGGCGGCCTCCAGCAGGGTCAGCTCGCCCTCGCGGCCGATCCTGGGGGCCAGCCGCTCGGAGAGGCCGGCGATGGCCACCCCGAACAGCGCCCGCAGCCCGGTGGCCAGGCCGAGCACGGCGAGGGAGGGCGCCGCCTCGCCGAAGTGGTCGGCGATCCGGCCGGCGGCGACCAGCCGGATGGTCTCGGTGGTGGCGACCAGGGCGATCGCGCCGAGGACGCCGGAGAGGGCTTGGAGGACCAGCAGCAGGACGGTGCAGATCCGGTCCACCCGCCAGGCCAGCGCGAAGGAGCGGCGGACCAGTTGGGGCAGCCGGCGGCTCATCGCCAGCACCGACATCGGTTGCAGGTTCTGGATCCGGCGCTCGCTGGGGAACCGGAGTCTGAGGCTCTCCTCGTTCTCCTTCTCGGCCTCGGCATCGGCATCGGCATCGGCCTCGGCCTCGGCCTCGGTCGGTCCGGGACGGTCGCAGGTGGATCCGGCGTGTGCATCGTGTGCGCTGCGCTCGGAGTGGACGCCGGTCTCGCTGTGCTCGGGCTGTTCGGGCATGGAGCTCCTCGGGTACCCGCAGGGGAGGGGGGAGGGGTGCGGCCCCGATCCTGGCAGTGCTCGCCGAGCGTGCTCGGCGTGTCTTCGGCGAGGTCACCCGTTGTGGCCAAAACCGTTTCGCGCACGGCGAGTTGACTGGCCATCGGGTCGAGACGGGGAGGCCCGGGCGGGTCGGGAGCCGGAGGATGATCGGTCAGATTAATGCGGGGGAACTTCCCGGGGAAGAAGCGTGGTTGGGGCCCGATCGAGCTTCCTGCTCCCGGTATGCACACGTAGCTTTGACCTGATTGGTCATGTCTTCACAAAGGTCCGCGCGTGCGCCGCCGCCGTCCGGGAGCGCTCCCGCGCGCGGCCGGGCCGCGGGCCCCTACCCCCGGGGGCGGCAGTGGATGGTCCGGCACTCGAACGGCGTGGCGGCGGGAGTGCGGCGCGCTGGGAGGGCTTGCAGGCGGAACGTGCGCCCGGCGGGCGCTTCCACTGGCAGCTCAAGGCGCCCAACGGACGGGTGGTGGCGGTCTCCCCGCCGGTCTTCGACTCCGTGGCGGACGCCGAGCGCGGGTTCGCCGACCTGGTCGCCACGGGCCCGGCGCTGGTGGCCCGGATCACCCACGTCCGGGAGGGCCTGGGCTGGGTGTGGGTGGTCCCGGGGCCGCGGGGCAACCCGCTGGTGCGCTCCCATCGGGCGTACGAACGCTATGCCACCTGCCAGAGCGCTTTTCGAAGATTCGTGGCCTTACTCGCCAGGCAGGCCGAGGAGTGGCGGGCCTCGCCCGGGTCGCCGCGGTGACCGCGGCGCGCCGGCCGCGACTGCTGGCGACCCAGGGTGCCGACGGGACGGTCGGCTGGACGCTGAGCGCGGCGAACGGACGCCGGCTGGCCTGCTCCGCCCGGCCCTACCGGGCCGAGGAGGAACTCCTTTCCTCCCTGCGGGAGTTGCTGGTGGAGCGGGCCGCGCTCCGGTACCAGCTCGCCCAGGGCGGCCCGCACCTGTGGGTGTGGACGGCCTGCCTGC
Organism: Kitasatospora sp. NPDC049258; assembly: GCF_040678895.1. NCBI lineage: Bacteria > Bacillati > Actinomycetota > Actinomycetes > Kitasatosporales > Streptomycetaceae > Kitasatospora > Kitasatospora sp. NPDC049258. Next base: position 38,735 of record NZ_JBFAQT010000024.1, read on the forward strand.
CGGTGCGCAGTACCCGGCCGGGGGCGGAAGGGCCCGAGCCGATCGCCCGCAGTGCTCGCGGGTACCTGCGGCGGGACCAGTGCCGGCAGGGCATCGAGAGTTTCCGCGCCGCTCTCCAGCAGTTGGAGTACGGGCTGCGCCTGCCCGGCCCGCCCGACCGTTGGCCCTGGTGAGAGCCGTCGGCCGGGCCGGTGCGGTGCGCGGCGGTGGCCGTGAGATGACCGGCCGCCCCCCGAGTCGCCACCGGGAGAAGAACGGTGCCGCGCCCACGCTGCCGCCTGATGGGACGTCAGGCGTGGTCGGTGATCGGCGCTGAGCTGCGGTGACGCGCTCCGTCCGGCCCGTCCACGCCTGCTGGTGGGCGAACCGGGCACGTGCGGGCGGCACTTCCCGGCCGTGGGCGCTCCCGCAAGTATCGGTGCCGCCGGGGGCCGCACACGGGCCGCCGGCGCCGCGGACCCTCCCCGGGTCCGAGGTCACGCGATGTACGTCTCTCCCACCGGAGGAAGAGGAACATGCGTCACACCGCCGCCAAGCTGCTCGCCGCCACCGCGATCACCGCCTCGCTCGCGACCGTCGCGGTCACCCCCGCCGCCGCCGACCCGGCGAGCCTGCCGGCCGCCGGCTCGATCGTGGGCGTGGGTTCGGACACCACGCAGGCCCTGTACAACCAGTTCTCCACTGACTACAACGCCTTCCTGACGAGCAGCGGCAGCACCGCGCCGCGCCTCTACAGCTGGGACGCCACCGGTAGCTCCCCGATCACCACCAAGAGCGGCGCCACCTCCATCGCCCGCCCGAACGGCTCCGGCGCGGGCATCTCCGCGCTCAACGTGAACACCAACACCACGGTCGACTTCGCGCGCTCCTCCCGGGCCAAGCAGGCCACCGACCCGGCCGGCTTCGACTTCGTGAACCTGGCCAAGGACGCGGTGTCCTGGTCCGCCAAGGCGGGCGGCAACGCCCCGGCGAACCTGACCACCGCCGACCTGGTGGCCATCTACTCCTGCACCAAGACCAACTGGAACCAGATCTCGGCCTCGCTGCCGAACGCCACCATCAAGCCGTACCTGCCGCAGGCCTCCTCCGGCACCCGCTCCTTCTTCCTGACCGCGATCAACGGTGGCGGCACCGCCCTCACTCCGGGCGCCTGCGTGGTGACCGGCCCCGAGGAGAACGAGGGCACCGACGCCGCGCTGAACGACGCCAACGTGGTCTTCCCCTACTCGGTCGGCCACTACGTGGGCCAGCTGAACGGCCACAACACCGTCACCGACAACGTCGGCGTCCTGACCGTCCGCCAGGTGAACGGTGTCAACCCGCTGACCGCGACCAACACCCTGAACCCGGCCTTCGCCGCGGGTTCGTACGGCCGGGTGCTGTACACGGTCGTCCGCGACACCGAGTTCGGCGTGGGCAGCCAGCTGCGTGCCGTCTTCGGCCAGAGCGGCTGGGTGTGCAGCGCGACCGGTGGCAAGGCCTCCATCACCAGCTACGGCTTCCTGAACCTGCCGGGCACCGCCTGCGGCACGTTCTGACCCACGGGTTCCGCCCACCGCACCGCACGGTAACGCCCTGCACGGCACCTCACCGGTCCCGTCCGCCGCACGGCCAGCAGGCCGTGCGGCGGACGGGACCGGCACCGCACCGGCTCAGTACGCCAGCAACCCCGGGACCCGCGCAGCGGGCCCCAGTAGTCGAGGAGACCCGCCGATGTCCCGTCCCGCCGCCCGCCCCGCCGTCCGGATCGCTGCCGGCGTCGCCACCCTGGCGCTCGCCGCCGGTGCGGTGGCCGCCACCCCCGTCGCGGCCGTGGCCGCCACCCCGGCCTCCGGCAGCGTCGTGGTGAACGAGAGCAACACCTTCTTCCAGCAGGCCGCGCTGGCGGGCATCATCGCCCTGCCGCTGCCCTCGGGCACGGGCTCGTACGACGGGACCACCGGGCTCTCCGCGACCTTTCCGGTCACCGGTGGTGTCGCCGACATCCCGCAGTTCTACGGCAACATCGAGCTCGGCGGCAGCCTCCTGGTGATCGACGTGAAGACCGGCCGCTCCCTGGTCTTCAAGCAGCTGGCGTTCAGCGTGGACAGCTGGCAGCTGACCGGTGTCCCGGCCGGCGCCACCACCCCGATCGCGCTGGCCGACCCGGCCGGGGACGCCCGGGTCACCCGTACCGGCACCCTGCAGACCCTGACCTCGGCGGACCTGACCATCGACGCCCAGGCCGCCCAGCTGCTCGACCAGAAGCTGAACACCACCTTCTTCGCCGAGGGCCGGTCGATCGGCTCGCTCGCGGTGAACTTCACCCCGGCCTCCTGAACCGCCGGTCCGCCGAACCGCCGGTCCGCCGCGCCGGCGGCCCGTCCCCGAGGGGGCCACGCACCCACCGCGTGGCCCCCTCGCCCGTCTTCCGCCGCCGCCCGGATCACGCCAAGTCCGCCCGCATGCCGAGAGATTGGCGATGCCGGGTGAACTGCGGCCACCTGCGGGTCAGTTGTGGCCTCGTCCATCTGAGCGACAGTCAGACGCCATGTCGGTATGGCCGAATGGAGCCGTCCGGCGCGCCGGCTGCTCCGTGCTCCGGAGTCCGTCGTCGCCTCGTCCTGCCCTGCCCCGCCCGGCCGTCCCGCCGCACCCGGAGGTGCCCACCATGAGACTCCGCCCACCCCGTCCGACCGGCCGCCCGAGGTGGCCGAGGATGCTGCTGGCGGCATCCTTCGCCTGGGCGGTGGTGGTGGCGATCGGCATCGTCCCGCTCGGCCTGGACGGAGCGCCCCGGGCGCGGGCCGCAGGCGGGGTGACGGTCGCCGGCCCCCCCGTCTGGGAGCCGGCGACCGGGACGTACGGGGCGCCGGGGTCGGTCACGGTCACCCCGGCGACGGGGCTGACCAACCGGGTGGTCCAGGTCTCCTGGACGGGCTTCACCCCCACCGTGGACCTCTTCGGCAGCCCGGTGAGCACCGTGCGCCACCCGTCGAACGGCGCCTACGACACCAACGCGGTCTACCCGGTGCGGGTCTACCAGTGCCGCGGCACCGACCCGAGGCCCACCGACTGCTACGGCTCGCTGCTGTACGGCGGCGACCCGGCCAAGGGCTTCGAGCAGAAGGCGCCGGCGGCGGGTCTGAACACCCCCGAGTTCCCGACCAACATGGTCATCGGCGCCACCCGGCCGGACGGCTCCGGCTCGCTGTCGATCGAGGTCTGGACCTCGCAGCAGAGCCAGACCCTGGGCTGCGACCAGAGCCACGCCTGCTCGCTGGTGGTGGAGCCGAACTACGGCGGCGACCCGATCGGCGCCTACCAGGCGGAGCCCGGGCAGATCAACTGCGAGGACCACTCGCCCGACGTCGACTACTTCTACAACTCGGCCACCGACGCCATGCTCGACCGGGCCGACGTCGGGCCGGACAGCTGGCGCAGCGGTGAGGCCTGCGCCTGGACCCACCGCGCGGTCGTCCCGCTGACCTTCGCCCCCTCGGCCGAGGACTGCGCCGAGGGCGCGGCCGCCTTCTCCGCCACCGGCCTGGAGATGGCCAACCGCGCGATGCAGCAGTGGCGGGCCGGCCTGTGCCAGGGCGACAACCCGCTGAACCTGCAGTACACCTTCGGCGGCGGCGAGCCGCAGGCCCGCGCGGCCTTCCTGCGCCGCTCCGGCAGCGACCTGGCGCTGACCGCCCGGCCGGACCTCGGCCCCGCGACCCGGCCGTACGTCTACGCGCCGCTGGCCACCTCGGCGATCTCGGTGGCGTACCTGGTCGACGACGGCGCCACCCACCGGCAGATCCGCCGGCTGCGGCTGAATCCGCGGCTGCTGGCGAAGATGCTGACCCAGTCGTACCGGATGGCCGGGCAGGACGACATCGAGTCGGTGCAGGGCAATCCGCTCTGCGTCTTCGACGACCCGGAGTTCCGGCAGCTGAACCCGAGCGACCCGGTGAACGGGCCGGTCTGGCCGGGCTGCCTGATCAACGGCGACTTCCGGGCCAGCGCGCCGGTCGTGGTCGGCGGCACCACCGACCTGGTCCACCAGCTGACCTCGTGGATCGCGGCGGACCCGGACGCGAGCCAGTTCCTGCAAGGGGCCACCGACCCGTGGGGGATGCACCTCGACTCCCTCTACCTGAAGCCGAAGTTCCCCGGCTACCCGGTCGACGCCTTCCAGCCGCAGGACTACTCCGGCCCGAAGAGCTGGAAGCAGTTCGAGTGGAACCCGCTGCTCGGCGGGCTCGGTCAGGTCACCCGCAACGCCCTCCAGGCGCTGGCCTCCTGCCTGAACCCCGACCTCACCGCGACCGGCGGCCACGACAGGTGCATCCCGCAACCGGTCGGCGAGCGCGGCTTCTTCGCGGTGCTGGACGCCGGCTCCGCACAGGCGATGAGCCTGCCCGAGGCCGAACTGCTCAACCCGGCCGGCGGATTCGTCGCGCCCACGCTGAGCGGGATGCAGGCGGCGGTGGCGGACATGCCGGTCGACCAGAGCACCGGTACCCAGGAACTGCCCTACGGCGACCGCGGTTCGGCCTTCGCCAAGGACCAGGCCGCCTACCCGCTCACCACCGTCCAGTACGCCATGGTGCCGACCGAGGGCCTGGCGGCCGGCAAGGCGGCCGCGGTGTCCCGGTTCGTCCGGCAGGTCACCGACGCCGGTGGCGGCCAGGTCTACGGCTGGGGCCCGGGGCGGCTCGCGCCCGGCTACGCGGCGCTCTCCACCGCCCAGGGCGAGCAGGCGCAACGCGCCGCGCAGCACGTGGCGGCGCAGGACGGCGCGCTCCCCGGCAACCAGACCGCTCCGGCGGCCGGCGGTGGGACCGGGACGGGCGGCTCCGGCGGCGGGAGTACTGCCGCGGGCACTGGCAACGGCGGCTCCTCGGGCGAAAGTTCGGCCGGAGCCGGCGGCGGGGCCGGTGGCACCGTCGACGCGGTGACCGGCGCGCCGGTCGCGACCGGCGGCGCCAAGCCCTCGGCGAGCGCCTCCGCACTGGCGGCGGCCCCGGTCGGCCGACCGTCCCCGGACCGGGCCGGGGCGGCCCGGATCCTGCTGCCGGTGGTGCTGGTGGCGGGCGGGGTGCTGCTGATCGGCGGCCCGGCCGCGCTGCTGCTGGGCGGGACGGCGGCGGGCGCCCGGATCTCCGGGGCGACCCACAGGGCCTGGTCCCGGCTGACCGGGTCGGGGGGCTGAAGCGTCCGGTGCCGGCCGGGCCGCCGTCCAGGCCCGGCCGGCACCGGCCGGCCCGGCACCGCCCACCCCAGCCCAGCGACCGTCAGAGCGACCAGAGAGCCGGAGAGAGACGAACCCGATGGCATCCCCACTCCAGCCCGCCGCACCCCTGCTGCCGCCCGCCGACGACCCGGGGCAGGACCGCCCGCGGGTGATCAGCGCCCCCGCCGCGCCGGCCGACCGGCTCTTCCGGGGCGTGCTGCGGGCCGCCGGGCTCTCGGTCTTCCTGATCATGGGCCTGATCGCGTTCTTCCTGCTGCTGCGCGGATCCCAGGCGCTGCGGGCGGTCGGCTGGTCGTTCTTCACCGAGCAGCGCTGGCAGACCGCCGCGCACCGGTTCGGCATCGCCGCGGTGCTGCCCAACGGCCTGCTGATCGCCCTGATCGCGCTCTGCATCGCCGTCCCGGTGGCGCTCACGGCGGCGGTCTTCATCTCGGAGTACGCGCCGGCCCGGGTGCGCTCGGTGCTGATCTCGCTGGTGGACCTGATGGCGGCGATCCCGAGCATCGTCTACGGCCTGTGGGGCCTGTTCTTCCTGCAGCCGAGGATCGTCGGCCTGGTCCGCTGGCTGGCGCTGCACCTGGGCGGGGTACTCCCGTTCCTGAAGGTGCGCACCGGCGACATCGGCACCTCGTACACCTCCTCCACCTTCATCGCGGGGGTGGTGGTCTCGCTGATGATCATCCCGATCATCGCCTCGCTCAGCCGGGAGGTGTTCTCCCAGGCACCGGCCGGCGAGCGCGAGGGCGCGTACGCGCTGGGCTCCACCCGCTGGGGGATGGTCCGCACCGTGGTGCTGCCGTTCGGCCGGGGCGGGGTGATCGGCGCGGTGATGCTGGGCTTCGGGCGGGCGATGGGCGAGACCATCGCGGTCGCGCTGATCATCTCGCCCTCGTTCAAGGTGACGGGGCACGTGCTGGAGAACGGCGCCAACTCGATCTCGGCGCTGATCGCGCTGCGCTTCGGCGAGTCGGACGCGCTCTCGCTCTCCGCCCTGATGGCGGCCGGCCTGGTGCTGTTCGCCCTGACCCTGCTGGTGAACCTGGCGGCCGGCGTGATCATCAACCGCTCGCGCTCCGGCGCCGCCACCGCGGACTGAGCCCGTGCCCACCGCCCAGCGTGCCGATCCCCTGGAAGGGAACCCTCCGATGAGCGCCGCCACCGCGCCACCGTCCCCGGCGACGACCCCGCCGGCCGAGCCCTCCGACGCTCCCGAACGCCGCCTGAAGCTGGGCGGGACCACCCGGGCCGACCTCTGGTCGCTGGCCGCCCCGGCCGGCGGCTCGCTGGCCCTGGACTGGCTGCTGTACGAGCGGCTGCTGCCGTTCAGCGGCGCGCAGGGCTTCCTGCTCTGCTGGTACGTGCTGTTCCTGGGGCTGTACTTCACCGTCGGCCGGCTCCAGTGGGACCCGCTGAACGTCCGCGAGCGGATGGTCACCCTGCTGGCCTGGAGCTCGGGCCTGCTGGTGGTCGGGCTGATCCTGGACCAGATCGGCTACGTGCTGGTCCGCGGCCTGGACGCGGCGCGGCACAGCAACTTCTTCACCGAGTCGATGGAGCACACCGCCGCGCTCTCGCCGATCACCTCCGGCGGGGCGCTGAACGCGATCGTCGGCTCGCTCGAACAGCTGGGCCTGGCCACCCTGTTCGCGGTGCCGCTGGGCATCGCGGCGGCGGTCTTCATGTCCGAGGTGGGCGGCCGGCTGGCCCGCCCGGTGCGGACCCTGGTCGAGGCGATGACCGCGCTGCCGTCGATCGTGGCGGGCCTGTTCGTGCTCGGCGTGGTGATCCTCACCTTCGGCGCGGAGAAGAGCGGCCTGGCCGCCGCGCTCGCCCTGACGGTGATGATGATGCCGATCGTCACCCGGGCCGCCGAGGTGGTGATCCGCCTGGTGCCGGGCACCCTGCGGGAGGCCTCCTACGCGCTCGGCGGCAGCCAGTGGCGCACGGTGTGGAACGTGGTGCTGCCCACCGCCCGGCCCGGCCTGATGACGGCGGTGGTGCTGGGCATGGCCCGCGGCGTCGGCGAGACCTCGCCGGTGCTGCTCACCTCGGGCTTCACCGCCGGGATGAACGCCGACCCGCTGGAGGGCCGCCAGGTCAGCCTGCCGCTCTACATCTGGAACTACGTCAAGCAGCCCTACCCCGACATGGTCGCCCGCGCCTTCGCCGCCGCGCTCACCCTGATGGTGATCGTGCTGGTCCTGTTCGTGGCCGCCCGGGTGCTCGGCGGCCGCCCGGCCGGGCGGATGACGCTGCGCCAGCGGCGCCGCCAGGCGCGCTCGGACCGCGCCGCCCCCGCCGCCCGCGCCGAGCAGCCGGCTCCCCGGACCCCCGTCGGGGTCCCGGCCGGGGCCACCCGATGAGCCCCCGCCGCCACCACCGCTCCCAAGGAGTACCCATGACAGGCCCCCGGGCCGCGCGTCCGCTGGCCGTCCTGCTCGGCGTCCTGCTGGTGCTGCTGGCCAGCCCGCCCGCGCACGCCGCCACCTCGTTGAACGCCGACGGCTCCAGCTGGGCCGGCCCGGCCATCGACCAGTGGCGCCAGGACGTGGCGCCGCAGGGCATCCAGATCAACTTCAGCCCGGTCGGCTCGGCCGCCGGCCGCACCCAGTGGAGCAACGGCCAGGACGACTTCACCGCCTCCGACGTGCCGTTCCGCTCGCGGGCCGACACCGGGGTGAGCAACGGCGGGGCGACCTCCGGCGCGGGCCAGCCGGAGAACCCGGTGTACGGCTACTCGTACGTGCCGATCACCGCGGGCGGCACCGCCTTCATGTACAACCTGGTGGTCGGCGGCAAGCGGGTCACCGACCTGCGGCTGTCACCGGCCACCCTGGTCGGGATCTTCACCAACCGGATCACCTCCTGGGACGACCCGAAGATCACCCAGGAGTACGGGCGGGCGCTGCCCAAGCTGCCGATCACCCCGGTGGTGCGCTCCGACGGCTCCGGTGCGACCGCCCAGTTCACCCGGTGGATGGAGCACACCCACAAGGCCGAGTGGGACTCCTACTGCGCCCAGGTCAACGGCGTGGGCTGCGGCGACTACACCGAGTTCTACCCGCCGGCCGGCCGGATGGTCGCCCAGAACGGCTCCGACGTGGTGGCCGGCTACATCCAGTCGCCCACCGGCCTCGGTGCGATCGGCTACGACGAGTACGCCTTCGCCAAGCGGAGCAACTGGCCCGTCGTCAAGGTGCTCAACCCGGCCGGGTACTTCAGCCTGCCGACCGCCTCCAACGTGGCGGTGGCGCTGACCGCCGCGAGGATCCGCGGGGTCGACGACACCACCGCGCCCTCGGACCCGGACTTCCTGCAGCAGAACCTCGACGGCGTCTACACGATGACCGATCCGCGGTCCTACCCGGTCTCCAGCTACAGCTACCTGATCGTCCCCCGGGGCGGGGCCGCCCTCCCGCCGCCGCCGCGCTTCACCAACGACAAGGGCAGCGCGCTCAGCCGGTTCATCTCGTACGTGCTCTGCCAGGGGCAGGGCGAGGCGGACAGCCTCGGCTACTCGCCGATCCCGCGCAACCTGGTCCGCGGCGGCATGCTCCAGGTCGCCCACATCCCCGGCCAGGCGAGCCAGGTCGACCCCAACTCGCTGAGCAACTGCGCCAATCCGACCTTCAACTCGGCCGGTGAGCTGACCGTGCTGAAGAACGCCCCGCAGCCGAGCCCCTGCGACAAGCAGGGCGCACCGCTCGACTGCACCGTGCAGAACGGCCAGGCCGTCGCCAAGTCCGGCGGTGGCGGCGGCGGTTCCTCCTCGGGCGGCTCCTCCGGCGGCTCGCCGGCGGGCGGCGGCAGCGGCGGTACGGCCGGCGGCCAGGGCGCGGGTGACGCCGGTGGTGCGGCGGCCGGCGGCGCCGGGGCCGACCAGGTGGTCGACCCGCAGACCGGCGAGGTGGTCGCGGCCGGGGGCGCGGGCGGGGGCGGCGCCCTGCCGGCCACCGTGGTCGCGATCGGCGGACGGCCGGAGGACTGGGTGCTCTCCACCCTCACCGCGCTGGAGCTGCTGGGCGTGGTGGCCGTGCCGCCGCTGCTCGGCCACTGGCTGCAGCGCCGGCGGCGCGCGGCGGCGGGCGGTGCGCGATGACCGCGCCCACCCTGGACCGGCCGCCCGCGGCCGAGCCGCCGGAGCCGGTGGCGCTCCCGTCCGGCCCGGTGCCGCCGGTGCGGCCGGCACTCTCCGGCGGGCGCCGCCGGGTGGTGCAGGCCGGCTGGGCGGCCACCCTGGCGGCGGCCCTGCTGCTGGGCTTCGCCGGGTACCTGCTGGCGCTCTCGGGCCTGCAGCAGCAGCACTTCCAGTCCACCGCGTACAAGACCTTCCGGGACCGGCTCGCCACCGCGGTCGCCCCCACCGGGCCGACCGCGGACGGCGAACCGGTGGCCGTGCTGGACATCCCCGCGATCGGCCTGCGCCAGGCCGTGGTGGTCGAGGGCACCAGCGGCCGCGACCTGATGCGGGGCCCCGGCCACCGCCGGGACTCGGTGCTGCCCGGGCAGCGCGGCGCCAGCGTGCTGTTCGGCCGGGGCGCCTCCTTCGGTGCCCCGTTCGCCCGGCTCTCCGAGCTGCGGGTCGGCGACCGGATCGAGGTCACCACCGGCCAGGGCAGCTTCGGCTACGTGGTCAACGCGTACGGCGACGGCGACCACCCGATCACCGACGCCGCCCCGGCCCGGCTGATCCTGGTCACCGGCGACTCCGGTTGGATCCCCACCGGCACGGTGCTGATCGGCGCCCGGCTGGACGGCGAGCCGCAGCCCGCGGTGGGCGGCCGCCCCGCCCAACTGCCCGCCGACCACGCGCTCGCCGTGGACAACGGCGCCCTGGCGGGGCTCCAGCTCTGGGCCCTGGCACTGCTGGGCGCCGCGGCGGTGACCACCGTGGCCGTCCGCCGCTGGCACGATCGGGCCGCCTGGCTGAGCCTCAGCCCGGTGCTGGCCGCGCTGCTCTGGGCGGTCTACGAGAACGCCGCCGCCCTGCTGCCCAACCTCTACTGAGCCACCCTCCGTTCGGAAGGACCTGCACCCATGACCGAGGCCGACACCGCCCCGCTGCCGCGCGTCACCGACGGGCCCGGCACCGGCCCGTCCGCCACCGGCGGGCCCGCCGGCGGCGAGGACTCCGGGCTGGCCGGCCTGGAGACCCGAGCGATCTCCGCGTGGTTCGGCGACCACAAGGTGCTGGACCGGGTCTCGCTGGTCATGCGGGCCGGCGAGGTCACCGCGCTGATCGGCCCTTCGGGCTGCGGCAAGTCCACCTACCTGCGGATCCTCAACCGGATGCACGAGATGGTGCGGGGCGCGGCGCTCGCCGGCGAGGTGCTGCTGGACGGCGCGGACGTCTACGCGGCGGGCCGCCGGCCGGCCGATGTGCGGCGCCGGATCGGCATGGTCTTCCAGCGCCCCAACCCGTTCCCGGCGATGTCCATCGCCGACAACGTGGCCAGCGGCCTGAAGCTGGCCGGGATCAAGGTCGGCCGCCAGGAGCGCGACCACCTGATCGAGTCCAGCCTGCGGCGGGCCGGCCTGTGGAACGAGGTGAGCGGCCGGCTGCACACGCCCGGCGGCGCGCTCTCCGGCGGGCAGCAGCAACGGCTGTGCATCGCCCGGTCGTTGGCGGTCTCCCCGGAGATCCTGCTGATGGACGAGCCCTGCTCGGCCCTCGACCCGACCTCCACCCGGCGGGTCGAGGAGACCATCGCCGAACTGCGCGGCCGGCTCACCATCGTCATCGTCACCCACAACATGCAGCAGGCCCAGCGGGTCTCGCAGTCCTGCGCCTTCTTCCTGGCCAGCCACGACACCCCCGGCCGGATCGTCGAGGCCGGGCCCACCCGGCAGATCTTCGCCAGCCCGGCCGACCACCGCACCGCCGACTACGTCAGCGGCCGCTTCGGCTGAGCGGGCCGCGTCGGCGGGAGCCGCGCGGGAAGCGCGAGCGCCCGGCCCGCGTCAGCGGGAGCCGCGGGGCGCCGCTCCGTGCAGGAGGGTGTCGACGATGCGGGCCGCGAGGGCGTCCGGGTCGAGGGGGTCGGTCTCCGGGCGGTTGTGCACGGCCTCGCCGAGCAGGGCGTAGAACACCCGGGCGACCCAGCCCAGGTCGGCGTCGGCGTCGATCACGCCCTCCCGCCGGGCCCGGTCCAGCAGCTCCAGACAGCGGCGGTCGATCTCGGCCCAGGCGTCGGCCGCCTCGCTGCCCTCCATCGCGGGCAGGTTCAGCGCGAAGCTCCAGGCGCCCTTCACCCGGATCACGTTGGCGGTGGCCCGGTGCATCATCACCAGCGCGGGCGAGCTGTCCGGGCGGCTCTCCTCGATCGCGTGCGCCAGTTGCCGGACGGCCGAGACGGCCAGGGCGTCGATCAGTGCCTGCCGGCTGGCGAAGCGGCGGTGCACGGTGGTCCTGGCGACCCCCGAGGCCTCGGCGATCTGCTCCATCGAGGCGCCGGGATTCTGCGCCAGCACCCGCTCGGCCGCCGCCAGGATGGCGCGTACGCTGCGCTCCGCGTCCGCCCGCAGTGGCCGCCCGGCTGCCTTGACCATGTGCTTCCTCCTGCTCGCGATCCCGCTCAGACGATACAGCGGCGCCGCATTTCCGCTTCTAACTGCAACACTGATGTTGCGGTTATCAAGATAATGGCTACTCTTGTGTAGCAGTTAGCCGGTCGCCAGTCCGGCCCCGACCATCCCGGGAGTCCTGCCATGCCCACCGCCCTCGTCACCGGCGCCTCCTCCGGCCTCGGCGCGGAGTTCGCCGCCCAGCTGGCCGCCCGCGGCCACGACCTGGTCCTCACCGCCCGGTCCGCCGACCGCCTGGAGGCCCTCGCGGCCGAGCTCCGCGCCGCCCACGGCCGCCGGGTCGACGTGGTGGTGCAGGACCTCGCCGCCCCGGGTGCCGCCGGCCTGATCGCGGCCGAACTGGAGGCCCTGGGCCGGCCGGTGGACCTGCTGGTCAACAACGCCGGCTTCGGCACCTGCGGCCGCTTCGAGGAGAACACCGCCGAGCGCGACCGCGACCAGCTGACGGTCAACGTGGTCGCCCTGGTGGACCTCACGCACGCCGTCCTGCCCGGCATGCTGGCCCGCCGCTCCGGCGCGGTGCTCAACGTGGCCTCGGTGGCGGCGTTCCAGCCCGCGCCGTACTTCGCCGTCTACGCCTCCACCAAGGCCTTCGTGCTCAACTTCAGCCTCGCCCTGCGGCAGGAGTACCGGAAGCGCGGTGTACGGGTGCTGGCCCTGTGCCCGGGCCCGGTGGAGACCGGCTTCTTCGAGGCGATCGGCACCCGCAAGGCCGCCGTCGGCCGGATGACCACCCCGCAGCAGGTGGTCCGGGCCGCGCTGCGCGCCCTCGACCGGGACCGCCCGTACGTCACCCCGGGCCTGAGCAACCTGGTCACCGCGCACCTGGCGCCGCGCCGCTCCCGCAACCTGGTTGCCACCGTCGCCGAGCGGATCAGCCGCAAGGTGCTCGACCCGGCCGTCTGACCGGGCCCGACCCCCGGCCGGGCCGCAGCCGCGCAACACGCCGAGGGCCGGTCGGCGCCGCGCCAAGCGCCCGGCCGCGGCGGATACTGGCGACATGCCCCAGAATCCTGAGAGCCCCGAATTTCCGGAGGACTTCGACGAGGAATCGCCGGTGGTCGTCGAGGCGGCGGACGAGGAGCGCGAGGTGGACGTCCACCTCGGCGACGACCTCGAGCTGCTGAGCGAGCGCCGGGCGCTGGGCGCCGGGGACTCGGACGACGGCGACGCGGTCGAGCAGACCCGCGAGGTGGACCTCGACGAGGACGAGTACCGGGTCTGACCGGCACCGCCCGGGGCGGGCGAGGCCCTGGCCCTAGAGCGCCTTGCGCCGCTGCAGCCAGGCGAAGGCGGCCCAACCGGGCAGGACCGGCAGGACGAAGGTGAGCAGCCGGTAGAGCACGACCACCGCGAGCGCGGTGCCGTCGTCCATCCCGCCGAGGCTGGCCAGCAGCTGTTGGAGCGCCGTCTCCACGCCGCCCACCCCGCCCGGGGTCGGCACGGCCGAGCCGACCGCGTTCCCGGTCATCAGGGTGAAGCCGACCGCGGAGTACCCGGGCACCTGGCCGATCGCCCGGGCGCAGCAGTACAGGCAGGTGACGAAGGCCAGCGAGACCAAGAGCTGGCCGGCCACCCCGGCGGCCAGCTTGCCGGGCTGCTGGAGCAGGTCGAGCAGCCGCGGCAGCACCTCGGCCCGCAGCGGGCGCAGCAGCGCCTGGAGCCGGCGGCGCAGCCACGGCACGGCCATCGCCGCCAGCACCAGCAGCCCCAGGACCGACACCACCACGGCCATCACCACCGGATTGGGCATCTCGTTGCCCGGGCCGCGGCCGACCAGCCAGCCGAACCAGGCCAGTTGCAGCAGGTGCAGGACCATCCCGAGCAGCTGCGCGGCGCCCACGCTGGACAGCGCCTGGGCGGTCGGGATTCCGCTGCGCTGCAGGTAGCGGGTGTTGAGCGCGGCCCCGCCAACCGCGGTCGGCGACACCACCTTGACGAAGGACCCGGCCACCTGCGCCACCAGGGTGCGGCCGTAGGGGAGGCGTTCGGGCACGAAGCCGATCAACCCTAGGGCGGCCGCCAGGTGGCTGAGCATCGCGACCGCCGCGGCCGCGGCCAGCCAGAGCGGGTCGGCCCCGGCCAGCACGGTGATCGGGTTGCTGCCCCGGAACAGCTCCTTCAGCAGCAGGAAGCCCGCCAGCATCCCGGCCAGCACGGTGATCAGGGTGCGCGGCCGCAGCCGCTCCAGCCGGACCGGCTCGGCGGGCGCCTGCGGCAGGCTGCGCAGCACCTCGGCGCGGACCTCGGCGACCAGCCCCGGGTGCTCGCGCAGGGCGGCCCGGGTGTCGCGGGCGAGCGCGATCGGCTGGAGAAGCGGCAGGGCGGCGCCGACCGGCCCCTGGCCGAGCGCCGCCATCCCGGAGAGCACGGCCCGCTCCGGTCCGACCCGCAGGGCGAGGACGGTGAGCAGTCCGGCCAGATCCAGCTTGAGCAGCAGCTCGCCGGCCGCGATCTCGCCGTCGGCCAGGTCGACCAGGTGGACCGCGCCGGCGGCGTCCACCAGCACGCTGTCCGGGCCGATGGTCCGGTGGGCCAGCTGCCGGCGCTGGAGCAGCCGCAGCTGCTGCCAGGCGTCGGCCAGCACCGCGTCGGTCAGCTCCTCGTCGGCCAGCTCGTGCAGCGGCCGGGCGTCCAGCAGCGGGTAGGCCACCACGGCGGCGTCCGGCCCGAGCTCGGCGACGGCCAGCGGCGCCGGGGTGCGCACGCCGGCGGCGGTCGCCGCGTACGCGAGCAGGGCCTGGCGCTCCAGCGCGGTGCGCAGCGGGCGCAGGCCGAGTGCGGGGGGTGCGGTGCGCAGGCGCAGCAGTTGCCAGATGCGGTGCAGCAGCCCGCTGGCCTGGGCCTGCCGGTCGAGCAGCCGGACGTCCAGCTCGGGGCGGCCGTCGGGCTGGGTGACCAGGTACCGGTTGGGGCCGGCCCGGCGGATCCGCTCGGGCCGGACCCCGGCCTTGCCGAGGGTGGTGCGCAGCTGCCGGTCGGTGGGCAGGCTGGTGGGCTCGCCGAGCGCGTACCGGGTGCCGTGCGCGGCCGTCCAGCCGACCAGCAGGCCGAGCAGCAGCGAGAGCGGGGTGGCGTAGCCGGTCAGCAGGCCGGACAGGCCCGCCAGGGTGAGCGCGACGGTGAGCGCGGTGCGCCACCGGTTGTGGCCGACGGTGCCCACGGTGGTCATGAAGGCGAGGACGGGGGCCAGGTGCCCGTACACCGGGTCGGTCCGGCCGGGGCCGTCGGGGGCGGAGTGGGTGAGGGTGGCCAGTCCGGCGACGGCGAGGTCGAGGCCGATCGCGAGCCCGAAGGCGATCACGGCGGCGAGGACGCCGTCGGTCACCCGGCGGCGGTCGCCGCGCAGCAGCCGGGCGACGGCGAAGGCGAGCGGGACGAGCAGCAGGGCGGCGGTGCACAGGGTGCCGGCCACCCGGACCGGGGCGCCCGGCAGCAGGTCGGCGCCGAGCGAGATGTCGTGGTCCAGGCCGGTGGCGGTGAGCTGGGCGTAGTCGGCGATCAGCAGGGTGAGTCCGACGGCGGCGAGGCCGGCCAGCAGGCGGATCAGCGCCGCGGGGTGCCGCACGCGCAGCGGGTCGCCGCTCTTCGGGCCGCCCTGCTCGGGAGGCCCGGCGGGTGCGGTCCGGGAATGATCGTCTTGTATCACCGTGGCCACGCGGCATGCTCCCACACGGGCACCAACCGCAGCCGTCGTACGGCGGAATGCCAGGGATCGATCAGGGGTGTATACCAGCAGATAACCGGGCATACCGGAACGGACGCCGGACCGTGCGCCACGCCCCGGCCCGCGACCTGCGGGAGCGGGCGGAGGCCGAAGGGAGGTCGATGATGACCAAACGATCGACGGCCAAGATGACCAAGCTCCGCCGAGGGACCCAGGACATCCTGGAGCGCCGCTCGATGGCGGCCAGCCCGAGCCCACTCGCGCCACAGCTCCACACCGACAATCCGACCGCGGCCCGCACCGGCGCGTACTTCGGCGACGACACCTTCAGCCACGGCGGCCGCCGCACCTTCGCGGCCACCGCCCCACCGCCCGGCCTGGCCCACCACGCCGAACTCCCCGGCCACCGGCACCGCGGCGCCGAGAAGCACTCCGCGCACTGAGCACCGCACCGGATGGGGCGGCACCCTCGCCGAGGGTGCCGCCCCATCCGGTGCCCGCACGGCCGCCCGGGCTGCCAGAGTGGGTCCGACACCGTCCCGTACCGAAGGAGCGCCATGTCGGACAGCCCGCCGCTCAAGTCCCGCGAGGAGTGGCTCGCCTCGCTGCCCCGGGTGTACGCCGCCGCCGGCTGCCTGATCACCGACCCCGAGGGCCGGGTGCTGATCGTCAAGGCCGGCTACCGGGAGCACTGGCAGTTCGTCGGCGGCACGGTCGACCTCGGCGAGAACCCGCAGCAGTGCGCCTCCCGCGAGCTGCTGGAGGAGACCGGCATCGTGCGCGAGGCCGGCGACCTGCTGGTGGTCGCCTGGACCAACCCCGCCGCCGACCTCGACCACCCCGCCGGCCACTTCCTGTTCGACCTGGGCACCATCGCGGCCGACACCCCGGTCACCCTGCCGGCCGGCGAGCTGGACGACCACCGCTGGGCCGAGCCCGAGGAGGCGCTGGCCCTGCTCGGGCCCGCCCGCTCGCCGCGCCTGGCGGCCGGCCTGGCCGCCCGCGCCGACGGCCGCACCCGCGTGCTGACCAGCCCGACGTCGGGCTTCTGAGCGGGCAGGCCCCGGCTCAGGCCGGGTTGCGCCAGACGTAGGCCGCCGAGACCGGGTGGCTGCGGTAGCGCTCCCAGGTGGGCTTCAGCGCGATCCACTCCTCGTCCACCACCGCCTCGCGCATCTCGGCGAGCTGCCAGCCGGCCGCCAGGCCCGCCGAGAGGTGCTCGCTGACCAGGTGGACGTGGGTGGTGATGGCCGTCGGGGCGCCGTCGGGCGCATCGAAGTGGGTGGGCATCCCGGCGGCCATGATGAAGTACGGGTGCAGCCCGACCAGCACGCACAGCCCGCCCGGGCGGGCCAGCCGGCGGGCCTCGCGGTAGAGCGGGCCGAGCTCGGCCAGGTGCTCGTCCACCAGCGAGGAGATCACCAGGTCGTAGCCGTCCGAGGGCAGCCCGGTGGCGGCCAGGTCGGCCTCGACCAGGTGCTCGTGGGCGCCCCTGGCGCGGGCCAGCTCGAGCATCTCGGGGGTCAGGTCGACCCCGACGACCGCGGCCACGCCCTGCGCGCGCAGCCAGGCACCGGTCCGGCCGGTGCCGCAGCCCAGATCGGCGGCGCGCCCGAAGCCGTCCCACCGGGGGACGGCGAGCCGCGCCAGCACCCCGAGGTCCATCGCGTCCTGCACGGTCCGCTCGTAGGTCTCGGCCCACCCGGCGTAGCCGGTCCGGACGTCCACCATCGGGTAGTGACGGGTGTCGAAGTCGGCGAATTCCACCATGCCGACAAGTCTTGCCGCGGCGGCCGGTCGAGGGCGAATGGTTTACCGGCGCGCCGGTGCCCGGGCGGTCCCGTACGCTGCACCGACCGTCGGCGTGGACGGGGCGCGGTGCACGGGGCGCGGTGCGCAGGACCATGGCGGGAGGCGGGCGGATGGAACTGCTGAGGTACCCGGAGGCCGAGCTGCCGGCCGGACTGCGCGAGCAGGTCTGGGAGTTGCAGGAGCAGGCCTGGCCGACCGGGGAGCCCGACCCGGGGCTCAGCCACGATCCGGCGCTGGACCCGCGCTCGATGCTGCTGGTGGACTCCGGCCGGGTGCTCGCCGCGCTCGACCTGCTCGGCAAGGAGATCACCCATGCCGGGCGGGTGTTCCGGGCCCGCGGCCTGTCGGCCGTGGTCACCGACCGGGCCCGGCGGGGGCGCGGCCACGGCGGGCGGCTGGTCGCCGCCGCCCGGGCGGAGCTCGCCGAACTGGGCGCCGACCTCGGGCTGTTCAGCTGCGACCGGCCGTTGGAGGGGTTCTACCGGCGGGCCGGCTGGCAGCCGCTGCCCGGTGCGGTGCTGGTCGGCGGCACGGCCGAACGGCCGTTCCCCAGCGACCGGTTCGACAAGGTGGTGCTGGCGGAGTTCGTCACCGCCCGGGCCCGGGCGCACCGCGGGTCGTTCCCGGGTGCCCGGATCGCGCTGCACCCGGGCGAGATCGACCGGTTGTGGTGACCGGTCGGCCGGCCGATCAGCCCAGCAACCGGGCCCGGACGGTGGCCAGTTCGGCGGCCGGCAGGTAGCCGTCCGGCTCGAACTCGGCCAGCACCTCCAGCAGCGCCGCCGTCGCGGTGGTGCCCGCCTCGCTCAGGATCCGCTCGATCACCACCGCCTCGTCGGGCCGGCCGAGCATGCCCCACAGCGGCCGGAGGTTCTCGGTGCTGAGCAGGTAGTCGGCGGCGATCGCCCGGTGCTCCACCCCGGCCACCGCCAGCAGGACCAGGGCGGCCAGCCCCGTCCGGTCGCGGCCCGCCCCGCAGTGCACCACCACCCCGCCGGGCCGGGCCCGGGCGACGGCGGTGAGCAGCGCGGTGACGGCGTGCCGGCAGTCGTCCAGGTACGGCCGGAAGGCCAGCGGCGTGCCGTCCAGCCCGCCGAACCTGGCCCACCAGTCGGGGCCGGCCAGCTCGTCCAGCGGGACCCGGACCAGGTCGACCCCGGCCGGGTGCGGCAGCCGGGGCCGGAAGTCCGCCTCGTCGCGCAGGTCGACCACCGTCCGCACGCCGTACTCCCGCAGGGCGGTCCAGCCCTCGGCGGTGAGCGAGTCGAGGTTGTCGGCGCGGACCACGGCGCCCCGGCGGGTGCGGCCGCCGCCGGCCGTGGGCAGGCCGCCGAGGTCGCGTACGTTGAGGCAGCCGTCCCAGGTCAGCTGTCGGTCGTCCGTCGTCCCGGTGTGCATGCCGCCGCGTCCCCCGTGTCCTCGATGCCCGGGGCCCGTGCCCCCGGCTTCTGATCAGGACGGGCGCCGGGCCTCCTCCGGTTCCGCCGGCGGCGGCCCCGGGGTGTCGAACAGCCAGAGTTCCCGGCCGAGCGTGTCGAGGCAGCGGACCCGGTCGAAGCGGTCGTCCCCGGCCGACAGGAAGCCCCGGGCGGCGCCCGCCAGCACCTCCCGGGCGACCGGGTCGGCCCGGCTCCACGCGCCGGTCAGCACCAGCGCGGGGCCGAGCAGCTCGGCCCGCTTGATCCGGGCCACGGCGGCCTGCGCCAGCGCGGCGTTCACCGCCTCCAGCTCGGCGGGGGTCAGGTACGGCGCGGCGGCGGGGCCGTCCAGCCGGCGCAGCAGTTCGGGCAGCCCGTGGTGCCGGACGGCGGCCACCGAGTCCTGCACCGCGACCTGCCAGCGCGGCCCGGGCGCCACCTCCCACCACACCTGCTCGCCGACCGGCATCAGCTCGCCGATCCCGGCCCGCCAGATCTCCAGACCGGTGACGGTGTTGGGGTCGGGCCGCAGCGCCCGGCCGCCCCAGCGGGCCTTGGGGGTGATCCCGAGGTTCAGGGTGTACCGGACGGCCCGCTCGTCGGCGCCGGCGAGCTGCACCCCGAGCAGCGCCCAGCACTCCTCGTCCGGCAGGGTGAACGAGAGCCCGCAGCCGATCAGGCCGAGCGCGCGGACGGCGGGCGCGAAGTGCTCGCGCATGCCTTCCGCGAAGAGCTCCTGGGCAGTCGTCATCACAGTTCCGTGGGGGGAGGGGCAGAGGCCGGTGCGGCCGTCCGCTGACGAACCTATGCCTCGGGCGGCTCGGCCGGCCGCGGGCGAATGGCAGCAGCTGACAGGACTTTCGTCCCGTACCCGCAGGACGGGGCCCGGCCACCCGCCCGCGGCCTCGATCACGCATCATGTGGCGGGTGCACAGTGCAGACCACCATGCGGCGGGCGCCGACGACGGAGTCGGCAGCTCGATCGGCCAGGACGGCGTTCCGGCAGGTCAGGGACGTCCGCCGGACCGGCGGGTCGACCTCGCGGCAGCCGTCGAGGCCGCCCGCGACGGTGACGAGGAGGCCTTCCGGCTGCTCTTCCGGGCCGTCCAGCCGGGCCTGCTGCGCTACCTGCGGATGCTGGTCGGCGGCCGCGCCGAGGACGCCGAGGACATCGCCTCCGAGGCCTGGCTCCAGGTCGCCCGGGACCTCGGGCGATTCACCGGGGACTCCGCCGGCTTCCGCGCCTGGGTCGCCACCATCGCCCGCAACCGCGCCATGGACCACCTGCGCCGCCAGCGCCGCCGCCCGGTCGCCGACCTCCCGGTCGAGTACCTGGCCGAACTCGCCGCCGCCGAGGACACCGCCACGGCCGCGCTGACCACCGTGACCACCGCGGACGCGCTCGCGCTGATCGCCCGGCTGCCCCGCGACCAGGCCGAGGCGGTGCTGCTCCGAGTGGTCCTGGAGCTGGACGCCGAGAGCGCCGCCCAGGTGCTCGGCAAGCGCGCCGGCAGCGTCCGGATGGCCTCCCACCGGGGACTGCGCCGGCTGGCCGGGCTGCTGGAGCAGGTCGGCGGAGCCGGTGCCGGGGTGCCGGCCAGGCCCCGCGCCGAGGCGGCCGGCCGGACCCCCGGGCGGGGTTCCGCACCGCCGGGCGCGGCGGCCGGGCCGGCCGCGAAAGAAATTTCCCCGCAGGGTGTGACACCGCGACGAGCCGCGACGCTGAAGGACATGAGATGAGCACCAACCGATCCCGCCGGATCGACCGCGAGGCCGCCGAGCACCTGCTCGCCGGCACCGGGGCCGACCCGGAGGCCGGTCGGGCCGCCGTCACCGGTCACCCGGCACTCGCCGGGCTGCTCGCCGCAGCCGCCGCCCCGGCGGCCGAGGCGGAGCAGACCGGGGAGCAGGCAGCCCTGGCCGCGTTCCGGCAGGCCCGTCTCAGCCCGACCGGCCCCACCGCATCGACCAGCCCCACAGCCCAGCCCCGGAGACGAACCATGGCGGACACCGCGCTCGCGCGGGCCTTCAGCGCGAAGGCCCTCGCCGCCGCGTTCGCCGCCACCGCGCTCGGCGGCGTCGCCGTGGCCGCGGGCACCGGGACCTTGCCGGCCGGCCTGGGCGGCGGGCCGCAGCCGGGCCAGCGGGCGAGCGCCGTGCCCGCGGCACCGACCGGCGCCGGCGCGTCCGCGGCCCGGACGTCCGACCGCTCACCCGGCCCGGGCGCGACGACGGCCTCGGCCCGCCCCGGCGGCCCGGCCGCGGCGCCGGGCGCCGGCCCCGCCGGGAGCAGCGCGCCCGGCGCCCGGCCGAGCGGTTCGCCGACCGCCGACGCCTCCGCCGCGGGGCCCGCGCTGGCCCCGCTCTGCCGCACCTTCGGCGACCGGCTGCGCAGCGGCGAACACCTCGTCGACCTGATGCGGGAGCGGTCCTTCCAGCCGCTCTTCCGGGCGGCCGGCACCACCGGTCGCGCGGCCGACTACTGCGCGGGCCTGCTCCGCGACGACCAGCCGGGCACCGACCCCTCCCCGGGCCGGGACGGTCGCAGGACGACCCCGTCCCCCAGGACGGACCGGCCGACGACCGCCGCACCCTCACCCTCGGGCGGCCGCCGAGGGTGAACCGAGACTCCGGTCGGGCGGCGGGCGAATCCCCCCGGGCCCGCTGCCCGACCGGTGGCAGTGCTGCGACGGCGCTGCCGGTACCCCGAAGACTCCGGGCGGTCGGTGGGCTCCCCCGTGTCCACCGCCCGCCCGGCCTCGGATCCCGGGCCCCGGGCCGCTGCGGCTCCTGCGCCGACGCGCCCGGCCGCTATCGTGCACAGGTGCGCGAGGCGAACTGAAGCCTTGGGCCGTCGGAGTGAGGGGAGCGGTTCCCGGTGATCGGACGCGCGCTGAACGGGCGGTACGAACTCGTCGAGATACTCGGCGTCGGCGGCATGGCCACCGTCTGGCGCGGGGTCGACCGCCAGCTCGGCCGCCAGGTGGCCGTCAAGGTGCTCAACGGCGGCCTCGCCGACGACCCCAGGTTCGGCGAGCGCTTCGCCCGGGAGGCCCAGCACGCCGCGATGCTGGTGCACCCCCGGGTGGCGATGGTCTTCGACTCCGGGGTGGACCAGCTGTCCCCCTACATCGTCATGGAGCTGGTGCCGGGCCGAACGCTCAGCCGGGTGATCGCCGACGGCGGCCCGATGCCGGTGGAGCGGGCGGTCGGGGTGGCCGCCGCGGTCTGCGAGGCGCTGGAGGCCGCCCACGCCCAGGGTCTGGTGCACCGCGACATCAAACCGGGCAACATCATGATCACCGCCGACGGCGGGGTGAAGGTGGTCGACTTCGGCATCGCCCGGGCCGGCTCCTCCTCGTCCGCCCAGCTCACCCAGGCCGCGACGGTGCTCGGCACCGCCGCCTACCTCTCGCCCGAGCAGGCCACCGCCGGTGCCGTCGACGCCCGCGCGGACCTGTACGCGGTCGGCTGCGTGCTGGTCGAGATGCTCACCGGCGCGCCCCCGTTCGACGCCGACACCCCGGTCGCGATCGCCTACAAGCACGTCACCGAGTACCCGGTGCCGGTCTCCGTCCACCGGCCCGACGTACCGCCGGCGCTGGACACCGCCGTGCTGCGGCTGCTCGCCAAGCACCCGGACGGGCGCCCGGCCGATGCCGGCCAGGCCCGGGCCGAGCTGCTGGCCGCCGCGCCGGGCGCGAGCCGGCCCGACCCCACCGGGCAGCTGCTGGGCACGGGCGCGGGCGCGGCCACCCAGGTGCTGCCACCGGTGGCGGCCGCGCTGCTCACCCCGCAGCCGCCGCACCAGCAGGACCGGCACACCTCGGTGCTCCCCCCGGTGCAGTCGGCCCCGCCGCAGGAGTACTCCCAGGAGTACTCACAGGGGTACGACGAGCAGGACGAGGAGCCGCCGCCGAACCGCCGCCCGCTGATCATCGCCGGGGCCGGCGTCGCGGTGGCCGCGGTCGCGGTGGTGATCGCCGCGCTCAGCCTGGACGGCTCCTCGGCCGGCGCCGCCAAGGCGGCCGGTCCGGCCACTCCCGCGGCCGCCACCCGGGCGACCGGGTCCGCACCGGCGCCGGCGCCCGCGCCGAGCAGCAGCCCGGTGACGCCCAGCCGCAGCGCGTCCCCGTCACCGTCCGCCTCGCCCAGCCCGACCGGGAAGACGAACGCGGCTGTCGGGATCGCCCAGTTCAGAGCGGTCGTCGCGCAGACCAGAATGCCGCACGACCGGGATCGCCAGATCGACCTGCTCCGGGTGCTCGACGCGGCCGCCCTGTCGGTGGTCGAGCGCCGCCCGGACGACGCCGAGGAGGAGCTCCGCGGCGCCCAGCGGCTGGTCAAGGATCTCGGCAAGCGGCACGCGATCGACGCCGACACCACCCAGAACTGGCAGAACCGGCTGAACGCGCTGATCGGCGCGGTCCAGGCCCAGCAGGACCAGCAGGACCAGAACGGCTGACCGAGTGGCTCAGCCCTGGTGGCGGCGGCGGTCGGCCCGCTGCTCCAGGCCGCTGCGCACCCGGCGGTTGATCGAGGCACCGCCCGCGGTCAGGAAGACGAAGGTGTAGAGGATCTGCACCATCACCACCACCCGGGCGGACTGTCCGGAGGGCACGATGTCGCCGTAGCCGACCGTGGCCATCGTGATCACGGTGAAGTAGAGCGCGTCCACCTTGGTGGTCAGCCCGCCCGAGAACTCGCCCTCCGTGCGGGCCATCGCCAGGTAGGCGGTGGCGAACAGCAGGATCGAGAAGCACAGCACCATCATGATCACCAGCACCGGATGGCCCTTGCCGCCGACCAGCTCCTGCTGGATCTGCCAGAGCAGCATGATCGCCACCCCGGCGAGTGCCAGGCTGAAGACGATCCAGCTGAGGGTGGGGTTGTGCGGCCCGAAGACGTTCAGCGGGATCGCGAACCAGACGGTGAACAGCAGGGTCGGCAGCCCGAGGGTGATCGCCCACTGCATCGGCCGGCCGACGGTGCGGCTCATGGGCTCCCCCGGGGGTCGGGACACGACGGTCCCGTCCAGCCTGCGGGAGCCCGCGCCGCCACGCGCGGCCCGGCTGAGCCGTTCGGGGGCAGGAGGGGGCAGGAGGGGGCAGGAGTGGCAGGCGGGGCCTGGACGGGACCTACGAGCCGACCGCCGACTGCTGGGTCGCGAACAGGCGGTGCGAGGCGTCCTCCTGGGCCAGCCGCCGCAGGGCCGCGAGGGCGGCGTCGCCGAGGACGGTGCCGATGACCGCGCTCTCCACCAGGCCGTCCGGGTCCGGATGGGTGGCCACCGCCGCGACCTCGGCGGCGGCGAGCCGCTCGGCCGCGACGGCGTAGTCGTCCAGCAGCCCGACCAGCTCGCCCTGGCCGAGGGTGCGGAAGGTGACGATCACCTGGGCCAGCGCCTGCCGGGCCGGGCTCTCGGGCTTGACCTGCCAGCCGAGCCGGCCGACCAGTTCCTCCACCGCCCCCTCGGCCTGCTCCCGCACCGCGCTCTCGGTGGCGCTCTCCCCGCCCGGCAGGGTGGCGGGCATCGGCGCCGTGACGGCGGTGAGCGCGACCCCGAGGGTGTCGTGCAGCGAGCCGCCCGGGGTGTCCAGCGCGGTGAGCACATCGCGGGCGGAGGCGATCGAGAGCCGGCCGACGTCGATCATGGCGCGCACCAGCTTCAGCCGGTGGACGTGCGCCTCGCCGTACTGGGCCTGGTTCGGGCTGGTCAGCTCACCGGCCGGCAGCAGGCCCTCGCGCAGGTAGTACTTGATGGTGGGCACCGGCACGCCGGTCCGGCTGCTCAACTCGCCGATTCGCATGGCTGTCCGCTCCCTCGTCTCCGCTGAATGGATAGCCTACCTTCCCACTGCGGGGTCGGGCTGCGGCCCTGGTCAGCGCGGTTCCGCCGGGACGGGTTGGTCCGGCCGGGTGGGCTGCTCGGGCCCGGGCCGGTCGGGGTGGCCGGGGTGGTCGGGCCGGTCGAGGAACTCCAGCACCGCCAGTACCAGCAGCAGTGCGAGGGCCAGCCAGATCACCACCACCGCGGTCGGGTAGCTCCACAGCACCACCGTCAGCACGGCGGCGCCGACCGCCGTCCACTCCAGCCAGGTCTTCCAGCGGTGGACGAACCGGCCGACCGGCCCGAGCCGCATGCCGTACCGCTCACCGGTCTCCCGGACGGCGCCGATCCCGGCCTGCCAGAAGCCCCGGACGGCGCCGGCCCGCCGGCCCGGCCCGGACAGCCAGGCCGCCAGCGCGACCACCACACCGAGCGCCAGCACCACCCGGACGGTGGCGCGCAGGTAGCGGATCAGCGTGTCGTAGACCGCCGAGGCGGCCGCCTGGTCGACCCCGGACGGCAGCTTGTCCAGGTAGATCACCCGGAACACCGAGAGCCCGATGCCGAGCAGCCCCACGCAGACCGCCATCGCCAGCGCCGCCGTGACCAGTGCCCGCCGCCTGCGCGCGGCCAGCAGCACACCGCCCGCCGCGCACACCAGCGCCAGCACCGGCACCCAGAAGCCGGCCAGATCCAGCACCCGGAAGCCGGTCTGCACCTTCTTGACGCTGTCCGACTGCACCAGGGTGAAGTCGGTGTGCACCTCGGGGATCTTCGCCGCGACCCCCAGGCCCCGGTCCACCAGCCGGGTCTTCACCTGGTCGATCACCGGCGCCAGATCGAGGGTCACCTTGTCGCCCTTGATCTGGACGGCGCCGCCGCCTTCGCCGGTGAGCACCCGGTCCACCGCGGCGTGCGCCTCACGGTTGAGGTTGATCCAGATGCTGGTGAAGGCGTCGCTCTCCACCAGGCGCTGCACCTGGTCGTGCACGAAGCCGGTGATCCCGCTGGTCAGCGCGGGGCCGATCTTCTGCAGGGCGGAGTCGAGCAGCGGGCGGTCGGCGGGCGCGATGTCGGAGAGCAGGCTGTCGATCGGCAGGTTCTGCATGATCAGGTCGGTCACCCGGTTGGTGACGGCGGCCTGGACGGCCGGGTCCTGGGCCAGTGGCGCCATCGTGGCCACGTACCGGTCGGTGTCGGTGACCTGGGACTTCGTCCAGGCGGCGACCGCGGCCAGCGGGGTCAGCACGGCGGCCAGCGTGATCAGCAGGGCAGCCAGCGCGGACCGCAGCCGGTGCCGGCGCGGGGGGTCGCGCTTCTCCAGCTCCGCGACCCGCCGGTGCAGCTCGTCGAGCTCGTCCGGCGCCGGGGCGGGTGGCTTGCCCGGGTCCTGCGGCTGGTCCGGGGTGGGTGGCTTGCCCGGGTCCTGCGGCTGGTCCGGGGTGGGTGCGCCGGGGGTCGCCATGGGAATCCTCCGAGCACTCGGTGAACTGTCGAGTACCAGGAGATAACAGAACAAATCGGACGGCTACTTGGCCGCAGGCGCCCGGTGGCGGCCCGGGAAACGGCGGAGCCCCCGCGCCGTCGGGTGCGACGGGCGGGGGCTCGGGAGCTGCGGGGCTCAGGCGCCGGTGGCCGACTTGGTGGTGCTGTCGGCGGACTTGGTGACCACGGTCGGCTCGACCGCCGGTCGGGGCTGCTCGGCCGCGTTCTGCGCGGCCGTGCCGTTCTGCGCCTCGGCCGGAGCGTCGTCCTCGCGCAGGGCCTTGGTCTCGGCCTTGAGGATGCGCATCGACTTGCCGAGACCACGGGCCATCTCGGGAAGCTTCTTGGAGCCGAACAGCAGGACGAGCACTGCCACCATGATGATGATGTGCCAGGGCTCGAGACCGTTACGGAACATCCCTGACCACCGGTCCTTTCGCGGAAGTTCTCGCCGAACATGCAAGTCGGACGGGCATGCCCGACCTGGCCAGTATGCCTGGCCCGGTCGGCGAACGTATACACCCGCCGGCAAACGCTGGTCGAAAACCAGGTGCCGGGCGTTCAGTGGTCTGGACCACTAGTCGGTGCCGGGGCCGGTCAGCACGGCCCACGCGCTTCCCGCGGCCGCCACGGTCACCGCCAGCGTGAGCACCCGCAGCGGGCCGACCGGCACGGCCTCCGGGGCGCCCCCGGTCCGCTCCAGCCGGCGCCGCCGGTGCAGCCCGTACCCGAAGAACCCGCAGGCCGTGGCGGCCAGCAGCCCGCCCATGACGCTGAGCCCCGGCTGCCGGTGGAGCAGGCCGGAGCGCAGGATCAGCATCGCGTCGACGGTCAGCAGCAGCGCCGTGCGGCCCCAGGCCAGCAAGGTCCGCTCCGGTTGCAGGCCGGGGTCGCGGGCGGGGGCGGCGGCGGCCCCGGGTGGCGGGGCGGTCACCGCGCGGAGCTGATGATCAGGATGGTGAGGACCACGGCCGCCACCGCCACGCAGACCGTCAGCACCAGCATGATGCGGGTGTACGGCAGCCGGCCGCCCTCCCTGATCGCCCGTTCCACCCGCACCCAGCGCCGGTACGCGGCGGCGCCGAGGCCGGCCCCGCCGAGCGCCAGCACCACGGCGAGCGCCGCGCGGACGGCGGTGGGCGCCAGGCCCGGGGTGAGCTGGTCGATCGCGACCGCCCCCGCCAGCAGGGCCAGCGCGGTGCGGATCCAGGCCAGGAAGGTGCGCTCGTTGGCGAGGGTGAAGCGGTAGTCCGGGTCCTCGTGCTCGCGGCGCCAGGCTGGTTCCGGCATCGGTGGCGGGCCTCCTGCGGTGGGTGCTCGGCTTCGCCGCCCACGCTAGGTGCTCGGGGCGCGGTGCGCGGGCACGGCGAGGGCCCCGGCCGACTGGTGTCGGGCGGGGCCCTGGATGATCCGCGTGCGGTCGGGCCGGTGCGGGCCGGCCGCCGGCTCAGGCGGCCGCCGCCACCTCCGGCCGCTCGGACTTCGCGGGGGCGGCGGCCGGCAGGTGCCGCATCAGCCGGTTGGCGGCCACCGCGGCGCCGAGCATGACCACCAGGCCCACCACGGCCGCCACGTGCATCCCGTCGGCGAAGGCGCTCCGGGTGACCGCCAGCAGATCGCCGCCGGCCCGGCCGGAGAGCTGGCCGGCCACCGTGACCGCCCCGCCCAGGGTGTCGTGCGCCGCCCGGGCCGCGTCGGCCGGCAGCCCGGCCGGCAGCTCGCCGTCCAGCCGGGCCCGGTAGATCGCCGCGCCGGCCGCGCCGAGGATCGCGATGCCCAGCGAGCTGCCCAGCTCGCTGGCGGTCTCCGAGGTGGCGGAGGCGGCGCCGGCCCGCTCGGCGGGGGCGGCCGAGACCACCATGTCGGCGGTGAGACTCATGGTGCCGACCGAGCCGGCCGCGATCACCCCGGCGGCGACCAGGAGCACCACCAGCGGGGTGTCCGGGCCGACCGTGGCCATCAGGCCGAAGCCGGCCGCGCCGACCAGGAAGCCGCCGGTCATCAGGACGGCCGGCCGGACCTTGCCGGCCAGGGCGCCGATGCCGCCGACGGCCGCGCCGACCCCGACGCTCGGCAGCAGCGCCCAGAGCGAGGCGGTCAGCGGGCTCATGCCCTTGACCAGCTGCAGGTACTGCGAGGTGAAGAGGGTGAAGCCCATCATGGCGAACATCGCGATGGTGTTGACGGTGATCGCGCCGCTGAAGGTGCGGATCCGGAACAGGGCGACGTCGATCAGCGGGTGGGCGGCGGTGCGCAGCCGGGCCACCAGCCCGGCGCCGGCCAGCAGGCCGGCCGCCAGCACCAGGGCCGGGGAGGTGCTCCAGCCGTCCACCGCCAGCGTCTTGATCCCGTAGACCACCGGCAGCACGGTGGCGATCGACAGCGCCGCCCCGGCCAGGTCGAAGCGCCCCGCGCCCGGCGCCCGGTACTCGGGCAGCAGCACCGGCGCGGCCAGCAGTACCAGCAGCATCGCGGGGATGGCGGCGAGGAAGGCCGAGCCCCACCAGAAGTGGTCCAGCAGCAGCCCGCCGGCCACCGGGCCGAGGGTGGCGCCGCCCATCAGCGCGCCGGTCCAGATGCCGAGCGCGGCCTGCCGCTGCCGGGCGTCGTGGAACATGTTCCGGATCAGCGCCAGCGTGGACGGCATCAGGGTGGCCCCGGCGACGCCGAGCAGCGCCCGGGCGCCGATCAGCTGGGTCGCGCCGTCCGCGTAGGCCGCGACCAGCGAGGCCGCGGCGAAGCCGGCGGCGCCCGCGATCAGCAGCCTGCGCCGCCCGATCCGGTCGCCGAGCGCTCCCATCGGGATGAGCAGGCCGGCGAGCAGGAACGAGTACATGTCCATGATCCACAGCTGCTCGGTGCCGCTGGGCTTCATGTCGGTGGCGATGAACGGGACGGCGAAGAAGAGCACGCCCATGTCCATCGAGATGACGAGGGTCGGGAGCAGGAGGACGGCGAGGCCGATCCATGCGCGGCGGCCGGCGAGGCCGGTGGTTGCGGTCATGGGGATGACTGTACGAGCGTGTGACACAACTGTCTAGTACGAGCGTCTAAATCGTCTGTGCGAGACATCTGTCCATGCCTGGCCTACCATGGCCGACATGGGAAATCGCGAGGATCTGCTGGTCGGCGCCAAGCGCTGCCTGCTCGACAAGGGCTACGGGCGCACCACCGCCCGGGACATCGCCTCCGCCGCCGGCGTCAGCCTGGCCGCGATCGGCTACCACTACGGCTCGAAGGACGAACTGCTGGCGCAGGCGATGGTCTCCGCGCTGGAGGACTGGGGCGCGACGGTGGGGGAGGCGCTCACCGAGGCGGCCGGGGTGGCCGACCCGCGGGAGCGGTTCGCCGCGGCCTGGGACCGGGTGCGGCGGTCCTTCGTCGAGAACCGGGGCCTGTGGACGGCGCAGTTCGAGGTGATGGCCCATACGGACGACACCGCGGGGCTGCGGAAGGCCTTCGAGGAGGCCCAGCGGGACGGGCGGCTCGGGCTGTCCGCGATCTTCCAGGGGCTGCCGGAGGTCCCCGACACTCCGGACGAGATGGCCCGGGGCGCCTTCTACCAGGCCCTGCTGGCCGGGCTCGCGGCGCAGTGGCTGATCTCCCCGGACCAGGCGCCGACCGGCGCGGAGCTGCTGCGCGGCCTGGAGCTGGTCAGCGCGGGCGTGCTCGGCGGGGGCTGACGGGGCGCACGGGACTGACGGGGCTGATCGGGCTAGCCGGACCGGCGGGCGCGGACCGGCGGGCGCGGGCCGGTGGGCGTCGGCCGGTCAGTTGGTCACGGCGGTGAGCAGCACCACCGAGTCGACGTGCGCGAGCAGCCCGTGCCGCTCCTGCGGGATGGGGTGGAGCTGGCCGGCGGTGAGCTCGTGGCGCCGGCCGGCGACGGTGAGCGAGACCCGGCCGCGCAGCACCTGCAGGCTCGCCGCCACCGGCGCGTTGTGCTCGTCCAGCGAGGCCTCGGCCCGGAGCGCGATCACGGTCTGCCGCAGGACGCTGTCGTGCAGCAGCAGATGGGCGCTGCGGCCGTGCGGGTTGGCCGCGGCCTTGGCGCTGTGCTCGTCGGCCAGCAGGTTGAGATCGACGGGTTCGGGCTCGGACATCGCGGCCTCCTGCGTGGGCGGGACCCCCGCCGCGACCCTAGGGCCTGTTCGGCCACTCGCGCGCGCTGGAGTGCCGTCAGGGGGTCGGACGGGCCTCTCCGGGTGCGCGTCGGCGCACGCGGACCCATGGTGGAGGTATGGCGACCAACAACAGGTTCAGCGACGGATTCAACGTCAACCGCTCGATGCTCACCACCGGTGTGCTGCTCGGCGGTGTGGGTGCCCTGCTCACCATGGCGGGCGCGGTCATCGCGGGTGTCGCGCTCGCATCCGCCGGGCGCGACTACGTCCGGCGGATGGACACTCCGCCCACCGAGCGGGCGGCCAGGGCGATGCAGCAGGCCAGGGCGGCCTCGATGGCCGGGCTGGAGGCCTGGCGCAGCGAGAGCAGCCAGGGCAGCTCGGTGAACTGACCGAGGCCTTCGAGGTCCGCTCCCGGGTCACCCCTGGGTGACCCGGGAGCGGCGACGGCTGCTACAGCCCCATGGACTTGGCGATGATGCTGCGCATGACCTCGCTGGTGCCGCCGTAGATCCGGAACACCCGGTTGTCGGTGTAGAGCCGGGCGATCGGGTACTCCAGGATGTAGCCGTACCCGCCGTGCAGCTGAAGGCACTTGTCGATCACCTGGGAAGCCGACTCGGTGCAGAACAGCTTGGTCGCGGCGGCGTCCGCCACGGTCAGCTCGCCGTGCTGGTAGAGCTCCAGCGCCCGGTCCACCATGGACTGCTGGGCGACCACCTGGGCCTCGCAGTCGGCCAGGGTGAACTTGGTGTTCTGGAACTCGGCGACCGCCTTGCCGAACACCTTGCGGTCCTGCACGTACCGCACCGCGAAGCGCACCGCGGCCGCGGCCGAGGCGTACGCGCCGACCGCGATGGCGAGCCGCTCCTGCACCAGGTTGTGGGTGAGGTAGGAGAAGGCCCTGCCCTCCTCGCCCAGCAGATCGCCGACCGGCACCCGGATGTCGCTGAAGGCGAGTTCGGCGGTGTCGGAGGTGCGCAGGCCGATCTTCTGCAGCTTGCGGCCGACGGTGTAGCCCTCGGAGGTGGTGTCCACGCACAGGATGGACAGGCCGGCCCGGCGGTCCTCGGGGTCGTACGGGGAGGTGCGGCAGACCACCAGCACCAGGTCGGCGAGCACGCCGCCGGTGATGAAGGTCTTGGCACCGTTGAGGACGTAGTGGGTGCCGTCCTCGGAGAGCTTGGCGGTGGTGGTGATCCCGGCCAGGTCGGAGCCGGCCCCGGGCTCGGTCATCGCGATCGCCGTCATGATGTCGCCGGAGACGAAGCCGGGCAGCCAGCGCCGCTTCTGCTCCTCGGTGGCGTACTCCAGCAGGTACGGCAGCACCAGGCCGGTGTGCACGCCGGACGAGCCGAAGGTGACGCCCGCGCGGGCGCACTCCTCGCTGACCACCGCCTGGTACTTGAAGCCGCTCTCGCCCGCGCCGCCGTACTCCTCGGGCACCTCGATGCCGTACACGCCGAGCTCGCCGAGCTTGCGGTAGAAGTCGCGCGGCGGGTGGCCCTCGGCCTCCCAGCTCTCGTAGACCGGGACGACCTCCTTGGAGATGAAGTCCCGGATGGTCTCCCGGAAGGCCTCGTGGTCCTCGTTGAAGACGGTACGGCGCACGGCGGCGCTCCCTTCGGACAGCGGCTGATCGCGGAACAAGTTAATCGCCGGTAGCCTCGGCTGTCCAGCATGGTCGCGGCGATCCCGCCGGTGGTCCGGCCTTCTGCCGCCAGGGCCGGGCGGCCCTCAAGTGAATGCTTGCTACCCTGGGTGGCGCTTTCGTGGGCCGGGTGTGAAGGGGGGCGTGGTGGAGCGGGTGATCGTGCGGCGGCCGCCCGGGCGCCGGGAGCGGGCCGTCGCCGCCGCGGTCGGGCAGTTCCACCGGCGCGGCTACCACCGGGTCTCGATGGCCGAGGTGGCCGCCGAGGTGGGCATCACCGCGCCGGCGCTGTACCGGCACTTCCGGGGGAAGCCGGAGCTGCTGCGCTGCGCGCTGGAGGCGGAGTTGGCCGCGCTGGCGCAGTCGGTGGAGGCCGGAGCCGCCGGGCCGGCGGAGCTGTGCGCGGCGCTGGCCGCCGCCGCGGTCGACCACCGGGCCCTCGGGACGCTCTGGCAGCGTGACGCGAGGCTGCTGCCGCCCGGTCAACGGGCGGTGCTGCGGCGGGAGTTGCGGGCGCTGGTGGGGCGGATGGCGCAGATCGTCGAGGGGCCGGGCGCGGTGGGGGCCGAGTTCCGTTGCTGGTCGGTGCTGTCGGTGTACGGCAGCCTCTCGCACCACACCTTCGCGCCGCCGCGGCGGCGGTTCGAGCAGCTGCTGCGGGAGCTCGGCGGCGCGCTGCTCGCGGCCGATCCGGCCCCCGCCCCGACCGTCGTCCGACCCCTCGCGCCCCCGAGCGCGTTGGCGGGGTCGCGGCGGGAGGAGCTGCTGGTCGCGGCGGTCCGGCTGTTCGACCGGCGGGGGTTCGACAATGTGAGCACCGAGCAGCTCGGCGCGGCCGTCGGGATCGCCGGCCCGAGCGTCTACAAGCACTTCGCCACCAAGGCGGAGCTGCTGGCCGCCGCACTGGTCCGCAGCCGCGAGCGGCTGTGGCACGAGGTCGGTGGGGCGCTGGCGCTGGCGCAGGCGCCCGGGCCGGGCGCGGCGCTGGCCGCGGGTCTGGCCGCCTACCTGGACTTCGCCCGGCGCAACGGCCACTACCTGGGCGCGATGCTGAGCGAGACCGAGCGGCTCGCCCCGGCGGACCGCAAGGCCGCGGTGGACTTCCGGCGTGACTTCCTGCGGACCTGGGTCGGCCTGCTCCAGCAGGTGCGGCCCGCGTACGACCAGGCCGAGGCCCGGATCCGGGTGCACGCGATGTTCGCCCTGGTCAACGACGGGGTGCGGCACCGGCCGTACGGCGCGGGGGCCGAACCGGCGCCCGGCCTGGAGGCGTTGAGCCGGGCGGCGCTGGGCCTGTGACCGGACAGGGGTGAGGGGGCGGGCCCGCGCGGACCCGCCCCCTCACCGGTCCGGTGGCGGCCTAGTAGAGGACGAACGGGTAGTAGACGTGGTGGGCCAGATTCCCGTTGCCCTGGGCGTTGCCGATGGCGCCGGAGTTCCCGACGACGCCGAGGTTGGTGTTCTGGTTGCTGCCGCCGGAGCCGGTGGCGGTCTGCTGGGTGCCGTTGGCGTTGCCCAGGACGCTGCCCACGATGTTGCTGGACCCGGTGTTGCTCACCACGCTGCTGTTGGAGCCGTTGTCCGCGCCGGCGCCGTTGTCGGCCTGGGCGGTGCCGATGCCGGCGAGGAGGAAGGCGCCGAGGGCGGTGACGGCGGCGGCCGCACGAATACGGGACACGATGGTCTCCCTGCTTGCTGGGTGCGAGAAGTGGCGCCTCGGGGTTGGCCGCCCCTGGTGCGCCGGTACCTGACGTCGCCCCATCAGGATTGCCCAGATGGCCTATCCGCTTCCAGCCTTGACCGGACGGTTAGCTCGAAGGTGTCACGGATATCGGATAACCCCTGAGCGAGCGGGCGCGCCCAAAGGTGTGCAATCGGCCGGGAATCCCCCCGAACGGTGGGCTTTTCCCCCACCTGGAGCGGTGGCCGGCCGATGGCGCCCGCGTCAACCGGTGGTTGACCAGATATCTCATCGGATCAGGGCTGCCGGAAAGCGCTGGTCCACCGATTGTCGTACTGGCAGACTGGGGCCTCATGTCTCAAGGTCTGCCGCCCGGTCACGGGCCCGCCGGCGATTTCCCCGCCGCCGACAATCTGCGTACGACCGAGGTCGATCTCGGCGGCCTGGTGAGCGTGCTCGCCACCCACCTCTACTCCACGCCGCTGGTGGCCCTGCGCGAACTGGTGCAGAACGCCCACGACTCGCACACCCGCCGCAGGCTGGAGGACCCGGAGAACACCGCCGCACCGCTGATCCGGGTCCGCGGCGACGCCGCCGCCCGCACCGTGGCCATCGAGGACACCGGGGCCGGCCTCACCGAGCCGGAGATCCACGCCTACCTGGCCACCGTCGGCACCGGCTACACCCGGATGCTGCGCGACCTGACCGGCAACCAGGAGCTGATCGGCGCCTTCGGCCTCGGCTTCCTGTCCGCCTTCTCGGTCGCCGACGAGGTCGCCGTCACCACCACCTCGCACCGCGAGCCGCAGCTGGGCCACCGCTACCGCAGCCGCGGCGGCGAGCAGTACAGCGTCGAGCCGGCCGCGCCGCGCCCCGCCCCCGGCACCGAGGTCAAGCTCCACCTCAAGCCCGAACACGCCCACCTGGCCGACGAGTACGCGCTGCGCGAGGTGCTCGGCCGGTACTGCGTACTGCTGCCCATCCCGGTCTACGTCGGCGACGACGAGGAGCCGGTCAACGGCGTCCCGGTGCCCTGGCGCGAGCAGTCGCACGGCGACACCCACGGCGCCCGGATGCGCTTCGCCACCGCCTTCG
The DNA here is from genome assembly GCF_040678895.1 of Kitasatospora sp. NPDC049258. NCBI lineage: Bacteria > Bacillati > Actinomycetota > Actinomycetes > Kitasatosporales > Streptomycetaceae > Kitasatospora > Kitasatospora sp. NPDC049258. The sequence continues at coordinate 73,307 of NZ_JBFAQT010000024.1, forward strand.
GCCGCCGCTTCGAGCCGCTCACCGCCTTCCCGGTCACCCCGGTCGAGGGCCGCACCGACGCGGTCGGCCTGCTCTGGGTGCAGGACGGCGGCACCTACGGCTCCACCGACAACCGCGACCTGTCCGTCTACCTGCGCGGCATGCTGCTCTCCGAGGACGCCCGCGACCTGCTGCCCAGCTGGGCCGGATTCATCGGCGGCGTGGTCGAGTCCACCCGGCTCACCCCCACCGCCAGCCGCGAGGACCTCCAGCGCGACGACCACTACCGGGCGCTCCAGCAGGCGCTCGCCGACGCCATCGTGGACGGCCTCTACGAGACCGCCCGGCTGCACCCGGCGGCCTGGCGGCGAATCCTCGCCCGGCACGGCCAGGACCTGCTCGGCGCCGCCCTGTGCGACGACCGCCTGTTCACCCTGCTCGCCGACGACGTCCCGGTGCCCACCTCGCAGGGCGACCTGACCGCCGGCGCGCTGCGCGCCGCCGGCTCGGGCGCCGTGCACGTGGCCCTCGGCAGCGGCGGCGGCTTCGAGGAGATGCTCTACCGCGCCATGCAGGTGCCGATCGCCCGCGGCGACCGGTACGCCGTGCTGCCGTTCCTGCGCCGCTACGCCCAGCTGCGGGAGTGCCGGATCGTCGAACTCGGCAGCGAGAGCGGCAACCGCGAGCTGTTCCGCGACCCGGAGCGCCCGCTGCCCGCCGAGGAGAGCGCCTGGCTCGGCGCCGCGCTCGCCGACGAGGGCGAGCAGCTGGTGGCCGCCCGGTTCGACCCGCCCGGCCTCCCGCTGGTGCTGGTGCCCGACCGGGAGGCCGAGCTCAAGGCCCGGATCGAGGACGACCAGGCCGACGCCCGGATCCCGTCCGCCGCCCTGCGGCTGGCCCGCGCGTTCACCGCCCGCACCGACGGCGACGTCAAGGCCCGGCTGTACCTCAACCTCGCCTCGCCCGCCGTCCAGGACCTGCTGACCGCCTACCGCGCCGGGCACACCGGCAGCACCACGGCCGCCGCCCTGCTCCGCTCGCTCAAGGTGATCATGGCCGCCGCGGCCGGCTCCGCCGCCGGTGACCTGACCGCGGCGCTGGCCGGGGTCGGCACCGCCGTGTCCGCGCTCACCGCCGCGATGCCCGAGGCGCTCGCCGTGCCCGACCGGCTGTCGGGCCCGTCCGGCACACTGGCCGCCGAGGACCTGCCGGGCGAGCCCGGATGACCACGCACCGGACCACGCACCGGACCGCGCCCCGGATGACCGCGCAGGACCGCACCGCCGAACGAGCCGCGCACCCGGCGGCCGCACCGCACCACAGGGGGAACCCGGCATGACCACCGACATCTGGGGCTGGGTGCACGACACCCACCGGCAGCTCAACGAAGCCGGCCAGCACCGGCTCGCCACCGCGCTCGCCGAGATCGCCGGCCACGCCGTCGAGGGCCGCAACGAGCAGCTGGACGCCATGTACCCGGAGGCGCTCGCCTCCGCCCGCGCCCTCGGCCTGCCCTGGGTCGAGGTGTTCCTGCGGCACTGGCGGCTGCAGAACCTGCTGAACAAGCGCCACCAGGGCGAGGCCGCGATGGCCGAGGCCGTCTCGCTGCTGGAGTTCGCCCACCGCGAGGAGACCCTGAGCTGCCCGCAGTCGGTCTGCGCCGTCCAGGACTTCACCATCTGCCACGCCAACATCGACGGCCCCGGCTACGTCAGCGAGCGGCTCGCGGTGCTGGAGGAGACCCTGGAGCGGGTCGAGCCCGCGCGGGCCTGCTTCGACTGCCTCTCCCGCGAGTACGCCGACACCCTGGAGGACGACGGCCGCGGCGAGGAGGCACTGACCTACCTCGACCGCGCCCAGGCCCGGATCCAGGCCGCCGGCGAGCAGGTCTCGCTCGCCTTCGGCCACAGCCGCGCCTCCGCCCTGCACCGGCTCGGCCGCTACCAGGACGCGCTGGCCGCCTACGACACCGCCGAGCACGCCTACGTGGCCGCCCGCAACCAGCTGGACGACGACGACCGCCGCAAGCTCGCCGCCGGCCGCGCCCTCAACCTGGCCGCCCTCGGCCGCGCCGGCGCCGCCCTCGACCTGCTGCCCCCCGCCGAGGAGGCCGACCAGTACGCCGACATCCGGCACCGCTGGGCCCGCGCCGTCGAACTCCTCGCCCAGGGCGGCGCCCTGCCGCACGGCGAGCTGGCCAACGACGCCGAACTCGGCGCCCGCCTCGCGCGCTGGGTCGGCCACCTGGACACCGCCGGCTCGCACCGCCCCTGCCTGGACCTGGTGCTGGTCGCCGGCCGGCTCGCCGTCGCCCGCGGCGCCCGGACGATCGCGCTCACCCTGGTCGCCACCGGCGAGCGCAAGCTCGCCCTGCTGCGCCGCACCGACGACGGGGTCGCCGACCGGCTGGCCGCGCTGCGGGCCGCCGCCGAGGCCCTGCCGCCCGCCGAACTCCCGGTGCCCGCCGCCGAACTGGTCGAGTGGCTGGCCGAGCACACTCCCGCCCCGGAGACCGGCGCCGACCTGCTCGCCGCCGCCCGGGCCGAACTCCCCGCGGACGCCCCCGCGGTGGTCGCCAACCTGGCCGCCGTGCTGGGCATGCTCGGCCACGGCCGGACCGCCGCCGACCTGCTCTGGGCCGAGCTGGAGGAGGGCCGCGGCCAGGACTACGTGGCCGGGATGCTCGGCTCGATGCTGATCGAGGCCGGCGACGGCGAGGGCGTGCGCCGCCTGGCCGAGCGCCTGCTCACCACCGACCCCTCCGACGCGCACTGGCTGCGCGCCCGCTGGGCCGCCACCGAAGGCCGCTGGTCCGAGGTCGGCGAGCACTGCGCCGGCGTCCTCGCCCACGAGCCGGAGGCCATCAACACCCGCCGGCTGGCCGCCGCCGCGGCCACCCGCACCGGCGACCACGCCGGTGCCCAGCGGATCTACCAGGAGCTGCTGGCGCACGCCCTGCCCGAGGACGAGGCCGGCCCGGGGGAGGAGCACCGCACCGTCCAGGAGCCGGACCTCTGGCACCTGATCACCGCCGCCACCGCCAACCGGGACTGGGACACCGTCCGCGCGGTCGGCGCCCGCCTGGGCATCGAGTTCGACGAACCCGCCGGGCCGGTCGAGGAGGAGTGGCAGCTGATCACCCTGCGGGCCACTCGGACCAACGGCTCCACCGCCGAGTTCCCGGCCGTCCGCACCGGCCCGGCCACCGCCCGGGTGCTCCCGGTGCTCGGCGACGAACTCCCGCTCAACCACCGGGACATCGTGGTCTTCGGCCCCGCCGTGCTCAACGACCCGCCGCAGAGCGAGGAGGAGCAGGAGCGCTGGCGGCCCACCTTCGAGCTGCTCACCCTGCTCGACCCGGCCGGCTACACCACCTACTGGCTGGACGGCGCCTGGCCCGGCGACGACCACTGGGTGGCGCTGCGGACCGACCTGCAGCAGGCCGGCTACGGCGTCTGGGCCTACAGCGGCGACCACTACGCCGTCACCGACCCCGCCGACCAGGACGGTGAGGGCCTGCCCGGCATCTACGCCGCGCTCGGCGTCCCGCCGACCGCCTCGGCGGCGCAGGCCGACGCGCTGCTGCTGCGGCTGACCGCCGACTGGCCGCACCCGGTCAGCTGGCTGGACCTGGCCGAGGCCGGCGGCCTGGACACCGCCCGGCACAAGGAGATCGTCGAGCGCTACGGGCTCTGACCCGGGGCAGCCGCTGTCGCGGCGGTGGGCCGACCGCCGCCGCGATGGCAGATGTGCACGAACGCCTGGTGCAGCGGGTGTTCGGCCTGGTGGGCGGCGAGCCACCGCCGGGCGTGCTCCTCACCCTCGGCGAGGCCCGACCCGGCCCCGCAGGGCGTACCGGCCGCGTCCGGCTCCAGGCAGCGGAAGCCGTGCAGCGCATGCTCGTTCACTCGCGCTCCCCGGCCGCCCGGACCAGCCGCGGATCGGCATCCCACTCCCGCCCGCCCCCGCGCGGCCGCAGCCACCAGCGGCCGTCCGCCGCGCCCCGGAACTCGCCGACGGCGCCGGTCGCCAGATCGACCACCCGCTCACCGACCCGCGGCAGCCACAGGTTGGCCGACCCGGCCCACACCGCGGCCGCCAGCCGGACCACCACATCCGGCCGGGCCGCCCCCAGCTCCACCAGCACCGTGCCGGACATCCGGGCCGCCCGCCAGTCGATCCCGACGGACGGGAGTCTGACCCGGGCGGAGTCCAGCGCCCCGGTCAACTCCCGCAGTGCGTAGGCGGCTTCCCGGCGGGCGTCGGCGGTGTGCCGCTCGATGATCGATCCCACGGCGCGATCACCCGGCCTTCACGGGCGCGGAACGCTCGGTCAGGGCGTGCATGGCTGCTCCTCTCCTCGGGCGCGCTCTCGGGCGCCCCTGCTTTCGTTGCTCTCCGCCACCAAGCATGGCCGGACGGTAGTAGCGTGACGAGCGGTCAGGCGTGCCATCCGACAGGGTCACGGGGGGAGCGGGAGCAATGGTCCGACGTGCGGCGGCGGCCCCGAAGGGGGAGCGGTACTCGCCCCAGTTCCTCGCCTGGCTGCTCACCACCGCCCGCGAGTCGGCCGGGCTGACCATCACCGACCTGGCGGCCCGGCTGCACTGCGACCGGTCGTTCGTCTCCCGGCTGGAGTCGGGCGGGCGGGTGCCGCAGGAGAAGCTGATCGAGCAGTGCGACGAGGTGCTGGGCACGGGGGACCTGCTGGCCAAGGCCTGGGCGAAGATCGACTGGCACAAGGAGGTCGAGCACCCAGACTGGTTCAGGCGGTTCGTCGAAAAGGAAGCTCAGGCGACGGTGGTCCGCAACTACGAGGTCGCGTGGGTCTCGGGACTTCTGCAGACTCCGGAGTACGCACGCGCATTGTTCTCGCGGGGCGATGCCGCCGGCGACGAGGTGCTGATCCGCGAACGCATCGAGGCCCGGATGAGTCGGCAGGCGCGCTTCATGGCCGAAGACGGTCCACTGCTCGTGGTGGTGCTCGACGAGTCGGTGATTCGACGCATCGTGGGGGACCGGCAGGTCATGTACCAGCAGCTTCGCCATCTGCTGGAAATGGCGAAGCGGCCCAACATCGTCATCCAGGTCGCTCCGTACGAGCTGGGCGAGCGAGCGCCATCAGGTGTGTCGCTCACTCTCCTGACCATGCCGGACGGCACCGAATGGGTCTACTCGGAGAGCCTGGACAAGGGCCACTTCATCAGTGAGCCGGAGCAGGTCGCGAGGCGGTCAAAGGCCTATGATCGCCTGCGGGCTGACGCCTTGTCGGCGTCAGAATCGGCGCGGCTGATCCGCCGCGTGATGGAAGGACTGTTGAACATGGGCCCGAGGGTCGATCTCGCCAGTGCGAGCTGGTTCAAGAGCGGTTTCAGCGACAACAACGGCGGCAACTGCCTCGAAGTGGCCTACAACCTCGGCTCCGTCGTCCCTGTCCGTGACTCCAAGGACCCCGACGGCCCCGCCCTGGTGTTCCCGTCCGCCGCCTGGGCCGCGTTCGTCCGGGCCACCGTCGCCGGGGAGTTCGGCGCGGTGTGAGCGGGGGCCCGGAAGCCCCCGCCCGGGGTGGGTCAGCCGCAGTGGCCCCAGTCGCTGGTCCAGCTGGTGGTCTTGAAGGTGCCGCCCCACTGCACGCAGGCGCCCGGCGCAGCCAGTCTCACCGGCCCCGCGTACGAGGCGAAGGTGCCCGGGTCGCTCGCCGAGGCGCCGCCCTGGACGCTCAGTGTGGCGTTGAGCGGCACCGCGCCGGCCGGGTGGTCGACCAGGGTGGTCACGCAGTTCTGCCCGCTGGTGGCGTTGTACAGCAGGTAGACCCGCGCGCCGTCCAGGCCCTGCGAGTCCACCACGCCGAATCCGGCGCCGCAGACGGCGGCCGGGGTGTACGGGTTGGCGCTGACCGTGGACGGAGTGGTGTAGCCCGCGATGTAGTAGCCGTGCGCCGGGTCGACGCCGTCGGGCACGCTGCCGACGGCGGTCTGCGCGGCCGGGATGGTGATCTGGACGACCCGGGAACTCTTCGCGAACTCCGCCATCGAGCCGGCCTGCGGGGCGCCGTTCCAGTCGCCGTTGGCCGTCACCACCGAGCCGTCGGTGGTGACCGCGGTCACGATCGCCACGTGGTGGATGTCGGAGTCCTGGGTGCTGCCGTACTCGACGGCGTCACCCGGCTGCGGCTGGTACCCGGCCGAGCTGTGCTGGGTGCCGTGGCTGAGGCCGTAGGACTGGAAGCTCGCGGCGGAGGCGTCCAGGCCCTGGACGGCGAAGCCGGAGTTCTGCCAGGCCCACTTCACGAAGTCGGCGCACCAGTACTCGGGGCCGCCGCTGTACCCGCCGGCGCAGCTGGTGCCGAACTGGTCGCCGCCGAGGCTGTTGGAGGTCGGGGTGTTGGCGCAGGTGCCGGCGCTCTTGCCGACGTTGGCGGCGGCCAGGTTCGCCGCGTCCGCGCCGGTGGCCGCCGCGGCGGTGGACAGGCCGGTGACGGTCGGCAGGCCGAACGCCAGGAACATGGCTGCTGCGGTGGATATCCGGCGCAGTAAGGTCTGGGGCTTCACCGTTCTCCTCGAAGACGGAGGGCAGGGCAGCTCGGGGCCCGCTGCTCCGGAGGGATGGCCGGTTTTCCGTGCGTACCCCGCCGACCGGGTCGAGTCTTGGCCGGCGGCGTATCGCCGCGGTCGCGCAACGAGTGTCCGGATCGCACGGGCGTGCAGCGGTTCGCCAGGATGTGTGAGTTTGCCCGCGCAGGCGGATGAACCGGGGCGGTGGTCGGTACGACTGGGTGCGGAGCATCGACACGAGCGGGGGTTCGGGCCATGGGTGGAATGCATCGGGCAGTGGGAGCGGGGCGGCGGCGGGCGGCCATGGGGCTGGGCCGGAGCGCGGCCATCGCGTTCGGGGCCTTCGGGCGCAGGCCGGTGCCCCCGGGCCGCGCCGTCCGCGAGCAGGACTACCGGTAGCACCGCGACCCGGCGCGCGGGAGGCGCTCGCCAACAGCTGATACGCGCCGGTACGCCCTGCCACACCCGTTGACAGCCCGCCCCCGCCGCTGGAACCTCGCGGTACAGCAAAAGTCAAGGGGGATCCAAGAGATGACGACCTATCAGGCGGGCGCCGGCCCGATGCCGAAGGCGCTGAAGTTCGCGATCGGGGGCCTCGTCTTCCAGGCGCTGGTCACCGCCTTCGCGGGGGTGCTGCTCTATGCGCTGGCGGCCGACGAGGCCTCGCACGGCAATGACGACGGCACCGTCGGGGTCCAGCTGATCGCGCTGGTCTCGATCGCCATCGCGGTGCTGCTGGTGGTGTGCGCGGTGCTGACGCCGCGCCGGCTCGGCTGGGTCCGGGTCACGGTGATCGTGGTGGAGTCGGTGTCCGTGCTCAGCTCGGTGATCGCGCTGTTCTCGGGCACGGTGGCGGCGGTCGGCGGTATCGCGATCGCGGCGGTGATCATCAGGACGTACGCCTCCTCGGAGAGCGGGGCCTTCTTCACCCGCTGAGCCGGGAACCCCGGCCGGGGGCGAAGGCGTCTTGGCAATTGCTTTACCATTCCATTGCCAAGATTCGACCTTCAGGAGCGCGCACACCGTGACCAGCCTCGCCCTCGGCCCGTCCTGGCTCGACCCGACCCAGCTGATCTCGACCTTCGGCCTGATCGGCGTCCTCGCCGTGGTCTTCGCCGAGTCCGGTCTGCTGGTCGGGTTCTTCCTGCCGGGGGACTCCCTGCTGTTCAAGCAGGAGAACGTGGCGAAGGCTGGCGCCTTCTTCGAGCGGCACGGCCCCAAGGCGATCGTGCTGGCCCGCTTCGTCCCGGTGATCCGCACCTTCACCCCGGTGATCGCGGGCGTCACCGCCCTCGGCTACTTCCTCGGGCAGATCGCGTTCGTCCGGGACAACATCGAGTTCATCTGCCTCGGCATCGTGCTGCTCTCGGTGCTCCCGGTGCTGTTCGAACTGGCCCGCGCCCGGCGGGGTCACGCCGCCGAGTCCGAGGTTTAACCGCAGGTCCACCGCACCGTACATATGCACCAGGCCGTTCGATCAGGCAAGGTGGGGGCTGACGGGAGCAGACCGTGGCCGGCGCGGCCACCAGGGGCGGCGAGGAGCGGGCGTGCCGAAGCGGGGCCGGGCCGGCGACGGCAACGAGATCAGGGCATCCGACGACGCGCCGCCCACCGAGGGCCTGCTCGGCTCCGCCGCGCCGCCCGTCGAGCCGCAGACCCCGATCCCGCTCGCCCCGGCCCCGCAGCCGACCGACGGCCTGCTCGCGCCCGCGCCGTCCGAGCCGCGCAGCGTCGCCGAGGACACCCTCACCCCGGAGGACTGGCGGGCCGCGGGGTTCACCCCGGCGTTCGGCAGCGCCTTCCCCGACCTCCAGGCCGGCGCCCCCGGCGCAGCCCCCTGGCCGGACCGGATGCGCACCCTGCTGCGCACGCCCATGGTCGAACGGCCCGCGTTCGAGCGCACCTCGCGCGAGCTGCACCCGTCGGCCGCCGGCCGCAACGTGCCGCGGATCCTCGACCTCACGCTGCGGATCGGCGAACTGCTGCTGGCCAGCGGCGAGGGGGCCGAGGACGTCGAGGCCGCGATGCTGGGCATCGCCCACGCCTACCGGCTGGACCACTGCGAACCGCAGGTCACCTTCACCCTGATCTCCATCTCGCACCAGCCCTCGCTCACCGACGCCCCGGTCACCGCGGACCGGGTGGTGCGCCGCAGGACCTCCGACTACACCCGCCTCGCCGCGGTCTACCGGCTGGTCGCGGACATCACCGGCGAGCAGATCAGCATCAACGACGCCTACCGCCGGCTGGCCCGGATCCGCCGCAACCGGCACCCGTACCCGGTCTGGCTGCTCGCGCTCGCCACCGGACTGCTGGCCGGCGCGGCCACCTTCCTGGTCGGCGGGAAGATCGACGGCAAGGCCTGGCTGGTCTTCGGCAGCGCCTTCGTGGCCTCGGTGCTCGGCGACCGGCTCGCCGCCCTGATCGCCAAGCGCGGGCTGCCGGAGTTCTACCAGTTCGTGATAGGCGCGATGCCGGCCGCGGCCTTCGGCATCGCGCTCTCCTTCAACGACTGGCACCTGCGCGGCTCGGTGGTCATCACCGGCGGACTCTTCGCCCTGCTCCCCGGCCGGGCCATGGTCGCCGCCGTCCAGGACGGCCTGACCGGCTTCTACATCACCGCCGCCGCCCGCCTGCTGGAAGTCGTCTACCTGGTGGCCGGCATCGTGATCGGCGTGATGCTGGTGCTCTACGTCGGCGTCAACTTCAACGCCCGGCTGCGGCCCGACGAGAGCCTGGCCGGCTCGGTCGACCCACCGCTCCAGCTGGTGGCCGCGATGGTGCTCACCGCCGCCTTCGCGATGCTGCTGCAGACCGACCGCCGGACGCTCCCGCTGGTGGTGCTCAACAGCGGCATCGGCTGGTCCACCTACGGCGTGCTGGCCTACAACGCGGCCGTCTCGCCGATCGTCGCCACCGGGATCGCGGCCGGCCTGGTCGGCCTGTTCGGCCAGCTGATGGCCCGCTACCGGTACGCCTCCGCGCTGCCGTACGTGACCGCCGCGATCGGGCCGCTGATGCCCGGCTCCGCGCTCTACCTCGGCATGCTCGCCCTCGCCCAGGGCCACTCCAGCGCCGGGCTGGTCTCCATCACCCGGGCCGCCGCGATCGCCATGGCGCTCGCGATCGGTGTGAACCTGGGGGGCGAGGTCGCGCGTCTGTTCCTGAAAGCGCCGGGCGCCACCGACCGCATCGCGCCGTACCTGCTGGTACCGCGCAAGGCCGCGAAGCGCACCCGGGGGTTCTGACCGGCCGTTAGCCGGGAGGATCCGCAGCACCACCTAACGAAGGCAAGCACCACGATGATCGGCACCCTGCTGGACGGCTACCGCGAGCACATCGTCGCGACCCACAAGCAACCGCTCTTCCTGCTGCTGGCCGGCTTCATCATCTCCTTCGTCTGCATCCGCTTCAGCGTCCGGATGATCCGCGCCAAGGTGCGCTGGTGGCCCGGCAACATCACCCCCGGCGGCCTGCACATCCACCACATGGTCTTCGGCCTGGGCTTCCTGCTGATCGGCGGCATCGGGGTGATCGCGACCAACGGCGGCCACCCCTGGATCAACTGGTTCGGGTTCAGCTTCGGCGTCGGCTGCGGGCTGGTGCTGGACGAGTTCGCGCTGATCCTGCACCTCGACGACGTCTACTGGAGCGAGCAGGGTCGCAAGTCGGTGGACGCGGTGATCCTGGGCATCCTGGTCACCGCGCTGCTGCTCACCGGCTACGTGCCGCTGGGCGTGGTGCCCGGGCCGGGCTCGCCGGACGGCTGGGGCCGCTGGGGCCTGGTCGCGGTGATCTCCGCCAACGCCCTGCTGTCGGTGGTCGCCCTGCTCAAGGGCAAGGTGTGGACCGGGCTGCTCGGCATCATGGTGCCCGGCCTGTCCGCGGTCGGCGCCGTCCGGCTGGCCCGCCCCAGCAGCCCCTGGGCCCGCTGGCGGTACGCCGACCGCCCCCGCCGACGCCGCCGCGCGGTGCGCCGCGAACGGCTGCTGCACGCCCGGGCCGACCGCGCCCGGACCTGGCTCTTCGACCTGATCGCCGGCGCCCCCGACAAGGTGCCCGCCCACCACACCGCCACCCACCGGGTCGCCGAGCGGATGGCCGCCCGCGCCACCGCCCACCTGGACGCGCACGCCGCCCGCTCGCTGGCGCGGCGCTCGGCCCGGCTGGCCGACCGGCGCTCCAGCACGCCGCAGCCGCACCCGTCGGGCCGGGCCGGCGGCCCGGACCCGGCGCGCGAGGACGGCGCCCGGCGCCGCCGCCGCACCGTGCACGCCGGGCGGCTGCGCACCTACGCCGTCCGGTCCGGCCCCGACGGGCCGGGCCCCGGCACCGGCCTCGGCGCCCGGGTGTCCTACCGGCACCCGCGGCTGCCGCACCCGCAGCCGAGGCGCTGAGGCGCTCAGGCGCGGCTGTCGCGGGCCGCTCGCGGCTGCGTGCAGACAATCGGATATCTCACTCGGTCGGTCGTATGGCGCTGCCATCGGCGGGTGGTCGGCTCTGGGAAAATCACGACGGGTGACTGATTCGTCACCCGATGGGGCAGGTGGTCAACCATCAGTCGTGTACGAAAGAAAGGCTCCGGCCCGTGGCCCGAAGACTGCTTCCGGCACTCCTGCTCGCCCTCGCCGCCGTGCTCGGCCTGCTGCCCGGCGCGGCGGCCGCCCCCGCGCCCGCCGTGCCGGCCGCTCCCGCCGACGACCCGTACCCCTCTGCCGAGGACATCGACCGGGCCAGGGGCGAGGCCGAGGCCAAGGCCGCCGACACCGGCAGCGTCGAGGCCCGGCTCGCCGCCGCCCAGCGGGCGCTGGCCGACGCCGGGCTGGCGGCCGAGCAGGCCGTCGAGGCCTACAACGGCGCCCAGGCCCGGCTGGCGCGGGCCCGCGAGGCCGTCACCGCCGCCAACCGGCGCTCGGCCGCCGCCGAGGAAGCCCGGGCCGCCGCCGCCGAGCGGGCGGCCCAGCTCGCCGCCGAGACCTACCGGCAGGGCGCCACCGCCGAACTCTCCGCGATCGACGCGCTGCTCGGGGCCCGCGGCCCGCGCGCCGTCACCGAGCGGGCCGCGGCCGTCGGGATGGTGGGCAGCCGGACCAGGCAGATCCTCGACGAGACCACCTCCACCGCCGCCGCGGCCACCCGGGCCGCGGCCGACGCCCGGGGCGCGGAGCAGGACGCGGCGCGCGCCGCCGACGCCGTCCTCGCCGCCAAGGAGCAGGCCGAGGCGCGGGTGGCCGCCCAGCAGGCCCAGGTCACGGCGACCGCCGAGCACCGGGAGCGACTCCTCGCCGAGCTGGCCGCCGCCCGCAACACCACCGTCGACCTCGAACGCCGCCGCCAGGAGGCGCTGGAGGCGCTCGAGGCCCGCCGGGCCGAGGAGGAGGCGAAGGCCAAGGCGGCCGCCGAAGCCGCGGCCGCGGCCGCCGCGGCCGCCGTCCAGGTCGGTGCCGGCCCCTGGGCGGCGGGCAGCGCCCAGGCGGCCGTCGCCTTCGCCCGCTCGAAGATCGGGCTGCCCTACATCTGGGGCGGCGAGGGCCCGGGCGGGTACGACTGCTCGGGGCTGACCATGATGGCCTGGCGCACCGCGGGCAAGCGGCTCACCCACTTCGCGGCCGACCAGTACGCCGAGTCCACCCCGGTCTCGTACCCGCAGCTCCAGCCCGGTGACCTGATCTTCTGGACCAGGACCGGCCGCCCGGCCGACATCTACCACGTGGGCATCTACCTCGGCGACGACCAGATGATCGAGGCCCCCCGCCCCGGCGCCCCGATCAAGCAGGCCAGCCTCTGGATCATGGGCACCCCGGACTTCTACGCCCGGCCGTAGCGACCGCTGCTCAGCGCCTCGTCTCGTACCTGGTCAGGACCACGCCGCCGGGAAGCGTCCGCGTCTCCACCAGGTTCAGGTTCACCCAGCTGTCCAGCGCGGTGAAGAACGGCGTGCCGCCGCCCACCAGGACCGGATGGGTGGCGATCGCGTACTCGTCGATCAGCCCGGCACGCATGGCCGCCCCGGCGAGCGTCGCGCCGCCGATGTTCATCGGGCCGCCGTCCTCGGCCTTGAGTCGGGTGATTTCGGCGATCGCGTCGCCGGTGACCAGGCGGGTGTTCCAGTCGACCTCGTCGATCGTCGAGGAGAACACCACCTTCGGCGTGTCCCGCCAGTTCCGCGCGAACTCGATCTCCGCCGGGGTGGCGTCGGGCTGCTGGTCGCCGGTCGGCCAGTAGGAGCTCATCGTCTCCCACAGCTTGCGCCCGTACAGCGACAGGCCACTCGCGCGCTCGTGGTCGAGCCACCACCGGAACAGCTCGTCGCCCGGCGGTCCGCTCCAGCCGATGTCGTCGCCGGCCGCGGCGATGTAGCCGTCCAGGGTCAGGTTCATGCCGTAGATCAGTTTCCGCATGGCCCAGCCTTCCGTCCGTGGGTGTCCGGCGTACGGACCGGCGCGGCGCGGCGCGGCGCGGGAGAACTCATCGGTGCGCGATCTCAGCTCGCCGGCAGCCCTCGTGCTCGGGACTCAGCTTGGTGTAATCGGCCGACTCGGACAAGCCGTCCGATTCCGACCTCACCCGCGAGTGGCGAGACCCTGCAGGAGCCCCCGCCAGGTCGGGCGGGTGGCAGGGAACCGGGAGGGCGCAGGGCGGACGTCCCGCACCTCGTGGAGCTGACGCGGCTCATGCCTCCGACCGAGGGGCCGACGAGGGGGTCGACCGGCACGCGGTCGAGGAGTACTGGGGCACCCGGCTGCCGGCCGACTACATGGCCTTCGTGGCGGTCCACGGCGGCCGCGGGATCGACGACGAAGTCGGCATCCTCCTGCCGCTCCCCACCGAGGGGATCCGCTGGGATCCGGGCTCCATCGACCAGGAGACGGCCAACGCCCGCCTCGCCTGGGAGATGGACCGGGACCACGACGGCCTCGACGTCGACCCGGCCGACGTCCTCGCCCGGGGCGCCACCTCCGGCCGGGGCGGGGTTCTTCGGTGGACGGCCTTCGGTGGCAGGGGAGTTCGGGGTCATCGCGCCAGTGCGCCGGGCGGGTCGGGGTGGGTGTGGGTACGGGTGCGGAAGGTGCGGCGGTAGGTGTCCGGGGGGACGCCGACGGTGCGGTTGAAGTGGCGGCGCAGGGTGGTGGCGGTGCCCATGCCGGTGGCGGCCGCGACGGCGTCGATGCCGTCGTCGGTGTTCTCCAGCAACTCCTGGGCGCGGCGGATGCGTTGGGTGAGCAGCCACTGCAAGGGGGTGGTGCCGGTGGCGGCCCGGAAGAGGCGGCCCAGGTGGCGCGAGCTCACCCGGGCCCGGCGGGCCAGGTCCTCCACGGTCAGCGGCCGGTCGAGCCGTTCGAGCACCCAGGGGAGCAGCGCGGCGAGCAGGTGGTCGTGGTCGTCCCGGGCGGGCACCGGGGTGGTGACGAACTGGGCCTGGCCGCCCGCCCGCAGCGGCGGCACCACCAGCCGGCGGGCGGCGGCGTTGGCGACCGAGGATCCGCGGTCGAGCCGGACCAGGTGCAGGCACAGGTCCAGTGCGGCGGCCTTGCCGGCGGAGGTGAGCACGCTGCCGTTGTCCACGTAGAGCACGTCCGGGTCGACCTCGACCCCGGGGTGGCGGGCGGCCAGCACCGCGGTGTGCGCCCAGTGCGTGGTGGCGCGCCGGCCGTCCAGCAGACCGGCAGCGGCCAGCACGAACGCGCCGGTGCACAGCGAGGCCACCCGTGCCCCCGCCCGGTGGGCCGCGCGCACCGCGTCGACCAGCTCGGCGGGCGGCGCCCGGTCGACGTCCGCCCAGCCGGGGACGATCACGGTGTCGGCGTCCCGGAGCCGGTCGAGCCCGAGGTCGGGCTCCAGCCGGAACCGGCCGACCTGCACCGGAGCCGGCCCGCAGACGGTGACCTCGTACCAGGGGCCCGGCACGCCGTCCGGGAGGGAGCCGAAGACCTCCTGGGCCACGGCCAGTTCGAAGTGCAGCATCCCGTCGGTGACGGCGATCGCGACAGAGCCCATGTCCGGAATTGTACGCAGCGCGTCGTTCCGGACACTCACGGCGGAGTGCGGGCCTTCGACAGGATGTCCGTGACGGGATCGTTCGAGCGGGGGGAGAGTCATGGGATCGGGACAGGCGGTCGTGGTGTACGGCGCGTACGGGCACACCGGGCGGTTCGTGGTGGCGCAGCTGAGGGACCAGGGGTTCGTCCCGGTGCTCTCCGGCCGCGACCCCGAGAAGCTGCGGGCGCTGGCCGCCTCCCACCCCGGGCTCGAGGTCCGGCCGGCCCCGGTGGACGACCCCGGCGCGCTCGACCGCGCACTGGCCGGGGCGGCGGCCGTGGTCAACTGCGCCGGGCCGTTCGCCACCACCGCCGCCCCGGTGATCGAGGCGGCCCTGCGCGCCGGGATCCCGTACCTGGACGTGGCGGCGGAGATCGAGGCCAACGTGGACACCTTCGCGCAGTTCGCGGACCGTGCCCGGGCCGCCGGAGCGGTGGTCCTCCCCGCGATGGCCTTCTACGGCGGCCTCGGCGACCTGCTGGCCACCGCGGCGATGGACGACTGGACCGCGGCCGACGAGGCCCACATCGCGTACGGGCTGAGCAGTTGGCACCCCACGGACGGGACGCGCACCGCGGGCCGGATCTCCCGGGAGCGGCGGGGCGGGCGGCGGGTCCGCTTCACCGGCGGGCAGCTGGAGTACCACCAGGACGCCCCGCCCATCCTGGAGTGGGCCTTCCCCGAGCCGATCGGCCCCCGGGCCGTCATCGGGGAGTTCTCCATGGCCGACGTGGTCACCATCCCCGCCCACCTGGCCGTCCCCGAGGTGCGCAGCTACATGACGACGGAGGCGGCCGGCGACCTGTCGGCCCCGGACACCCCGAGGCCGGCCGCGGTCGACGAGCTGGGCCGCTCCGAGCAGACCTTCCTGGTCGACGTCCTGGTGCGCTCCGGCGGCGTCGAGCGGCGCGCCGTGGCGAGCGGCCGGGACATCTACGCCGTCACCGCGCCGCTGGTGGTGGAGGCGGTCGACCGCATCCTGTCGGGACGGACCAGGACGGTCGGCGTCGCCTCCGCCGGCGAGCTGTTCGACGCGGCCGACTTCCTCGGCGCGCTGGCCCCGCACCTCACGGTGGACCTACGGCGCTGAGGCGCGGGGCGGGTCGGGGGAGGCGCTCCGGGGAGCCGACCGGGTGCCGGAAAAAGCAGGTGCCGGGCGGGAAGGCGCCGCCGTACCGTGGCGGGATGGGCAACGTCGCACCGGGCCGCCTCGGCCACGAGATCGAGATCCGCGCCGTCACCGAGGAGGAGCTCCACGACTGGGACCGCGCCATCGCCCGCGGCTTCCTGCGGCCGCACAACGACTCCGGCATCGACTGGCGCCGGCTGCTCTTCGAGCCCGGCCGCTGCCTGGGCGCCTTCGACGCCTCGGACGACGGCCGCTGCGTGGCCACCTTCCGCAGCTTCGACACCGAGCTGACCGTGCCGGGCGGCGCGGGGCTGCCGGTGAACGCGATCACCGCCGTGACGGTCACCGCCACCCACCGCCGCCGCGGGCTGCTCACCGCGATGATGGACCGCGACCTCGCCGCCGCCCGCGAGCGCGGCAGCGCGGCCGCCATCCTGATCGCCGCCGAGTACAACATCTACGGCCGGTACGGCTTCGGCCCGGCCACCCAGGCGCAGGGCCTGCGCATCTCGCTGCCGGTCTCCGGAGGCCTGCGCGCCGACCTCCCACTGCCCGACGGCGGCCGGATCGACTTCGTGAGCATGGCCGAACTGCGCAAGCTCGGCAGCGAGTTGCACGAGCGCTGGCGCCGCGGCCAGCCGGGTGCGATCGGCCGCACCGAGCCCTGGTGGCGGATCCACACCGGCGACATCACGCTGCCCGGCTTCGACTGGAAGGAGCCGTTCGCCGCGCTCCACCGGGACGCCGACGGCCAGGTCACCGGCCTGGTCACGTACACCGTGAACGACGAGTGGGACGGCAACGTCCCCAACTGCACCCTCACCGTGCTCGACCACCTCGCGCTGGACCGGCCGACCGCCAACGCGCTGTGGCAGCTGGTCTTCTCGGTGGACTGGGTGCGCACCGTGCTGGTCGAGAACCTCGGCGCGGACGACCCGCTGCCGCTGCTGCTGAAGGACCCGCGCGGGGTCAAGCCGGCCGACGAGGTCGGCGACTTCACCTGGCTGCGGCTGCTGGACGTCCCGGCGGCCTTCGCGGCCCGCAGCTACCCGGCCCCGGGCCGCCTGGTGCTGGAGGTCACCGACCCGGCGGGGTACGCCACCGGCCGCTGGGCCCTGGAGAGCGCCGCCGACGGCACCGGCCGCTGCGCCCCCACCACGGAGGAGCCGGAGCTCGCCCTCGGCGCCGCCCGGCTCGCCGAGCTCTACCTCGGCAGCGGCAATGCGACCAGGCTGGCCGCCGCCGGCCTGCTCACCGAACTCCGCCCGGGCGCCGCCGCCACCGCCGACCTGCTGCTGCGCACCCCGCAGCAGGCCTGGAACCCGGACGGGTTCTGACGTCCGCCGTCCGCCCGTAGGCCCTACGGGCGGACGGTGCGGCCGACGGTCGGCAGGACGAAGTCCTGGATCAGCCCCTTGGCGTCCCGGACCAGGGGGCGGAAGATCCGGTACCGGGAGAGGTTGACCACCTTGGCCACCAGCGGGGTGCAGCGCTTGACGAAGGCGCGGGTCCGCTCGGTGTCCGGGGTGCGGTCGAAGACCCAGTACAGCACCACGATCATCAGGTGCAGCCAGAGCAGGTCCGGCATCAGCTCGACCAGCTCGGCGTCCAGCTTGGGGGAGAGGTCCGAGCCGCTGAGCGTCTCCCGGAACAGCTCGACCGCGGTGGCCCGGGCCGGGTGCGACTCGTTCGAGAACGGGCTCAGCGGGCTGTCCGGGTCGGCCGCCGTCCGGAAGAACTGGGCGGCGAACTCGTGGTACGGGGCCGCGCAGTCCACCCAGGAGGTGAGCGCGATCTCCAGCCGCTCGGCGAAGTCCTTGGTGTGCGCCATCCGGACCCGGGCGTCGGCCGCGTGCTCGTACGTCATCCGGTCGTAGAAGCCCTGGATCAGGTATTCCTTCGACGCGAAGTAGTAGTAGGCGTTGCCGACCGAGACGCCCGCCTCCTTGGCGATCGCGCGCATCGTCGTCTTGTCGTACCCGCGCTCCTGGAACAGCCGCATGGCCGTCTCCAGGATCAGCGCCCTGGTCTGCTCGCTCTTGTCGGTCTTGGGCAGCGCTCTGCCGCCGCGCACCTCACCGGCCGGGAGGGGCAGCGAGCCCGTCCCGGCCGCGAGGTCCTCGGCCGCTCGCCCGGTGGTGCCGGGGCCGCTGCCCTCACCCTGCGTCGATGCCACGTCGTCCACGGTCCCTGAGCCTAGCCGGGTAGGGCACAGGTCCCCGAGTCGCAGCCGGATCCCGCCCCGTCGTCGGCCCAGGTCGTACCGGATGACCCCTGTGCACCCGGTACGACCCGGCCGGCCCCGGTGGCCGCGCGGTACTTGCTGGCGGCGAAGGCCGCCGCCCTGGCGAGCGGCAGGCCGGCCGGGGTGCTCAGCCGCCGGGCGAGCGACCGGTGCTCGGCCAGCGCCCAGAGGCAGGCGACGAAGGCGGGCGCCCCGCGCCAGACCTCGCCGGTGTCGGCGACCACGGTGATCTCGCCGAGCGAGGCGTCGTGGTCCAGCCCGGGGAAGCGTGCCCGGGCGTCGGCGGTGGCGACGGGGACGAACTCCAGCGGCACCAGCTGGCGCCGGGTCCGCAGCCACCGGGTGAGGTGCCGGCACAGCCCGCAGTTCGGATCGTGCAGCACGGTGAGCCGTCGGACGGGCGGCGGCTCGGCGCTCCGGCTGTCCATGGCCGGGCGCTCAGGCCTGGCCGGGGTACAGGAAGGCCTGCGGGGCGACCGGCGGCCGGTGCTGCTTGTCCAGGCTGCCGCGCCGGCGGATCCGGTTGAGCACGTACACGTTGCCGAGGTGCATCACCCCGAGCAGCAGCAGCACGGTGCCGAGCTTGTAGGAGAGCGCGTCGAAGACGCCCTGCAGGTCGGTGATCGACTGGTCGTTGCGCATCCAGAGCGCGACGAAGCCGAGGTTGATCAGGTAGAAGCCGACCACCAGCAGCTGGTTGACGGCATCGGCCAGGCGGTCGTCGCCGGCGAACACGTCGGCCAGGAAGATCCGGCCGTTGCGGCCGAGGGTCCGGGCCACCCAGACCGTGACGCCGGTGGCGATCGGGAGGTACGTGGCGTAGCTGACAACTGCGAAGTCCATCGGGACCGCTCCGTTTCGAACGTGTTCAAAACCTTCTGGGCATGACTGTAGGGGTTCTTTTGAACATGTTCAAGTAGTCGGTGTGCAAGGCTGGGCGAATGGCATCGGAGATCATCATCAGGACCGGCGGCGAGGCGGACGCGGCGGCGGTCGCGGACCTGCACGCGGAGAGCTGGCGGACGGCGTACGCCGGATTCCTGCCCGCCCGGGTGCTCGGCGACGGGATGGCGGACGAGCGGCGCGAGCTCTGGCAGATCCGGCTCGGCGCGGACTACGGGGAGCCGGCCGACACCCCGACCCTGCTGCTGGCCGAGGGCCCGGCCGGGGAACTGCTCGGCTTCTGCTACCTGGTGCCGGAGCCGGACGGGCGGGTGCTGCTGGACAACCTGCACGTCCGCCCGGGCCGCACCGGCCTGGGCATCGGCGGCCGGTTGCTGCGGGCGGGGCTGGCCGCGGCCGCCGGCCCGGTCCGGCTGGAGGTGCTGCAGGCGAACACCCGGGCCGTCGCCTTCTACGAGCGCGAGGGCGGGGTGCGCACGGCCGAGGGCACGGCGGAGTTCGCGGGGGGTGTCCGGCGCCCCGAGTACGAGTACAGCTGGCCGGCGGGCGCCGTCAGTGGTCGTACACCGTGACCGCCACGCCTTGGTCGGCCAGCCGGGCCCGGACCAGCGGTTCGACCCGCTCCCAGCGCCCGCCGGCCAGCCCGCAGCCGATCCGGGGCAGGTGCACGGACGCGCCCAGCCGCAGCGCCTCGGGGGCCAGCCGGGCCAGCGCCGCGTCGATCGCCTCGTAGCGCACCGGCACACCGGTCGAGCGGCCGGCCCTGATGCCGCGCTGGCCGATCATGTTCGCCACCCACAGGGCGGGGCCGACCTGGACCAGCTGGAGCGCGCCCAGCCCGAAGTCGTTGTGCGCCCGCTCCCGGTGCCAGCGCCGGTAGGCCGCCTCCGGCTCCGGCCAGCGGCGGGACAGCGCCAGCACGAAGCCCTTGCCCCAGCCGCCCAGGTCGTTGCAGATGTGGCCGATCACCTTGGCGCCCTTGGCCTGCGGCGCGGTGGCGTCGCCGCGCAGGTAGGCGATTCCCGTCCCCATGACCGGCAGGCTAACGGGCGGCGCCGACAGCGCGCCGGGGCTGGTCCGCCGGTGCGGCGCCGTCCGCGGTCGGCCGTGCGGGCGGCACGAGGTGTACCGGCCGTACCGGCCGGGCGAGCCGGCGGCGGCCGGCGGTGGCGGTGAGCAGGGCGAGCAGGGCGGCCGCCGCGGGGACCAGGTAGCCGGCGCCCGGGCCGGCCCGCTCGGCGATCGCGCCGCCGAGCGCGGCGCCCGCCGAGATGCCCGCCAGGATGCCCGACACGGCGAGGGCCATGCCCTCGTTGAGCTGTCGCGGCGGCAGCAGCTCCTGGATCAGCGTCATCCCGCTCACCATGGTCGGGGCCGTCCCGCAGCCCGCCGCGAGCAGCGCCACCGCGAGGCCCGGCAGGCCGGCTCCGGCGTGGACGGCCGCCGGCGGCAGGAGCAGCAGCACCGCCATCGCGGCCACCCCGGCCAGGAAGCGCGCGGCCGGGGAGCGGCGCGCCGGGCGCAGCCCGTACAGCAGTCCGCTGAGGCAGGATCCGGCGGCGACCAGGGCCAGCAGCACCCCGGCGACCGGCCGGTGGCCGAGGGCGTCGGTGTACGCGACGGTGGTGACCTCCAGGGAGCCGAACAGCACGCCGGTCGCCAGGAAGGTCAGTACCAGCACCCGGAGGCCGGCCGAGCGCAGCGGTGCCGTGGTGCCGGTGGCGGGCGGGCCCACCGGCGGTTCGGTGTCGCGCCGGGCGGCGAACAGCAGGGCGCCGACGGTGCCCAGGCCGTTGGCGGCCAGCAGGGCGACCTCGGGGGTGAGCGCGGTGCTCAGCAGCATCGCCAGCACCGGGCCGGCCATGAAGCACAGCTCGTCCAGCGCCTGTTCGAGCGCGTTGGCGCGGTGCCGCGCGGTCTCGTCCGCCCGGTGCAGGTGGGCCCAGCGGGCGCGCGCCATGCCGCCGAGGTTGGGGGTGGTCGCGGCCGCCGCCCAGCAGACGAAGAGCGTCCAGTCGGGCGCCCCGCCGCGGGCGCAGGCCGCCAGCGCGAGCACCGGGGCGATCCGGGCCAGTACGGCGGGCACGGTGACCCGGGCCTGCCCGTACCGGTCGACCAGCCGGCCGAGCAGCGGCATGCCCGCCGCGGCGGCCACCACGCCGGCCGCGCAGACCGCGCCGGCCAGGGCGTACGAGCCGCGCCGGTCGGCGACCAGCACCAGGACGGCGACCCCGTTCATGGTGAAGGCGAGCCGGGCGAGCAGCCCGGACAGGGTGAAGGCGAGCGCGCCGGGGGCGGCGAGGGCACGGCGGTACGGGGCGAACACGGGGCTCCTGGCGTCGGGTCGGGGAGCTCCCAGCCTCGCCGGGGCGGTCGGGCGCGGTCCAACACCTGTTCGGTGCGATCCACACGGTTCTGTTGTCAATCCGGTTGTTAATCTCTGCGGCATGCCCCGTGACCTGCATCCCCGCCTGCTGCGCGGCTTCGTCGCGACCGCCGAGACGCTGCACTTCGGCCGGGCGGCCGAGCGGCTGCACATCGCCCAGCAGGCGCTGAGCCGGGATGTGCAGAGCCTCGAACGGGCCCTCGGCGGGGCGCTGTTCCACCGCTCCACCCGTAGCGTCGAGCTGACCGAGGCCGGGCGCGCGCTGCTGCCCAAGGCGCGGCGGCTGCTGGCCCTGCACGACGAGATCCTGGCCGCCGCGGACACCAGGGCGCTGCTGATCGACCTCAACAGCGAGCCGGGCGGCGCCGACCCGGCGGAGGAGCGCGTGCTCGAGGCAGCCCGCCGGGCGCTGCCCGAGCACGAGCTGCTGGCCCGGTTCCACGGCGGACTGGCGGCCGCGGCCCGGGAGTTGCTGGACCACCGGCTGGACGTCTCGTTCGGCCGCTTCGCCGGGCTGCCGGTCGCGCTGCGCGGCCAACTCGCCCACATCCCGGTCCGGTTGGAACGCCTCGCGGTGCACCTGCCGGAGCGGCACCCGCTGGCCGGGCTGCCGGAGGTGCCGCTGGCGGCGCTGGCCGGGCACCCGGTGGACGTCTGCGCGGGCAATCCGGCCACCACCGAATGGACCGACCTGGGGCGGCGGTTGCTCGACGAGCACGGCCTCGCGGCGGCGCCCGGGCACACGCCCGCGGTCGGCATCGTGGAGTTCGGACGCTACCTGGCCCGGCACGGCGACCCGGTGCTCACCACCACCGGCGGCCCGCGGATCCCCGGCGGGGTCACCCGCCCGCTGGTCGACCCGGTGCCGCTCAGCCTGCTGGGGCTGGTGCACCGGCCGGACCTGCGGCACCCGGGGCTGGCCGCGATGCGGGCGGCGGCGGCCGAACTCGGCGCGCGGGAGGGCTGGTTGCGGCGCCCGCCGGGCAGCTGGCTGCCGCCGGAGGACGCCGCCCTGCTGCGCGGTTGAGCGGCTGAGCGCTGCGCCCTGGGCGCTGAGCCCTGGGCCTTGGGCCCCGGCTACCGGTCGGCGGTCAGCTGCCCGGCGGCGCCCCAGCTGTCGGCCGGGACCTCGTGGATCCAGACCTGCACGGTGTCGGCCGGGATCCGGTAGGCGTCCACGAAGGCGTCGGTGATCCGCTGCACCAGCTCGCGCTTGAGCTCGACGCTGCGGGGGCCCTGCTGGACGGTGACGATCGGCATGTGCTGCTCCTCAACTCGGTGGCGGCGACCGGGTTCACGCCGACCTGGCTTGCGCCGGATCGCTTGCGCCGGATCGGTTGTGCTGGGTCGGTTGTGCTGTCGGGAACAGTCCATCGCGACGGGAGCCCGTGACCCAGACCTGATTCGCTCCGGCAGCGATCACGAATCGTGATCGTCACAGGTGGGGGCGGATCGGGCGGCCCGGTAGGCGTCCAGCAGCAGCCCCGGCGGCGGGGTGCCGCGCCGGACCGCGAGCGCGGTCGGCAGGGTGAGCCCCGGCGGGCTCAGCGGCCGGAACGCCACCCGGGGGAGCCGCACCATCCGGGCGTTGGCCGCGTAGACCACCGTCCAGGTCGCAGCGCCGGTGCCGATCGAGGCCAGGGTGTCCTGCAGGGTGCTGAAGGCGGGCCCCGGGACGGGCCGGAAGCCGGCCTCCCGGCAGGCGGTCAGGACCAGGTCGACCAGGGCGGGGTGGTCGCGCCGGGCGGTGAGCCGCAGCGGCAGGGCGGCCAGATCGGCGAGTTCCAGCTCGGGGCGCTCGGCCAGCGGGTGGCGTGCGGGCAGAGCGATCAGCAGGGTCTCCGGGCGGACCGGCAGGAAGCGCAGCCCGGGGCTGTGTTCGGGGATCGCGCCGCGGACGAACGCGGCGTCCAGCCGGCCGTCGGTCAGCCTGGCCAGGCGCTCGGCGACCGGGAGGGCCTGCAGTTCGACCCGGATCGCGGGGGCGTGCCGCTGGTAGGCCTCCAGGATGCGGTCCAACTGCTCGCCGAGACCGGTGATGGTGCCGAGCCGGAACACGTCGTTCCCGCTCAGGCCGGCCACGGCCGCGCGGGCGGCCTGCTCGGCGTCCAGCACCCGGCGGGCGGCGGGCAGGAACAGTTCACCGGCCGGGGTCAGCCGGACGTGCCGGGGGGATCGGTCGAACAGCTCGGCCTTCAGCTCGCGCTCCAGCCTGCGGACCTGCTGGCTGACAGCGGGCTGGCCGAGCAGCAGCCGATCGGCGGCCCGGCCGAAGTGCAGTTCCTCGGCGACGGCGACGAAGCAGTGCAGTTGCCGCAGTTCCATCTGGCTCCCCCCGGATCGGCCCGCGGTGGGCCGGCTCCATTGTGCGGGAGCGGCGGTCGGCGGAACGGCGGGCGGCGGGCGGCGGCGAGGGGATGTGCGGGTGTGCGGGCGCCCCCGCCGGTGGACGCGGCGGGGGCGGTGCCAGGGCATGCGCTCGGGACAAGCGGGTCGGGCGGGTCAGGCCGCCTTCACCGCGGAGATGTCCAGGGTCAGCTTGACCTTCTCGCCGATCAGCACGCCGCCGGTCTCCAGGGCGGCGTTGTAGGTGAGGCCCCAGGAGGTGCGGTCCACGGTGGTGCCGCCCTCGAAGCCGACCCGGTCGGCGCCGTACACGTCGGTGGCGGAGCCGGTGAAGTCCAGGTCCAGCACGATCGGGCGGGTGGTGTCCTTGATGGTCAGGTCACCGTGCATGCGGTAGGTGTCGGCGTCGATCATCTCGGCCGCGGTGGAGCGGAAGGTGATCTCCGGGTAGGTCTCGGCCGCGAAGAAGTCGCCGGTGCGCAGGTGCTCGTCGCGCTGGGCCTGGCTGGTGCTGACCGAGGCGACCTTGATGACCAGCTCGGCGGTGGAGGCGGCCGGGTCGGTGCCGTCCAGGTGCAGCTTGCCCTCGTACTCGGTGAACTCGCCGCGGACGTTGGTCACCATCGCGTGGCGGACCGCGAAGCCGATCCGGCTGTGCGTCGGGTCGATGGTGTAGTCACCGGTCAGGTGGGCCAGGTCCGGGCCGGCGGGGGCCTCGGCGACGGCGACGGTGGTGTCGTTCTTGCGGCTGAAGATGCCCATGGCTGCTCCTCGGGTCGGAAGCCTTTTGTTGAGGCTTCAACTTGATGGCTCCACCATAGACCCGTTTCGTTCAATCTTCAACCACTGGTTTGGTCGGGTCGCGCCGTGCCTCCGCGCCTGCCGCTCGGCCGGGGCGGCAGGCGCGGCCCGGCAGGTCGAGTGCGCCGCGCGCGTCGAAGCCGG
>NZ_JBFAQT010000025.1:0-95012 GCF_040678895.1 Kitasatospora sp. NPDC049258
CCGCTCTTCCGATCTGGCGACGACGCGCTGATCCTCGCCCAGCGGCTGATCGAGTGGTGCACCCGCGCCCCCGCGCTCGGCATCACCGGACGTGCGGCGCCAGGGGGCGCCGTACGAGGAGAAGCCCAGCACCCAGCCGCCCGCGAACGTACAGCCGCTTGCCGTTCGCGCCACCGCTGTCCCCGACGTGCCCTCCGCCGAGAGCGACCCCGACGTCCCGCCCACACGCCTTGCCACCGCGCGGCGTCCCAAGCGAGCCGCCGCGCACCGCGCCCCCAAGCGCCGAAAGCGCAACAACGAGAACCCTCTCGACGACCAACTCACCTTCCGCTGCCGCAGCGAGGACAAAGCCGAGATCAAGCGCCGCGCCAAGGCCGCAGAGCTGGCCACCGCCGTCTACGTCATCCGCAAGGCCCTCGCCGACGACCACGCCGACATCGCCACCCGAGACGAGCGCCTAGACGCGGCGATCGACGAGGTCGCCGCCCTGCGAACCCAGATCGCCAAGCTCGGCAACAACGTCAACCAGCTCACCCGCGACTACCACTCCGACGTCGCCCTCCCACCGGGCCAGGTCCTGGACGCCTTCACCCAGGGCCGGTCCCTGCTCGCCGACGCCCGCACGCTCCTCACGCACCTGGACGAGGCGGCGATGCGCCTCGCGAAGAGCAGGAACCGATGATCGCCAGCATCGGCGGCGGCAGCAGCACCATGGGCCTGCTCAAGTACCTCTTCGGACCTGGCGAGCACAACGAGCACGACAACCCGCACATCGTCGGCTCCTGGGACGGCTTCGCCCCCGACCCCGGCCGCGAGCCGGGCGTCACCTTCACCCAGCTCCGCGACGCGCTGGACCTGCGCGTCGTCCAGGCCGGCGAGCGGGCACCCAAGGAACACGTGTGGCACTGCTCGGTGCGCGCCGCCTCGACCGACCGGCTCCTCACCGACGAGGAGTGGGACCACATCGCCCAGCGGATCGTCGCCGCTGCCGGGGTTGCTCCTGAGGGTGACCCTGACGGCTGCCGGTGGATCGCAGTGCGCCATGCCGACGACCACATTCACATCCTCGCCACCCTCGTGCGCGGCAACCTCACCCAGCCCCGCATCCGAGGCGACTGGGGCCGGGTCGAGAACGAACTCACCCTCATCGAGAACGAACTGGGGCTGTTCAGCCTCGCCCACGCCCGCACCAAGGACCGGCACAGCGGGCCCAAACGCCCCACCCGCGCCGAACTGCGCAAGGCCGAACGCCGCAACCTCACCCAGACCCCGCGCGAGACCCTGCGCACCGCCGTCCGCCAGTCCCTCGCCGGAGCCGCCACCGAGGAGGAGTTCCTGCGCCGCCTCGCCGAGCACGGCATCAGGACCAGCACCCGACGCGCGCCGTCCGGCGACGCCATCGGCTACAAGTTCGCACTCCCCGGCGACCGCAACGCCAAGAACGAGCCCGTCTGGTTCTCCGGCAGCAAACTCGACCCCGACCTGTCCCTCCCCAAGATCCGCGCCCGCCTCGCCGCCGGCGCGGCCGAACCCGTCTACCCCGATCCCAACGAGCACACCTGGCCCGCTTCCGGCCGACACCAGGCCAGCACCACCATCGACCACGCTCTGGCCGCCCTCGCCGACGACCAGAGCGACGATCGGACCGCCGCGACGATCAGCGGCAGCATCGAGATCCTCGACGCCCTCGCCGCCACCAGCCCCGTCCTCAGCAGGAAGGAGATCACCCAGGCCGCTCGCGCCCTCGACCGCACCGGCCTCACCCACACCCGAGCCGCCAAGACGGACCTGCGGGCCATGCGCTCAGCCGCCCGCGCCGTCCTCAACGCAGGACCAGCCGTCGGCCGTGCCGAGGACGGCGCCGCAGCCGCCACCGTCCTCTCCAGCCTCGTCCTGCTCGCCGTCGTCATCGCGAAGTGGCACACCGCCCGAGGTCACGAGTACCAGGCCCAGGCTGCCAACGCCGCCGCTGACCACCTGCGTACCGCCTACGCGCGGCACGCGGCCAAACCGATGGCCGTCCTCGACCTCCACAGCCAGCGCCTGCCCCAGCCCGCCCAGGACCGGCAGGCCGCAGCCATTCGCCACGCCCTGCCCGCCGACCATGCCACCAAGGTGCTGAACGAGAACGGCTGGAACGCGCTCTCCGCCACCCTCGCCGAAGCCGAAGCCGCCGGCCACGATCCGGCCGTCCTGCTCGCCCAGGCCGCTGGTCGACGCGAACTCGCCAGCGCCGACTCCGCCACCGCCGTCCTCAACTGGCGCATCCGACGCGATGCCGGCCTCCCGACGACGCCGACCGGCGCAGCTGCGAAGCCGACCACGCGCACAGGCGCGGCACTGGTCAGGACCACCACCGTCCGGCAAACAGTTCCCCGCGTCGACATCCCCGCCGCACAGCCTGCACCCGTGCCCGCAGCACCGTCGTCCCCTCGCCCCCGACGCTGATAGCCCATCACCCGCCGGTGTCAACTTCTCAGGCACTGGCGGGTAATGTCAGGTCGATGGCGTCTTCGGCGAACGGGAACGCTCCCAGCCGCGACAACTTCGAGGACGGCTTGATCGCATTTCGCTTCGATAGGCCCTGGCTGGAGTGACCCGGAAACTCACAGGTTGAAGCGCTGCACCGCTGCCATCAAGCCGGCGGCGGCCACGCAGTGCCCCTGTCCAGTGCGGCCAGGTCAGCCGCGGAGCGCGGCGTCCAGGTATGCCTGCACCGGTTCGAAGATCCCGTACGGCACGTACGTGGGGATCTCCGCATGGGAGACCCAGGCCAGCTCGGCGACTTCGTCGGGAGCCGCAACATACGCGGCTCCGATCCGTGCCGCACAAGCCACATAGGACATCCGCCGCCCCGTCTTCGGATGTACTCGCTCGCCAAGGAGACAGAGGGCTGCCACCTCGAGGCCCGCTTCCTCCCGCGTCTCACGGACAGCGGTCTGCAGCGGCGTCTCCCCGGCCTCGATCTTGCCTGCCGGGAACTGCCAAGGACAGCTCGCCCTCGCTGACCCGGCGTCGCAACATCAGCACGCGACCTTCGCGGACCACCTTCGCGGCGGCGATGCCCGTGGGCTTATGAGTCGTCGGGTTCACGTCGGCTCCTCAAGGCGGATAGGACGGGTGACTGATCGTGGAGGCGTCTCCGAAGTAACTCAGCGATGCCCGAGGACGCTGCGGCCTGGACTTCAAGTGCGACGCAGGAACCTGCGGGGGCCGCGATGGCGTCCCGCACGCCGGCCTACCCACTGCGCTGTTTCCAAATCTGTCGCTGGACTGGGCTGGCCTGGTTCGTCGTTGAGAACGATCGACTGCCAGACCCGCTCTTGGAGTTCCTGGATGCAGGGCCCGCAGGCGTACATCGCCGCCTGGGCGCCGGCCACGCTCGCCGGGCCGATCCACAGCACGCGTGTCCACTGCTGACCGCAGTAGAGCCAGCAGAAGCCGTCGACCCAGTGGTTGCCGTCGTCCGTGGCGGCAGGGGCGGGCAGGCCGCCACGGGCGAAGTCCGCGATCCCGGGTATCACCTGGTGGGGCACTGCCAGGTCCGTAAGCACATGTTCCCCCAGGGTCAGCTTCCGTCGGCAGTGGCGGTCTCCAACCCGTCGATCGGCGACCACTCCTGTTCCAGGATCGAGTAGGTGATCGAGTCGCGCCACGCGCCTCGGACGAAGACGTGGTCGCGGATACGGCCGTCCTCGGTCATCCCGGCCCGGAGGAGGGTTCGCGCCGATGCCTCGTTGAGCGGCGAGCGCGCGGCCCAGACACGGTGCAGGCCAAGGGTATTGAATGCCAGCGCGCACAGCAGATGGACGGTCTCTGTGCCCAGCCCCCACCCCCACCCGGCGGGGTGCAGGGCGAAGCCGATCGTGGCTGCCTGTTGTGGCTCGGTCGCCAGGCGGGCGAAGCCGATCAGTTCGGTCCCACCGAGTCGGGTGACGGCGAGGCAGTACTCCGTCCTCGGGCTGTCCTTCGCCGACTCGATCGAGCGGTCGATGATCAGCTGGACCTGCTCCGGGGTCCGCGGTTCGAAGCTGAGATGCCGGGTGGCCTCCGGGTCGCCGTAGACCGCTAGGAGGGCGTCGGCGTCCGCGGGTTCGATTTCACGCAGTGCTAGGCGGGGGCTGGCCAGGTGGACTGGAATCATGGGTGCGGAGCCTACCGGCGCGGTCACCGGATGAGGACCGACGTCGGGGTAGCAGTGAAGGCTTCGATCTCCTCGCGCAGGCTGATGACCGCTCCGCTGCCTCGGCGGCCATCGGCGTGCAGTGCGGTGTGGACGCGTTGGGCGCTGCTGGTGATACCGAAGTTCCTTTGCTCGACTGGGAGATCGAGCACCGGGCGAACAGCCTCGGCTGCGCCCTCGAACTCGCCGCGGGCGATGCGGGCGAGCGCGAGATCGGTCTGGGCGCCGGCCTCGTCGCCGAAGGCCCATTCGTCCTCGGAGGCGTTGCGATACGCGGTGACGGCAGCCTCGGACTGAGTCTCGCCGAGCGCGGGGTCCTCGCCCAAGTGCACGGTGGCCTCGGCGACGTAGTAGAGCTGTCGGGGCACCGGGAAGGTCATGATGCCGCCGAAGCCGTCGAGGTCGTCGAGCTGGACCGCAGCGCGGGCGTCCTCCGCTCGCTGGATGGCTGAGCGGGTGGCATCTCCGTCGCCGAGCAGGGCGTTGGCGCGAGCGGACAGACAGGCGAGCCACACGCTCGTGGTTCCACGAACGCTGCTGGCAGCGGTCTGCCCGAGTGCGGCGTAGTCGGCAGCTTCGCCGGGGCGGCCGGCCCAGTAGGCGATGAGCGACTGCAGGGAGCGGATCCAGGCGCGCATCGCGGGGTGGTCGGCGTTGTCGGCGCACACGTAGGCGGTGCGGGCCTGCATCATCGCGGCACTCGGGTTCCCCAGGTCGTGGCTGGCTTTGGCGAGCATCCCCGAGGTGATCCCGGCGAGGAGGTACAGGTCGCGGGCCTGCAGGGGCTTGACCCTGCCGTGCTCCAGCAACCGGAAGGTGAGGTCCTGGACCTCGACCAGGTCGCCGAGGAGGGTGGGGAGGGCGAGCCGAGGATAGGCGGCGGTCAGCCGCCGCACCTCGTCATGGATCTGCCCCAGCGTCTCCGGGCCGACACTGCTGCCTTCCGCCATCGCGGTGAACCGAAGCGCGCGACGAGCTGCCATCACAACCTGCCTTTCCAATTCCGTGGTGCCCGCTTCGTGGCGGGTCTCGATGCTGAACGGGCCACCAGCAGGCAGCACATGCGCCTGCTCGGACGAGAGGAGGACGGGGGCTGGCCGTGGTGGTGGGACGAAGAACGAGGGCGCGACGGCTTCCGGACTCGGAACCGCCGGTGCGGGTGCCAGGAGGAGATCGACGCTGACTCCGAACATGGCCTCAAGAACCCGGCACAGGTCCGGATACGGCCGTGTCTTGACCGCGCCGCCGTACCAGCGTTCGAACTGGCGCTTGGAGACCGACAGTCCCTCCAGTCGAGGGTCGTCGTCCTCCTGCGCCAGCCGGTTGGCCGTCGCTTCGAACCGGAGCCGGAAGGTCTCGTGCACCTGCCAGTGCCGCTGTAGCGTCAACACCCTTAACAGCGTTGGATCTTGAGCCACAGCAGATCCTCTCCGATCCCCGTTCGTCTGTTCTGACGATAGCCCTGGCGGCGCGGCAGGAAACCCCTTCAGGCGCCGCCCGGCCGAGATGACGGTGCTCATGACGGCAGTCATGACGCGCGACGACGCAAGCCTCTCGCTCCGCCCGCGAACGACGGCGGCCAGAAGACGGCAGCGGCGTCGTATCGAGGCCCGTCGACGCGCCGCCATCCTGAGCACTCCTTCGCTTTCCGTGCATTCCTGACAGCGAAGCGTGAGATCAGCTGCTGAGACCAGCAGCCCCCGAGAACACCCACGTCGAGCACCACGTGGACCCGGCCTGCCGAGGGGCAGGCCGGCAACGGGA
This sequence comes from Kitasatospora sp. NPDC049258, assembly GCF_040678895.1. Lineage (NCBI taxonomy): Bacteria > Bacillati > Actinomycetota > Actinomycetes > Kitasatosporales > Streptomycetaceae > Kitasatospora > Kitasatospora sp. NPDC049258. Next base: position 5,948 of record NZ_JBFAQT010000025.1, read on the forward strand.
GGGAACCGATGGACAACACCTTGACCACCCTGGCCGGGCAGATCGCCCAACTGGACGCGGTGGATCCCGCACAGCTCGAACGGATTCGCCACGAGGCCCTGACCGCGCGGGCCCCCTGGAAAGCCGAGTACAGCGCCTACCAGTCCGGCGGCTGGTGGACGACCTCGCTCATGAACGCCTCCGGCGACGCCGGCGACGTGACGATCGGCGACTGCACCGCCCAACCGACCGCGCTCCTCGGACAGATGCCGGCCACCGCCGCGCTGCTGACCGAGCTGGGCCTGAACTACATGTGGGTGCGCCTGGCCCGACTGGAGGCCAACGCCTTCCTCTGGGAACACCGTGACTACGACGAACTCGACCAGGTCGAGCGGCACCGGCTGCACATCCCGCTGCACACCAACTCCTCCGCGTTCCTGGTCACCGGCGGCACGAAGGTCCACATGACCGGCGGCCGGATCTGGCGGCTGACGCCGACCTACGCGCACGGGGTGTGCAATCTGCTCGGCCCCGACCGCATCCACCTGATCGCCGACGTGTATGCCGATGACGTCTACCGGCGGCTCGCGCGGCGCCCGTCCCTCCAATCGGCGGCTGCGGAACCGCTGCCCATCGCCGACGAAGCGACCCTCGCCGAACGGCTGGAAGCCGCCCGCGGCATGGCAGCGCTGGGCTACACCGATGCGGCCGAACGCATGCTGCTGCGGTTGTTCTACGCCTACGCCCTGCCCGAGGGCACGGTCTACGACCTGATCGCCGAGCTGCACACCTCGCTCGGTGACATGGAGGCCGCGACGCGCTGGACGGTGGCCAAGCGGCGCCTCCTCGCCCTCTCGCCCTGACCAGTCGCTCACCTCGCACTGTCCATCCCCGCCGGAATCCGAACGGAGGACGCGCATGCCCACCCTGCAACTGGCCGAGCTCACCGAGGCCAACCGCCCGACCCAGCTCCCGCTCCTGGCGAAGCTCGCCGACATCCTGGCCACCTCCCCGGCCGTCACCCACCTGATGGTCCGCGGCTCACTGGCCCACGGCACCGCCGACCGCCTCTCCGACGTCGACTTCGTCGTCGGCGTCGACGACGCCCAGCTGCCCGCCTTCGTCGAGGCCCTGAACGACCTGATGTCCATCGAGGCCGGCGCCCTGCTGCCCGGCTGGCGCGACACGATCGTCGCCGACCTCGGCGGGGTCGGGACGGTCTTCCTCATCCCGGACGAGGGCAGGCTGCACCAGATCGACCTCTACCTCGCGCCCGCCTCCCGCGTCCCCCACCTGCAGGCGACGGTCGCCACAGCCCCGCTCCTCGACCGCCGGCCCGCACCCGCCGCGCCGGACGCGGTCGCGCTGGCCGAGCGCTTCGCCGTCGAGTTCCTCGCTCGGCCGCGCTCGTGCACCGAGCTGCTGATCGAGCACCTGGTGCTGGCCGTACTGCTCCACAAGCGCATCAAGCGGGGTCAGCGGTTCGTCGCCTACTCCGAGTGGCACCGGCTGCACACCGCGACGAAGGACCTCATCAAGACCGCCCTCGCTCCGACCTCCCGGTACTGGGGCTGGTACCAGCTGCGCGAGGAGATCGCCGTCACCCCGATCGGCCGGGCCTGCCTGGGCGACCTGGACGCGGCGATCAGCGGGCCGGCGATCCCGCTGGCGGCGGACGTCGACTCGGCGATCGAGCGGATGCTCGCCCTGGTGAACCGCACCTGCCCGGAAGCACTCGACGGACTGCGCGACGCCGTCGCCGCCTACCGCACCTACCTGGAGCTCGTGTGAACGCGCTCCACCTCTCGGGCCCGGCGACCAGCCGGGCCCGAGAGGGCCTCACCGCCGTCTTCTTCGGGGGCGTCGTCCCCGCCTCCGAAGCGGAGGAGAAGCTGGCCGAGGAGATCGGCCGGGCCCTGGCCCAAGCCGGACACTCCCTTCTCCACGGCGGCTACAACGGGCTGATGGAGGCCGCCGCCCGCGGGGCCTCCTCCCAGGGAGCCACGGTCACCGCGGTCACGCTGATCGGCAAGCACGACGAGTGGGGAGCGTTCAACCCGCACGCCACCTCGTCGGTCCACCTGCCCGACCTCGGCGCCCGCCTCAACCACTACCTGGAACACGCCGACTTGGTCGTCGCGATGGGCGGCGGCGTCGGCACCCTGCACGAGCTGGCCGCCGCCGTCTACTACGCGACCACCGTCCGCCCCGTGCCGGTCTGTCTCGCCGGGCCGACCGCCGTTCGCCTGCTCGCCTTCCTGCGCGAGGAGAAGTGGCTCTTCGAGACTCCCACCCGGCCGCTCGGCTTCCTCACGGCCACCGAGTCCGCCGTCGCCTTCCGCGCCCACCTCACCGCCCTCGCCACGGCCCCGATCGGAGGAGCATGACCACCAGCACACCGCTGGCCGGCCTCGCCGCCAGGCTCGCCGAAACCGCCTGCGTCGACGCCCCGTTCAAGCTCGCCAACGGCACCCAACTCGACGCCTACTTCGACGAGTACCGCCTGGCCGCCGACCCGACGCTCCTGCGCGACGTCGCCGCCGCCATGGCCAACATCGTCCCCGACGACGCCCAGGTCCTGGCCGGCATCGAACTCGGCGGCGTCCCCCTCGTCGTCGCCCTGTCCGCCGCTACCGGCCTGCCCGCCGTCTTCCTGCGCCGTCAGCCCAAGGGCTACGGCTCCCACCGCCAGATCGAAGGCGCCGCCATCGACGGCCGACGCACCGTCCTCGTCGACGACGTGGTCCGCTCCGGCGGCCAACTGCTCCACATGACCCGCATCCTGCGGATCGCTGGGGCTCCCGTCGCCGATGCTCTGTGCGTGCTGGAACGCCCGCTCGGCGGACGTGGGCTGCTGGGCGATCAGCGGGTCACCCTGCACAGCCTGCTCGCCGAGGCCGACCTGCCCTCGCCCAGGAACGGAGATGCGGCGTGAGACGAGCCGCGCTCTTCGACGTCGACGGCGTACTCGTTGACAGCAGGGCCGCCCAACTCGCCGCCCTGGCAGGGTTCGCGACCTCCGCACTCGGCCGCCGCGTCAATGTCGCGGACCTCCCGTCGTGGGCTGCGACCACCCCGCGAGCGCAGGTGCTGGCCGAGCTGGGCCTGTATGGAGCGATCAACGAGGACGGCTGGGATGCGGCCACCTCCACGGCCAGCCTCGACGCCGTCGTCTTCCCGTACGTCAAGGACACCTTGAAAGCGCTCAGGGCCGAGGGCCTGGCCACCGGCATCGTCACCCGCCGCGACCGCCGCCGACTGGGCTGGCTGCTGCCGCCGGACATCCTCGACCTGATGGACACCGTCGTCTGCTACGAGGACGCGACGCCCAAGCCCGCGCCCGACGGACTGCACCTCGCCCTCGACCGACTCGGTGTCGCTCCCAGCGCCGCCGCCTTCGTCGGGGACATGGACGCGGATATCCACGCCGCCAGAGCGGCGGGCGTTACCTCCGTGGGCGCAGGCTGGGGCTTCACCGAGCCCGAGGCACTCGCAGGCTTCGGAGCCGACCTCGTCCTGCTCGACCCCGCCGAGCTCACCGACGTGCTGCTCGCCCTGCTGCACGCGGGGCAATCCGACAGGAACAGCAAGCGATCTTGACTCCAGATCAGCTAGGCTCGATGGTGCAGCGCACAGAAGATCGGCACGTGCGCTGCACCATCAGTGAGCGACGGATCTGGAGTCATGGTCTACACCGTGGGGGCGCGAGCTATCTGCGTCGAGCTGGAGAACTGAGAACTTCTCAGTCCCTGTTCTCGGCCCGGCTCGGCGTGTGATCTCCCCCCACCCTCCACGACTCTTCCGTGAGGCCATACCGCCATGCGCTCGACGCAGATCCGCTCCACCTTCCTGGACTACTTCGCCTCCCGCGGACATCGCGAGGTTCCGTCCAGCCCGCTGATCCCCTCCGATCCGACCCTGCTGCTGACCAACGCCGGCATGAACCAGTTCAAGCCCTACTTCCTGGGCGAGGTCACCCCGGAGTTCCCCCGCGCCACCAGCATTCAGAAGTGCGCCCGCACCTCCGACATCGACAACGTCGGCCGCACCAACCGGCACGCGACCTTCTTCGAGATGCTCGGCAACTTCTCCTTCGGCGACTACTTCAAGGCCGACGCCATCGCCTACGCCTGGGAACTCCTCACCCAGGGCTACAACTTGGAGAAGGACCGGCTCTGGGTCACCGTCTACAAGGACGACGACGAGGCCGAGCAGCTCTGGCGCAAGATCGGCGTCCCCGCCGAGCGCATCCAACGCCTGGGGATGGACGACAACTTCTGGTCCATGGGCGTCCCCGGACCGTGCGGGCCCTCCTCCGAACTCCACTACGACCGAGGCCCCGCCTTCGGCCCCGAAGGCGGCCCCGCCGTCGACGGCGAGCGCTTCATGGAGATCTGGAACCTCGTCTTCATGCAGTCCCAGCGCGGTGAAGGCGACGGAAAGGACGATTTCCCGATCCTCGGCGACCTCGCCCAGCAGAGCATCGACACCGGCCTCGGCCTCGACCGCCTCGCCGCGATCCTCCAGGGCGTCGAGAACGTCTGCACCACCGACCTGCTCCTGCCGACCCTGAAGACGGTCCAGGAACTCGCGGGCCGCGACTACCCCGGCACCGGAGAGGAGAAGGTCTCCTTCCAGGTCGTCACCGAGCACGCCCGCTCCATCGCCTTCCTCATCGCCGACGGCGTCCTGCCCGCCAAGGACGGCCGCGGCTACATCCTGCGACGCCTCATGCGCCGCGCGATCCGCCACGCCCGCCTGCTCGGCATCGACGAGGACGTCCTCGCGCCGACCACCAGCAGCGTGATCGCCAACCTGAGCGACGTCTGGACCGAACTGTCCGACCAGGCCGCCCTCATCGAGCAGGTCGTCACCGCCGAGGAGGAGTCGTTCACCCGTACCCTCGTACAGGGCACCCGGCTGCTGAACGCCGCGATCACCCGCACCCGTGAGAGCCGCTCCACTGCGCTGCCCGGCGAGACCGCCTTCGAACTCGCCGACACCTTCGGGTTCCCCCTGGAACTGACCGTCGAGGCAGCCCACGACGCCGGGCTGACAGTCGACGAAGACCGCTTCGCCACCCTGCTGGACGAGCAGAAGAAGCGCGCCAAGGCCAGCGGCAAGGCCAAGACCACCGAAGCCCTGCGCAAGCAGGACACCTACCGCGAGCTGTCCGCCCACCTGCCCCGCACCGACTTCATCGGTTACGACCATCTCGCGGCCGAGGTCACCGTCCTGGGCCTGATCCTCGACGGCGCCGTCACCACCACCGCCCCCGAAGGCACCGACGTCGAACTCGTCCTCGACCGCTCACCGTTCTACGCCGAGGCCGGCGGCCAGATCGGCGACACCGGCACCCTGCGCACCAACGACGGCACGCTGCTGCGGATCACGGACACCCGCTACGGCCTGGAAGGCTTCCGCGTCCACAGCGCCCGCGTGATCGAAGGCGAGATCCGCCTCGGAGCGAGCGGCGAAGCCACCGTGGACATCGACCGACGCAAGGGCCTCATGCGGTCCCACTCGGCCACCCACATCCTGCACGCAGTCGTCCGCGCCACCCTCGGCGACCACGCCCGCCAGCAGGGATCCCTCGTCGAGCCCGACCGGCTCCGCTTCGACTTCGCCCACTTCTCCGCCGTCACCCCCGACCAGCTCGCCGAGATCGAAGCCGCCGTCAACGGCCACGTCCTCGACGACCCGGCCGTCCGGGCCTGGCACGCCGACCGCGTCGAAGCCGAGGCAGCCGGCGCCATCGCCCTGTTCGGTGAGAAGTACGGCGACACCGTGCGCATCGTCGACATTGGCGACTTCTCACGCGAACTGTGCGGCGGAACCCACGTCGGCCACGGCTCCCAGGTTGGTGCCTTCCGCCTGCTCAGCGAGTCCTCGGTCGGCTCCAACCTCCGCCGCATCGAAGCCTTCACTGGCCACGGCAGCCTCCGCCACCACGACACCGAGCGCCGTCTGCTCGAAGAGGTCTCCACGCTCCTCGGCACACGCCCGAAGGATGCCCCCGAGGCCCTGCACAAGCGCCTCGACGCCCTGGCCACCACGCAGCGGGAACTCGTCCGCCTGCGCGAGGCCGAACTACGGAGCCAGGCGGGACAGCTCGCCTCGGGTTCCCGCCAGGTCCCCGGGGGCCGGATCGTCTCGCAGCGGGTCACGGGGCTGGGGGCGGATGACCTCCGCGTCCTCGCCGCCGGCACAGCCGACCGCCTCAGCAACGACCGCGCCGTAGTCGTCCTCGGGACCGAACACGACGGCAAAGCCCTGCTCGTCGCCGCCATCACGCCCAGTCTCCACAGCGACGGAGCCGAGGCCAGCCAGATCCTCGCCGATGCTGCCCGCGCCGTAGGCGGCGGAACAGGCGGCAAGGGACCAGTCGCCAACGCCGGAGGCCGCCGCGTCGAAGCCCTCGACCAGGCTCTCAGCATCGCCGTCCAGGAGGCGACCCGCGCCCTCAACCCGTAGACGCCCAGGTGCCGGGAGGCATGCTGCGGGCGGTGACCCCGCGCGGAGGCCGCCGCCCGCAGCATGCCTCCCGACACCACGGTCAGCGCGCCAACAGGTCCTTCACCAGGACGATGCTGTCGTAGTTGGTGACGTCCCACCGCCACGTGCCCACCGGCACGTAGCCACGCCGGCGGTACCAGCCGACCAGCTCGCTCGCCTGGGACGACGTGTCAATCACTACCTGTCCGCAACCCAACGCGGCAATCCGCTCCTCTGCGAGCGTCAGCAGCTGCTGTCCCAGCCCGGTGCCCCGCTGGGACGGCTCCACGGCCAGCTGCCAGAACGACCCCGCGCCCGCCGGAGCCGGGTATCCCTCCGGGGCAGCGAAAGGAGCCGCCACCGTCACCGTCGCCACCATCGCCTTTCCTTGGAACGCCACCCAGCACTCACCCTTGCCCAGGCGGTAGGCCGTGTCCTGCGCGGACTGGTACGAGGCAAAGAACACCCGCCCAGCGGCGGCGTGATCGGAGTATGCGAGATGCAGCAAGCGGGTCAGCTGCTCCACCGAGTCCCCCTCGGCGAATCGCCGCACGGTGCCGAGGCCGAAGGGGCGGTCTCGGGCCGCCGGATCAGTTGATCGAAGAGTCACAGCAACAGTGTCGGCCGAATGCTGACCTACGGCCTGCTGGGCGATCGACGCTCCGGCCAGAACCTAAGTGGTAACCCAGCGTGGACCACTACAGTCGTCGCCATGAGCGACTCCGATGCGCCTGAGGCCGTAGCCCAGCCGCGCACCGCCGCCGGCGTGCTGTTCTTCGACGAAGCTGACCGCGTGCTCCTGGTGAAGCCCACGTACAAGCCGGGATGGGAGATCCCGGGCGGCTACCTCCACCCCGGTGAGACTCCGAGCGAAGGAGCGGCCCGCGAGATCAAGGAGGAGATCGGCATTACCCCGCCCATCGGCCACCTCCTCGTCGCGGACTGGGCACCCCACCCGACCGAAGGCGACAAGCTGCTATTCGTCTTCGACGGGGGCATCCTCCCGGTGGACGAACGCGCTCAGATCAACCTGGACGGAGTGGAGATCGGCGAGTACGCCTTCCACACCGCCGACCAGATCGACACGCTCCTCATCCCTCGACTGGCCCGGCGAGTCCACGCCGCCATTGACGCCCGATCTCGCTCGGCGACCGTCTACCTGGAGCACGGGACACCTCACCCCTGACCGCCGCGGCTGGCCCGCCGAGTCTCTCTTTGTCCACCTCAGCCATCAAGGAGCTCCGGCATGGGCAGGACCGAGTACCTCAACGACCCCGACGCCCCCAAGGCCAACACCCTCATCCCCGCCACCAACCTGCTCGTCGTCGACGACAGCGGCGCCATCCTGCTCCAGCGCCGCCGCGACACCGGCCAGTGGGCGCTGCCCGGCGGAGCCCAGGACATCGGTGAGACCGCCGCCCAGTGCGCGGTGCGTGAGTTACCTGGAGGAGACGGGTGTCATCGCCGAGGTCACCGGCTTCCTCGGGGTCTACACCAACCCGCACCACATCGTCGCCTACACCGACGGCGAGATCCGCCAGCAGTACGAGAACGCCTACATCGGCCGACCTGTCGGCGGCGAGCCCACGATCAACGACGAGGCCGACGGCGTCCGCTGGATCCAGCCCGCGGGCCTCGACCAGTACGACATCCACCCCAGCATGCGCCAGCAGATCGGCGACTACCTCGCCGGCACCCACCCCTACCTCGGCTGAGGCGCCAAGCGTCACCACGGAGTTGACGTCGGTGCCACGAACTACGCTGGCGGCCATGGACTGGCTCGATCGGGTGGCGAAGCTGCGGCAGTGGACGAACAACGAGGTCCGCGCTCCGCACAAGCCGTTGCTGCTGCTGTACGCGCTCGGCAGCTTCCAGCAGGATGCTGATGGTGAACTGCGCTACAGCGCGGTCGAGGAGGAGCTGAAGCGGCTGCTGGTCGAGTACGGGCCACCGAACCCGACGACCCCCGCGTACCCCTTCCACCATCTGGTCAGTGATGGCGTGTGGGAGGTACGAACCGACCGCGGGCCGGGGAGTCCAGGGAGCAGGGTCCGGATTCTCCGCTCCAGCGGTGCCACCGGCAGGCTCGTGCCAGAGCTGCGGACAGCGCTCACCAAGGAACCGTCGCTTCTGGGGCGGCTGGCCAGAATGCTGCTGGACATCCATTTCCCGCCGTCACTGCACACCGATCTGTGCGAGGCGGTCGGTCTCGACCTGGAGCTGGCCGAGACCGGGCCCGTAACCGGCCTGCCGGGTGGCGCAGAGACCGCTGCCCGACGGCAGCGGGATCGGCGGATGCGTGAAGTAGTCCTGACGGCCTACGAGTTCCAGTGCGCCTTCTGCGGCTACGACGGGATGCTTGGTACGAGCAGCGTCGGGCTGGAGGCCGCGCACGTGCGCTGGTGGTCATACGACGGTCCGGACGAGGTCGACAACGGCCTGTGCCTGTGCTCGTTGCACCACAAGCTCTTCGACAAGGGCGTCCTGGGACTGGGCGAGGGGCATCGCATTCTTGTCTCGCAGCGGTTCGTCGGCCGCAGCGAGACGAGCAGGCAGCACGTGCTCGCGCTGGCCGGGCGGCCGGTCCTCGGTCCTCAGGTGGGCCTTCCGCCCGTCGCCGGGCGGTATCGCGAGTGGCATGCCCGACAGGTCTTCCATGGTGCACCCCGTGCCCCAGCAGGGCAGCCTGTGTTGACTGGGTGACAGCTGGTCGGCCGTGCAGCCTGCGGTTGCCAGGGCAACAACATGCATCCCTGCCCGCAGCCTGCTCGTCCCCGACTACCGGTGGGGCAGACTCCAGGCCAGCTCGCGCGAGCCGAATCCGGGGGACGCGATTCTGGGGCTCGCGTTCCTTGGTCGTCGCTGAGACGATCGATTTATCGATCAAAGTCGTCCCGTTGCAGGCCTGCTGCTCGCCCTCGACCAGCTCGGAGTCGCTCAGCAGCCAGGACGCTCGGCACGCCGCTGAGTCACTTCGTCCAGGCTGCCGCGCGCTCGCTCCGCGCATGCTCTCTCGAACGGAAGCGCCGGGAGTTGCACCCAGCACACATCGCGAGCACCGGGTGTGGCCGGTTTCCGCAGCCAGTACTGCCCAGTAACCGTCAGAGTCGTGAGCCGCAAGAAGGCAGGCGGCATGGAGCAACTACTCACGATGGCGTTGGAGGGTGGCAGCTTCGGCGGCGGTCCAGTCCGGGTGGGCAAGATGGTGGCCGCCGGAGTTTCGGGCCCGCTGTGGGCGGCGTGGACGACACGGCCCCTGGCGAGTGGAAGTCGGAAGAAGCCCCCGAGGCGTGCTCGCGCCGATCGATGCTGAAAAGATATCAATCTTGCTTCACAGCACATCACTTGTGCACAAAGAATACATCCGGGGGGAATGAGGGGGACTGGTGACTGCGATCGATCCGCGCGCACTGCCTGCTGCGGGCAGCCAGATCATCGTTGATGGAGAGCTGGTCACCGTCGTGGCCGCGATGCCAGCCACGGATGGCGTTGACCTCGTCATCCGTCGCGGCGATGGCACACTCGGTGATGCCGCACTCGACCACAGTGCGTTGGCCAAGGCGGTTGTACCGGTCAACGACGCACGTGGCGAGCCGGCAAAGGCTCTTGCGGCGATGTGGGGCCGGTGGATGCAGTTTGCCGTGCCACGCATTCGGTCGGCCGTCCTGGCTACCCGGCCGCTGCGTCCCTTCGCACACCAGGACGAGGCCGTCTTCACGCACATGCTTGCTCAACCTCGGCTGCGGTTTCTGCTCGCTGATGAGCCAGGAACAGGCAAGACGATCATGACTGGCATGTACATGGCCGAAGGGGTGCGCCGGGGCCTCATGCCCGGCAGGTCGATCATCATCGTGCCGGCGCACCTCGTCGAAAAATGGAAGCGTGACCTGCGGCGGTACTTCGCTATCGATGCGCAAACCCTGACCCCCGATGTCGCTCGGGATCCGAAAGACTTAGATCCGCGAGTCAGCGTGTGGGTCGTTTCCGTCGACACGTACACATACAACTTAGACGTCCGACGCAAGATCTCCGGTGCCCGCGCGTCGTGGTCCCTCACAGTCTTCGATGAGGCGCACCGGCTGACCCCAACCTCGCAGTACCTCGGAGCTGCCCGGGAGGTCGCCAATCGTACGCATCATCTCCTCCTTCTAACCGCCACACCTCACCGGGGGAAAGAGCATTTCTTTCGCGGCTTGCTGAATCTCCTCGACCCCACGTTGTACCCGTGGGACGAACGTCAGACCGAGTACGACACCGCACTCAAGCCGAGCACTCTGTCGTTCCTGCGGCGGATGAAGGAAGACCTTAAAGATCTCGAAGGAAACGACCTTTTCCCACGGCGGTTTGCTGAGACGGTGCCAGTGAAGCTGAGCGAGGTGGAGCTGGCTGCATACACGTCGGTGATGGGCTACGTTGACACGTTCTACGGAGCGAATGCCACCTTGGCCCGATCCATCTACGGTAAGCGGGCCGCGGCCTCTCTCGTCGCGGCCAGCACCACCATCCAACGCCGGCATGACGCGCTACGGGGCCCCGCAGCCAGTCGCGTGGACGCTGCGGTCCCTGACGAATTCAAGAACGGTGATGGACAGTCGCTAACGCTTTCGGTGGAGGACGACGGAGCTTGGCAGCGCCTCGAGGACGACGTTGTAGCAGCGCGGAGCAAAGACAGGAAGGCCGAGCTCGCCGCGATTGATGCTGTCATCACGCAGATCCGGCTGGCCAACAGCTCCGGGCCGACCTCGAAATGGATAGCCACGAAGGAGCTGCTCGTTCGGCACGACATTGCCCCCGGTCGCGGTCAGTTGCTCGTGTTCACTGAGTACGCTGACAGTGCCCGATGGCTCACCAAGCTCTTCGCTGACGACGGATATACGGTGGAGACTCTCGAGGGTGCGGTCGGGCACCACGATCGGGACAAGCTCCAGCAGCGCTTCCTCAATGGGGAATTCCAGGTCCTCGTCAGTACCGACGCTGGTGGGGAGGGTATCGACCTTCAGTCGGCCCACGTGATGATCAACTGGGATATCCCATGGTCGCTGGTGCGCCTTGAACAGCGGATGGGGCGCCTTCACCGCATCGGACAGACCGTGACCGTGCATATCTATCACTTGGTGGCCCCGCAGACCCGAGAAGGGCGCGTGCAGGAGGTTATCCTCGGCAATCTCGAACGTGCGGGAGAGGCCCTGCGGGGACGCATCTTCGACCTGCTCGATGCGACCGTCGCACGTACCGGATTTGACTACGCCACGGCCCTCGTTGAGGCTCAGCGCTCGCCATCATCGGGAGCAGTCGTTGCCATTCCAGGAGCCGAGGAACTCCTCAGCCACGCTCGTGAGTTGGTCTCGGATGAGGACAAGCTGCAAACTCCAGCGAACACCGCTGCGGCTATGGACCGATTCCGGGCTGACCGGCTCGAAGCGATCAACCCAGTTATCGTCGATGGCTTCCTGGATCAACTCTCCCGCGCTCAGGGCTGGACGCTCGGTCCTGGACCGGCGCGTGGAATCCGCACTGTGACCGCGACAGGTCTGCTGCCTCCTGCGCTGGGAGGAGAGCAAGAGCGGCTCGTGGCCGCCGACGGCGCCTCAGTGCGTAGGGCAATCAACGAGGGCGCCCAAGGACTCGACGACGCAGTCATCCTCGGGCCCACAGAGGAGCCGTTCAGCGAACTCGTGGATCTGGCACTGCGAAGTGGGGAGGCCGAGCTCGTTCGCGGCACTGTATTTGTTGACACCGCAAGCCTCACTGGCTACACCCTGCTGCTCTACGACGCCGAGGTCGAGGTTCATGACGGCGTGCGACGAAGTCGACGCAAGACCCCGCTACTCGTTCGCTTCAGCGGAGCGGGCGCGTTCGAGGCCGCATGGGAGTCACTGATGAACTTGCGGGTTGCGGTGCTGGGGGAGGTGTCAACGGTGCCGGGGCCAGCTCCGGCAATGCGTGCTGAAGGGCTGTCGGAAGCACAAGCGGCACTCCTCCGCGAGGTCAACCGGCAGAGAAATGAGCGTACAGCTTGGGCCGCGAAAGCCCGTCAGCAGCTGGACCAGGTCGAATACCGCTATCTAGCCGAGCTCGAGGAACTGGCACCCGACGTTCGCCGGGACCGAATGACGCAGTTCGATGTGCTCAAACGCCAGCGCCTCTCTCAACTCGAAGACATAGGGAGGGTCGCGCCGAGCGCACCACGGCTCGTCGGCTGGGCTCACGTCCTCGGCGGTGCCCGTGCTACCCAAATGGGTCACGACCCCGACAGCGAAGCGCTCGCAGTTACCACTGTGCTGGCGGAGCTTGAGCGGCTCGGCTTTCTCGTGGATGACCGTCAGACCGCCGGCGTTGGCTACGACCTGTTCGCCCGGCACGGTGCAACGGGCGAACAGCGGCTCGTCGAGGTCAAGGGCTTCAGCGGGAACCTGAAGCCGGTGTGGCTAGAGCAGCACGAATGGGCGCAGGCGCAACAACGCGGCGAGGACTACTGGCTGTACGTGGTCACCCGCTGCGCGACATCACCGACAGTCGTCGTCCGGGCTCAGGATCCTGCTTCGCAGCTCGCGAGTGGACCCCGGCGCATTGAGCGGTTCCAGATCAAGGTTGCGGACCTGAAGAGACTTATGGGAGACGGACAGTGAGCTTCATTGACGACGCGCCGATGGCGGCCGAAGTACCAGCCGCCCCTGGAGATGTACGGACCCGGTTGATCGACCGCTGGTTCCCTTGCGCGGCAGTGGATGCAGCCGTTGAGACACCGGCAGGCTCCGGTCTGAGTGAGAAGGCGCTCTTCACCTGGTTTGCCTCTCGTCCAATCGCGCAGGCGCGCGCCGCCGCTCTAACTAGCCTTCTGCCAGACGACCCTGACTTGCATGGCCTAGTTGAGCAAGCCGTTCTTGACGGAGACCACGGCGCTCTCGAAGCGCTCGCGAAGCGGATTGGAGAGCAGTACCCTGCCGGTCGACCAGTCCTGCTGGACATGTTCTCAGGTCGCGGCATCATCCCTCTTGAGGCAGCCCGCCTTGGTGTGACGACCGCAGCGCTCGACTTGAGCCCCGTAGCAATGCTTGCCACCAAGCTACTGACCGTCTATCCGCTCACAGACTGGGACCGGGAGCCAGGTCTGCCGTTCCATGCGGATCACGGCCGAAACGTTGTAGATGAGGAATTGTCGGATTCAGGACTATTTGCCTATGCGACGTCTGAACCGCGACTTGTCAGTGACGTGCGTATGGTGTTGGCCGAGGTCGGCAGACGGGCACTTGCCGCGGTCGAACCATACTATCCGAGAAATTCCGACGGAGAGCTTCCGTGGGGCTATTTGTGGGCAGTTTCCATTCCCTGTGACAACTGCGGCGAGCGTTTCCCTCTCGTGGGGTCAATGGCATTGCGCCACCCATATAAGTTTACCAATGATCCCGGTCAGGCATTCCGCTTGGTTCGAGATAGTAGCGGCTATTGGTATGCAGATGTGCACGAGGGGTCGCCCGTTGCAGATCCTACTTACTCTTCGGCTTCGGGCCGCCGTGGAAAGAGTGCACGTTGCCCTGAATGTCGCCATGTCCACAGTCTTGACGCGGTCAAAAATAAGGGCTTTGCAGGTCAGTACCGCGATGAGGTTCTAGCTGTAGCCGATCTGGTGCAGGTGTCGGCTCCGACAAAGAATAGCCCAAATCGCACAGTCGAACGCAAAGTCTTCCGTAATCTATCAAATGCTGATAGGGAAGCTGTCGGCGCGGCAAGTTCGGCACTGCTCAAGCTCGAGCCTTTTGGGGTCTTGAGTGCTATTCCAAATGAGGGAATTCCCGATGGAAATGCGAGCCAGATAGACGCCTCTGGGTATGGATTCCAGACATTCGCCAGTCTCATGGTAGACCGCCAAGCGCTTTATACAGCAGAACTGGTGCGGGCCATACGAAACTGCCACCAGGACATGCTAGCGGCCGGTGTAAGTGACAACTACGCGCTCGCCTTGACGTCGTATGCTTCGGGTAATCTTGTTCGCAAACTGCGGCGCTCCGGTCGAGGGTGTCGCGTGAACAAGCATGGAAAGCCCGATGGGTCCAAGCAAAACCGGCTAGATGCGCACGACATATTCGCAAACGAGAGTGGAATAACATTCACGTTCGACAGCTTTGAAACGGGCCCTGGCGCCGGCCCAGGCACATGGGGGTCCGTCTCTCGCAGTGGTCTTGCTCCTCTCGCTAAGCATTTGGCTGGCCTTCCTCAGCAGGCTCGTCCGGTCAAGGTTCGACGAGGATCCGCACTTGCACTTCCCTACCGAGACGGCAGTGTTGACGCGATCGTCACGGATCCGCCTTACTATGAAATGATCGCTTATAGCGATGTATCGGACTATTTCTACGTTTGGCTCCGGCGTGCAATGTTCGACATAGACCCGGACCTCTTTGCTGAGGGGGAATTGCAGAATAAGGCTGAGGAGATCATCCATAAGCCGAGCACGATTAAAAGCGAACATCGCACGAAACAGTTCTACGAGGACTCGCTGGCCCGAGCGTTCGGAGAGGCGCGGCGAGTTCTTCGAGCTGACGGCCACCTGGTGGTTGTTTTTGGGCACTCCGATCCTGAAGCATGGCGGCGACTCCTCTCGGCATTGCACGCAGCTGGCTTCGTCGTCACAAGCTCTTGGCCGTCGCGTACCGAGTCCAGCAATACTGGCGTTGCCAGTATTAAAGTGACGGTTACTATTGGCTGTCGGGTCGCTGCGGCTGTACGTCCAGTGGTAACTGCCGCGCAGGTTGACAGAGAAGTCGCTGAGGCAGTCAAGTCGGCTGTTCGCGAGTGGGATGCCGACGGCCTCGCGCTCACTGACCAGCTAATGGCTGCGTACGGCCCGGCGATGGAGGTCTACGGCCGGTACAACAGGATCCTCAAGCCAGATGGCAGTCGGGCTGAGCTTGACCGCTACCTCACCCTGTCCCGGTCCGCCGTACGTGACGCGACAGCCCTCAAGCTCGACGAGCTGCCCCTGGAGACATTCGACGCGCCTACCCGGTTCGCAGTCTTCTGGCAGCGGCTATACGCTCGCGGCGCCGTGCCCAAGGGCGAAGCACGCTTTCTCGCCCAGGCTGACAATCTCCGGATCGAAGATATGCGTGGCCCACTGCTCACCGAGAGCAAGAGTGGCTTCAAGCTTCGTCTGGATGCGCCTGACCAGATCAGTGAGCGGTCCTCGACATTCGAGGTAGTGCGCGCCATGGCTGCGGCCTGGGACAAGGGCGCGACCGAAGCTGTAGCCGGGGCCATGACCGCCGCTGATCGGCAGCCAACTGATGTGCACCTGTGGGCAGTGGTGGGAGAAATCATCGCCCAGCTGCCACCCAGCGACCTGGTGGCGAAGGCCCTTACCGCGATCCACCGCAACTCCGGCACGATCGGCAACCTCGTCCAGAGAGTCGCCACGGACGCGCATGCCGCAGCTGAAGATCCCCAGCTTGCTCTCGCCTTTGACAATGCCGAGGAGTCCTCGTGATGAGTTCCAGCGCAGTTCCGCACTGGGCCGACGTTCTGGCGCTGCGCCCCGAGGTGAAGGCATCCGACGGTTCCATCGGGGAGCTGCAGATGAGCCTGCACAAGGCCGTCTATCAGACTGTAGACGTGCCCTATCGCAAGGTTGACTACTACGTAGACATCACCCAGCCAACACCAAACCTGGTTGGGTTCTTCGGTCGTGTCGCGCGACGGTTGGGCACCCACAGCAATGCTACGGCGCTATTCCACCTCGACCAGGGGATGGGTGGTGGCAAGAGCCATGCGCTCGTAGGCCTGTTCCACATGGCAAACAGCCCCGCGCAGTTTTTTGCAACCGAGCTCGGCGGGAAAATCCTGCAGGAGGCGGAGCAGGGAGGCGTGGACGTTGACCTTAGCAGCGCCAAGGCCGTTGTTCTGACCGCAGACTATTTCAGCCCAGGAAAGACCAACGAAATCTTCGGGCCGGCGACGAGCCTATTCGAGCGATTCATCTGGTCTCTCGTTGACGGGGACATGGACCGCTACCAACGCTATATCGCTGGCGGACCAGACAAGGGGACCCTGCAGCAGGCCCTCATGGAAGCCGACCGGCCGGTTCTGATCCTGCTCGACGAGCTCATGGACTACGTACTACAGCTTTCCGACGCGAGCAACGTCGAACGGATGCCGGGCGAGAAAGCATTCCTCAACGCGCTCATGGATGCCTGCGATGATGTACCCCGAGTGGCGTTCGTCCTCGTCATGATCCGCAGCGAGTTCGACGAGCGCGGCTACCCGTTCCAGGCTCAGGACTTCCGCGCTTACGTCTCCGAGCGGCTGGTCCGAAACGGCACCACCGCGGCGGTTACCGAGTCGCAGGACTTTGCCTCTATCATCCAGCGCCGCCTGTTCGCAAATACCGACGTCATGCTGCCGACTGAGCTCCTGGCTCAGCAGTACATCACTGGTAGCGACGTGGCCTGGCGTGAGAAGGTCTTCGACAAGCTCGGACCCAATCGTGAGCTCGCCGGGTTCTCCGAGCGAATGGCGGCGAACTACCCGTTCCACCCGGATCTGATGCGTCTGGTCCGCGAGGAGTGGTCGCACGTGCAGAACTTCCAGCGTGTTCGCTCTACCGTCGCGATCTTCGCGCGGACGGCGCTGCACTGGGTCACTGAGCACCAAGCCGGACGATGGGCTCCTGGGCTGATCGGGGTGGGCGACATTCCCCTCACGGTCGCCCTGGAGCAGGTCTTGTCCTCCGGGCTGCTGATGAACAACGATCGTGCCATCCAGGGTTACCGCTCAGTGGCAACCACCGACGTCACCAGCACTGATGGGGCTAGTGGCCGCGCGGTTACCGTCGATGCCCGTCTTCGCACGGATGGGGTCACAGGTTGTCAGGCGGCAGCGGCTGTCCGCATGGCCAGTGCCTTGTTCTGCTACTCCATCGTTAACCGCCCTCGAGGAGGTAAGGGAGCGACCAAGGCAGAGCTGCTCGCGGCGATTTATGAGCCTGAGCCGACACCGGGGACGCAGTACACCGATGCAGAGGAGGTCTTCAACGCGCTAACGGGTGATCACGGCCTCGGGGCGCTCGAGGTCACCGCGCCATCTAACGCCCCGGCCCGCTACTACCTATCGATCAAGCAGACGCTGCGCATGTACTTCACCGCCGCAGTCGCTTTGGTCAAGCCCGAGGACAAGGATGACCTCATCTGGGAGCAGGCGCAGCGGCTTGGGCAGAAGGGTACGTTTGACGCCATACAGTTCGTTGGTGCCCCGGCAGCAGCCGGGCCGATCGACCGCACGCGTGTCTTCGAAGGTGTCGACAGTCCTGGGGAGAACCGACTCGTAGTGCTCGACCCGCGCCGATGGACGCTACTGAATGGCAAGGATACGCAGAGCCGCGCCGAGATCACTTCCGTGCTCGGGCTAGGCCCGGACCCGCTTCGGTTCGACAACTCTGCCAGCTGCGTAGTTGCCTGCGTCAACACTCAACGTCGTGCGATCGCCCAAAAGCGGGCCGCCGAAGTCATCGCCTGGCGCTATGTCGTGCGCCAACTCAACGCTGATTCCGAGGAGGAGTTGCGTGAGGCGCAGGCCAAGCGCAAGGAGGTCGAGGAGAAGTTCCGCCGTGACATCGAAAGGGCCTATCAGCACTACGCCTACCTCGTGCGTGCCGGTGATCTGCACATCGAGTTCAAGCGTTTCGACGACGACAGTCGGAGTTCTCTGCGCGGAGATCACGTTTGGACCGCCCTTGTGGAGGCCGGACGAGCTACACAAAAGCAGGGTTTGTCCGGCGTCTACCTCGAAACGCTCCTCGATGCCTTCGATCGAACGCTCACTCCACGCGAGGTCGTGCAGTCGTTCTACAAGAACCCGTCCTTCCCTCTAGTCCCGTCAACCGACGAGATTCGGCGGGTCGTATTCGATCTAGTGCAGAGCGGCTGGGAGTTCATTGACGCTGACGGTGAACCATTGGCTATCACGTCGCCTGCGCAAGTGTCGATCAACTCGATTCAGCAGTCACTGCGCCGCCGGCCCGTTGTGCCAGAGGCAGGGAGTGATCGCGGCACATCGGGCGCGACCCTCTCCGAGCGGCCCTTGCAAGAGGGCCAACCTGTGCTACCGGGTCAGCGAGCTATCAAGGCTACCGAGTTGTTCGAGGGACGCGAGAATGACTACCACGCGGACTTGGGAACGGTCGCCGATACCCCAGTAGTGGCCGGTATCGAGGAGGCGGTGGTGTACAAGCGCTACCGGCTAGAAATGTCGAACAAGAGCGTCACGTCCCCAGAGGCCCGCGAAGCCGTCTGGCAGCTGTTTCGGGAGCTTGCGAAGGTCATAGATACCGCTAACCCTGCCGATCATCAACTGCTCAGCCTCAACGTCACGCTGACGACGGCTGAGGGCCACCAAGGCGGGCTTGAGGACAAGACGAAGCAGGCTGGCGGCCGTGTACACGTCGAGGACGACGACTTTTAGTCAAGCCTGAACATGGACTCCAGGTGGGGTGAACGAGATCGCTGAGCAAGGGAGCGCTGCGCCGCGGCAGCGCTTCCGCTGAGGCTGCTCCCAGGGCGGTGACGGCGTGGTCAGCCGGAGCGTGCCAGATCCGTGCCAGAACGGACAGTGAACCACGGTCGGAAGTGGTCAAACCCGTCGTCCCGGGTGGCCATCAGGTCGTGAATCGCCGCAGGTCAGGGGGCCTTTCGGGCTGGAAGTGCCAAAGATTCCCAAGCTTATAGCGCGAGTTCGATTCTCGTCGCCCGCTCCAGCAGTAGAGCCCCAGGTCAATGACCTGGGGTTTTTCGTTGTTCGAACCCTTGCCGATGGCCGTGGGCGTCTTTCGATCGAGCGAGAGGCGCTGGCATGCCCGAGAAGGCCCACCCGGGACAAGGTGCCCCGTGGGCCGCGCTGCGGCCCACGGGGAGGGGGCGTGCTACCAGGGTGAGGGTGCCGGGGGTGTGACCACCGGTGGGCGGTCGTCGCAGGTGAGGGTGTTGGGGAGTTCCCAGGCGGCGAGCCAGGGGCCGGTGGTGCCGCCGCCCTCGTTGCCGCCGAGGTCGGTGAGGGTGAACTCGGAGCCGGCGGGGGTGAAGTGGAAGGTGCCGCAGTTGTTGACGCCGACCGCGCCGACGTGGCGGGCGTCCACGTTCTCGAAGGAGGCCGAGCCGGCCGCGCGGGCGCTGAGCACGGAGGTGCCGGCGCCGTCGACCCGGATGTCCTTGAAGCGCAGGCCGGTGATCGAGTAGCGGTCCTTCACCGGCCAGTCGGCGACCAGCATGATCGCGTTGTAGCCGTTGTCGAGGAAGGTGTCCCCGGTGACCTGGATGTCGGCGGCGATGTCCCGGTCCAACGCGTAGAACCAGAGGGCGCCGAGGCCGATGTTCCAGTTCAGCTCATAAGTGCCGGCGCGGACGGTGGTGTTGTCTGTGATCCGCAGCTGCCCGGTGAACAGCTCGGCGCCGAAGCGGGAGCCGACCTGGATGGCGCTGCCCTCCCGGACGGGGTCGGCGATCAGGTTGCGGGAGATCGTGTTGTCGCTGCCGCCGTACACCGCGATGCCGTTGGCGAGCACCGGGGTCTGCACGGTGTTGTGGTCGACGGTGTTGCCCGCGTCCTCGGCCCGCTCGGACCACAGGGCGAGCCCGTCGTCGCCGGTGTTGCGGACGAAGTTGTCGCGGACCACGGAACTGCGCACGCCGGTGTGGAAGTTGAGACCGTCGGCGATCTGGTCGGCGATCACGTTGCCGCGCACCGTCAGGTTCGACATCGGGCCGTCGAACCACAGGCCCACCTTGGTGTGGTGGATGTAGAGGCCTTCGATGCTCGAGTCGCTCATCGCCCCGCCGACGCCGTTCACCTGGTCGGTGTCGATCCGCTCCCGGACGTCGCCCTCGATCGCGAAGCCGGACAGGTGGACGCCCGAACTGCCGCCGGCCGCCGCGTCCTTGCCGTAGAAGCCGACGCCGGTGTGCACCGAGCCGTCGGGGGCCGGCGCGGGCAGGTCGACCTGGTGGCCCGTGACGATCGTGTACCAGCTGCCGGCGCCCTCGATCGTCACGTCGTCGACCAGGATGTGCCGGTTCACCTGGTAGGTGCCGAGCGGCAGGTAGACCTTGAGGTGGCTGCGCCGGGCGAACGCGATGGCCCGGTCGATCGCGTCGGCCGAGTCACGCCGGCCGGTCGGGTCCGCCCCGAAGGCCAGCACGTTCGCCGCCACCAGGTCGACCTTCGGGGCCCCGACCAGCTGCGAGTCGAGCAGGTCGATCACCGTCCAGGCGGCGTTGCTGCCGGGCGGGACGGTGAGCCGGACGCGGTCGCCCGCCCGGTAGGTGCGGCCCAGCAGCAGGCGCTGCTCGTCGTAGGCGTGGTTGGGCCGGAACGGCTTGGCGACGGCCGGCGCCGGGGTGGTGGCGGCGGGCACGCACGAGCACTCGGTGATCCACCAGTCCGGGTGCAGCAGATCCGCGCCGGGGTCGTTCGAGAACGGGTACTGGTTGTACAGCCACGCGTAGCGCGAGCTGAGCGTCATCGTGGTGCGGGCCCGGCCGTTGACGGTGAGGTCCAGCGGGGCGGTGATGCCGCCGCCGCCCGGCGCGTCCGGGATGCTGTACCGCACCGTGACGGCGTCGGCCGCACCCGGCAGGGTGAACTCGACGTACTGGCCCGGGGCCAGCCGCACCGCCCGGCGGCCGGAGGCCTCCGCGGCCAGGGTGTACGCGCTGCGGTCCGGGCCGACCACCGTGCCGTCGGTGGCGGCGTTCTCCGCCTCCTGCTCGGCGAACGGGACGTCCGCGCCGCGGCCGGCCACCAGCGCCGGGTCGAGCGCGGCCCGGGTGACGACCGGCGCCGGGCCAGAACCGGCCCGGGCGTCCCCGGCCCGGGCGTCCCCGACCCGTGCATCGGCGACGGCCGCGCCGCCGAGCGCGACGCCGAGCCCGAGGGCCACCGCGGTCAGTGCGGCCAGCGCTCCCGCGGCCCTCCGGCGCGGGCGGCCCGGCCGCCCCGGCCCAACTCCCGTGCTGCTGCGTGACATCGAATGCTCGCCTCTCTGGGGTGGGTGGGCGCCCGGGCGGCCCGCGGGGTGCGGACGCCACGAGGGTGAGGCGACAGTAGGGCGCCCCGCCCGGGCCCACAAGGCACCTGGCGAACATTTTCTTGTTGATGTCTGATTATTGCGTGAAGAGCATCACTCGTTGCGGGCCGGAGAGTGGCCCCGTCGCTCCGCGATCGCCAGCCAGACCTTGTCGCGCAGCAGCGGGACCTCGGTGAAGCGGATCCCGGTCGCGTCCCGCAGGGCGTTGGCGAACGCGGGGGCGACCGGGTTGAACGGGCTCTCGCTCATCGACTTGGCGCCCAGCGGCCCGATCGCGTCGGAGGTCTCCATGAAGTGCACCTCGGTACGCGGGACGTCCGCGTAGGCGGGCAGCCGGTAGCGGCGGAAGGCGGCGGTGGTGACCTGGCCCTCGTCGTCGACCAGGACCTGTTCGAACAGGGTCGCGCCGAGCGCCTGGGCGACCCCTCCCTCGACCTGGCCGCGGCACTGCATCTGGTTCACCACCCGCCCCGCGTCGGCCGCGTGCACGCTGCGCAGGATCCGGATCTCGCCGGTGTCGGGGTCGACCGCGAGCCGGAACCACTGCGCGTTGAAGGCCACCGAGCGGGGGGAGCCGCCCCAGTGCCCGTCGGCCGAGAGCGCCACCTCCCGGCCGCGGGCGGCCTCGAAGAGCTCCTTCAGCGCGACCGTCCGCCCGTCGCAGTCGACCGCGTCCGCCGTCAGCCGGCACAGGCTGCGCGGGGTCCGCGCGTACTCCGCGGCGAACGACAGCAGCTGCTCGGCCAGGGCGTTGGCCGCCTTCATCACGGCCTTGCCGGCGACCACCGTGCCGGCCGACCCGAACGCCCCGGTGTCGTGCTTCACCACGTCGGTGTCGGACTGCCGGACGGCGATCCGGTCGACCGTGGTGCCGAGCGCGCCCGCGGTGATCTGCTTGTGCACGGTGGTGGTGCCGTTGCCGAACTCCGCGGTGCCGACGGCGATGTCGTAGGTCCCGTCCTCCAGCAGCTTCACCGTGGCGTCGGCGAAGTGGCCGCCGGGCGGCCCGGTGGCGATCATCGACATGGCGGTGCCCTGCCCGACCAGCCAGCCCTCGGGCGCGTCCTCGGCGCTGCGGTCCTCGGCGATGGCGTCGCGGACCACCTGGAGGCACTGGTCGAGGCCGTAGCTGGCGATGTGCAGGTCCTCCTCCTCGCCGCCCGGGCTGACCATGTGCTCGCCGGGGCCGATGATGTTGCGCTCGCGGAAGACCAGCGGGTCGATGCCCAGCCGCCGGGCCATCTCGTCCATCGCCGACTCCACGGCGAAGGTCACCTGCCCCAGCCCGTAGCCGCGGAACGCCCCGGCCGGCACGCAATTGGTGTACACCGAGTAGGCGTTGACCTTCTTGTGCGGGGCCCGGTAGACCGCCATCGACTCGCCGACGCTGTGGAACATCACCGCCGGCCCGTGGTTGCCGTACGCGCCGGTGTTGGAGACCACCCGGAGCTGGAGCGCGGTGAGCGTGCCGTCCGCCTTCGCGCCGGCCTTGATCCGGATGGTGAACGGGTGCCGGGTGGTGGCGCCGTAGAACTGCTCGGGGCGGGTGAACTCCAGCTTCACCGGCCGCTTCAGGCGCATCGCGGCGAGCAGCACGATGTCCTCGACCAGCATCTCCTGCTTGCCGCCGAACCCGCCGCCGACCCGGCCCGCGACCACCCGGACGTAGTCCTTCGGCAGGTCGTACAGGGCGCACAGGGCGCGCCTGGTGAGGAACGGGACCTGGGTGCTGGAGCGGACCACGATCCGCTCCCCGCCCTCCTCGCCCTCCTCGCCCTCCTCGAAGTAGGCGAGCGCGCCGTGCGTCTCCAGGCTGGCGTGCTGCACCCGCTGGGTGCGGAAGGTCTCCTCGTACACCAGGGCGGCCTCGGCGAAACCCTCCATCACGCTGCCGATCTCGCCGTGCACCTCGCCGCAGACGTTGCTCTCCGGACGGGCGATCCGCGACTCCGGGCCCTTGGGGTGGAGCACCGGCGCGCCGGGTGCCATCGCCAGCTCCGGATCGATCACGAACGGCAGCACCTCGTACTCCACCGCGATCCGGCGGCAGGCCTCCTCCGCGGCCCCCTCGGAGTCGGCGACCACCGCGGCCACCCGCTGGCCGGCGAACCGGACCACGTCGTCCAGCACCCGGGTGTCGTCCGGGTCCTCGGTCGGGTGCTCGTGCCGGGCCGAGGAGAACAGCCGCTCGGGGGCGTCGTGGTGGGTGAGCACCAGGTGTACGCCGGGGACCCGCAGCGCGCGGGAGGTGTCGATGGAGACGATCCGGGCGTGCGGGTGCGGGGAGCGCAGCAGCTTCATGTGCAGCAGCCCCTCGACCTCGACGTCGAAGGTGTAGCGGGCGGTGCCGGTGACCACCAGCGGCCCGGCCGGCGCAGCCAGGCTGCGGCCGACCGCCTGCCCCGCGCCGGGCTCCTCGGCGTGCTTGACCCCGCGCACCGCGTCCTCGATCGCCCGGTAGCCGGTGCACCGGCACAGGTTTCCCTTCAAGGCCCGCGGCAGGTCGGTCAGTTGATCCTCGTCCAGGGCGGAGGCGGTCATCAGGAAGCCGGCCGTGCAGAAGCCGCACTGGAAGCCCTGCGCGTCCAGGAACCGCTGCTGCATCGGGTGCAGTTCACCGTCCTCGGCCAACCCCTCGACGGTGGTCACCGAGCGGCCCTCGGCCCGCACGGCCGGGTAGAGGCAGCTGTGCACGGGCTCCCCGTCCACCTGCACGGTGCAGGCGCCGCAGTCGCCCGCGTCGCAGCCCTTCTTCACCCCGAACCAGCCGCGGTCGCGCAGGTAGGTGCGCAGGCACTGCCCCGGCCGGGGCTCGGCGTCGAAGGACCTGTCGTTCACCCGCATCTCGAAGCTCATCGCCCGGCCTCCTCGACCAGTTCGCGGCGGATCTCCTCGGCGAACCGGAAGGTCATGTGCCGGCGCCAGGCCGGCAGTCCGTGGATGTCGTCGAAGTACTCGTCCGGCGCGACGGCGTACTCGACCGCCTCGCGCAGCGCCGCCGCGTTCGGCGGCAGCGGGAACCACAGCCGGATCGGCCGGACGGTCGAGGCGGTGACGGTGATGGTCAGCGCCCCGTCCAGCGGATCGAGGGCGCCGATCAGCAGCGCGCCCGAGCGGCCCAGTCCGTATAGCGAGGCCTGCCGGAACGCGGTGCGCGCGCCCAGTGCCCGGGCCGGCAGCGTCACCGAGCGCAGCAGCTCGCCGCGGTCCAGCGCGTTGCGCCCGGCACCGGTGACGAACCGCGCCACCGGCACCCGGCGGACCGCCCCGGTCTGGGCCCACAGCTCGCCGACCCCGTCGAGCGCGGCGGTCAGCGAGATCATCGGCCCGGCCGGCAGCGAGTTGCAGAGGTTGCCGCCGACGGTGGCCATGTTCCAGATCTTCCAGGAGGCCAGGAACGCCCGGCAGCACTGCTCGAACAGCGGCCGGGCCGGCCACGCCGCGGCCCCGGCGAAGCGGGAGAGCTGGGCGATGGTGCAGGTCGCGGCGATCTCCAGGCCGCCGTCGGCGGTCACCCGCAGCGGCTCCCAGCCGGTCCGGCTCAGGTCGATCAGCCGGCGGATGTGCGGTTGCGGCTCGGAGAACAGGTAGGTGCCCCCGCCCAGCCAGGCGTCACCCGGCTGCCAGCCGCCGCGACGCCGGGCGTCGCGCACCTCCAGCACCGTGTTCAGATCCACGTCGTCCACCGTCCTCGACAGCTCGATACGGTGATTGAAGCAACGCGTGACCTGCGGGGACGAGTGTCACCGCACACCGGCTGCGCCGCCCGGGGCTGGAGGATCGACCAGCGCCGGCGGCCCCCGGAAGGGTGCTCAGGCGCCCCCCGGAAGGGTGCTCAGGCGGCTGCGCCCAGCGCCCTGGCGAGCAGCCGGCCCTGCCGCCCGGCAGGCCCCCGGGTGCCCTGGCCGCGGGCGCCGGCCAGGGCCGGCCGGAGCTCGACCAGCCGGTGGGCCAGGGCCGGGCGCTGCTCCTGGGGTGTCCCGGTGGCGGCGAGGGCGGCGGCCACCGTGACGGCGGCGTCGGGCGGCAGGGTGGCGGCGCGCAGCGCGGGCAGCAGGAGCAGCAGCCGGGGGTGCCGGGCGGTGATCCCCTCGCTGGTGCCCGGGTGGCGGGCGGCGTGCAGCAGCTCGGACCAGCTGAGGCCGGGCCCGGCGGGCCGGCCGCCGGTGCGGGCGAGCAGCCGGGGGCGGCGCCAGTGCGGATGGGTGAGCAGCAGGTCCAGGGCGGTCGGGCGGGGCACGGCCAGCACGGTGTGGTCGTGCTCCAGCGGGACCTTGGCGATCGGTCGGCCGGCGGCCCCGGCCAGTGCGGCGCGGGCGGCGTCGGCCGCCGCCCGGCTGACCCCGAAGGCCGCTCCGGCCGGCGTGCCCCCGCCGGCCTCCTCGGCCGGTGGCGGCAGGTACCGGGGCAGGTAGGCGGCCCAGAAGCCGGGCAGCGTCAGTGGCCCCTCGTCCGGCTCGGGCAGCCCGTCGACCTCTTCAGGGATCAGCACAGGGCCATCCTGGCATCCGACACCGACACTGCGGGAGAGGGCCTCGGCCGAGCCGCGGGCCGGGCCCCGCCCGGTACGGCCGTCAGGACGGCCGTGGGCCGGACCACTCGTAGCGCTCGCCGGCGGCGCGCGGGCCGTGGATGGTGCGCTCGGCCTCGGTGATGGCGAGATCGTTGATCGAGGCTTCCCGGCGGCTCATCAGGCCCTGCGGGTCGAACTCCCACAGCTCGTTGCCGTGGCTGCGCCACCACTGGCCGTTGGCGTCGCGCCACTCGTAGCAGAACCGCACGGCGATCCGGTTGCCGGTGAAGGACCACAGGTCCTTGCGCAGCGCGTAGTCGAGCTCCCGCTCCCACTTGCGGGTGAGGAAGGCCTCGATCGCGGCCCGGCCGTCGACGAACAGGTCGCGGTTGCGCCAGCGGGAGTCGGGTGTGTAGGCCTGTGCGACCCGGTGCGGGTCACGGGAGTTCCAGGCGTCCTCGGCGGCCTGGACCTTGGCGCGGGCGCTTTCCTCGGTGAACGGGGGCAGGGGTGGCCGGGTGGCTTCGGGCATGGGGTGCTCCTGGCTTCGGGTGCTGCGATCTTCTAACCCTTGAATCATGTAGTAATGGTTAGAGATTGGCAAGGAGGGCGGCCCGAGGGGGCCGCTCGGCCCGGTCGCTGTGGCTATCGTGTCCGGCCGAAGAGGCATCCACGGCAAGGACGTTGGGGGCGGACATGGGCGGCGGCAGGACCACCAGGGGTGAGCGGCGGCGCGGGGCCGGCGCGATCGGACCGGCCGCCGCGGCGCCGGGGGTGAGCGCCACCGTGCTCGCCAAGGGCACCACCGCCGGCTCCGTCTCGATCCGCAGCAAGGGCCGTACGGACGTGGTGGTCCGCGAGATCACCATCCAGCCCGGCGGCTCGACCGGCTGGCAC
This sequence comes from Kitasatospora sp. NPDC049258, assembly GCF_040678895.1. NCBI lineage: Bacteria > Bacillati > Actinomycetota > Actinomycetes > Kitasatosporales > Streptomycetaceae > Kitasatospora > Kitasatospora sp. NPDC049258. The sequence continues at coordinate 32,899 of NZ_JBFAQT010000025.1, forward strand.
TACCACCACGGGCGGCTGATCGCGGTGGTGCGGTCCGGCGCGCTCACCCGGGTCCTCGACGACCGCTCGGTGCACACCGTCACCGCCGGTCAGTCCTTCGTCGAGCCGGCCGGCCGGCGGCGGGTGCACATCGGCCGCAACCTCGGCAGCGAACCCGTCGTCCTCTACGCGACCTACCTGCTGCCCGAGGGCAGCCCGCTGGCGGTGGACGCGCCCGCCCCGGGCTGCCGCTGAGCGGAGCCCGGCCCGGGACGGGGCTGGCCTTGACGTCCGGGGCAAGGTCTACCGTCGGTCCCATGCGGATCGGCGAACTGGCGGCGCGGGCGGGAACGACCACCCGCACCCTGCGGTACTACGAGTCGCGCGGGCTGCTGCCCGCACGGCGCTCCGGCAACGGCTACCGGGCCTACGACGAGGAGGATCTGCGGCTGCTGCGGCAGATCCGCACCCTCCAGGACTTCGGCTTCGGGCTGGAGGAGACCAGGCCGTTCGTCGAGTGCCTGCAGGCGGGCCACCCGGCGGGCGACGCCTGCCCGGCCTCGCTCGAGGTGTACCGGAGCAAGCTGGCCGAGCTGGACGCCTGCCTGGAACAGCTGCAGTCGGTCCGCGACCAGGTCGCGGCGCAGCTGGAGCGGGCCGAGCTGGAGCGGGCCGAGCTGGCCCGCGCGGCCGCCCGGCCGGGTGGGCCGGCGCCGCAGTGCGAGCTGTCCACGGTGCGTGGACCGCAGACGAGTTGAGGGGATCAGATGATGGCAGTGGAGCTGCAGACGGTCACCGACCGGAGCTTCGAGCAGGAGGTGCTGGCGGCCGAGCGGCCGGTGCTGGTGGAGTTCACCGCCGACTGGTGCCCGCCCTGCCGGATGCTCGCGCCGGTGCTGGCCGAGATCGCCCGGGAGGAGTCCGACCGGTTCCGGGTCGTCCAACTGGACGTCGACGCCAACCCGGAGACCCAGGCCGCGTACGGGGTGCTGTCGATGCCGACGCTGATGCTCTTCCGGGGCGGCGAGCCGGTCCGTACGCTGGTCGGCGCGCGGGCCAAGGCCCGGTTGCTGCGCGAGCTCTCCGACCTGGTGTGACCTCCGGGGTCGGCCGGGGGCTGCGAACCCGCGGCGAGCCCCTACCGTGGGGGGCAGCAACCGGATCCTAAGGAGCAACCCCCATGCCCGACCGCGACGCCGCGCTGGAGACCATCCAGCGGGAGCTCACCGCGTTCGCCCGCCGGGCCCGTCACAAGGCCGCCCAGCTGCACCCGGACCTCTCGCTGGTCACCTACAGCATGCTCGACCTGGTGAACGAGCGCGGTACCTGCCGGGGCGCCGACCTGGCCTCGCACTTCATGCTCGACAAGTCCACGGTCAGCCGCCAGGTCGGCGCGCTGGAACGGCTCGGCCTGCTGGCCCGGGAGGCCGACCCGGAGGACCAGCGCGGCCAGTTGCTGCGGCTCACCGACGCCGGCACCCAGCTGCTGGCCGAGGCGTACCAGCAGCGCCGGCGCTCCTTCACCAAGCGCTTCGAGACCTGGTCGGACGAGGACATGGCGACCTTCGCCGGCTACCTGGTCCGCTACGGCGAGGCGGACTGACCCACCCCGCGGCCGTCCGGCGCGCGGGAACGGCTCCGCCCGGCCCGCCGCCCCCGCCCGGCCCGCCGCCTGGCTCCGGCCGGGCGGCTCGGCCAGGATGGGGCGCATGACCCGAATGACCGAGCCCCAGTGGCGCGAGTTCCTCAGCCACGGCACCCGTACCGGCAAGCTCGCCACCACCCGCGCCGACGGCGGCCCGCACCTGGCCCCGATCTGGTTCCTGCTGGACGGCGACGACCTGGTGTTCAACACCGGCAAGGACACCGTCAAAGGCCGCAACCTGGCCCGCGACGGCCGGGTGATGCTCTGCGTCGACGACGACCGGCCGCCGTTCGCCTACGTCGTGGTCCGCGGCACCGCCTCGATCAGCGAGGAGCTGTCCGAGGTGCGCGCCTGGGCCGGCCGGATCGCGGCCCGCTACATGGGCGAGGACCGGGCCGAGGAGTACGCGGCGCGCAACGGCGTACCCGGTGAGCTGCTGGTCCGGGTGAAGATCGAGAAGGTGACCGGGGAGCTGGGCGTGGCCGACTGACCGGTCGGCACCCCGCCCTGCCCCGCCCCGCCCCGCCCCGCTCCGCCCCGCCCGGCCGCGTGTTCAGGCCGGGGCGAGGAGTTCCCGGGCGTCGTCCGGCGCCCGGTCGCGCCCGCGGCCGAACAGCACCGGCACCAGGGCCAGGCCCACCACCGCACCCGCCGCCTGCGCCAGCACGAAGGCCGGCACCGACGCCGGCGCGATCCCGGTGGAGCCGTCGCTCAGCGCCCGGCCGAGGGTCAGCGCCGGATTGGCGAAACTCCCCGACGAGGTGCCCCAGCAGGCCGCCCCGACCCAGGCCGCCACCGCCACCGGCAGCAACCGCGCCCGGCCGCCGCGCACCAGCCCGACCACCAGCAGGATCAGCACCCCGGTCGCCACCCCCTCGGCGAGCCACAGATGCCCGGCCGCCCGCCGCTGCCCCGCGAGCTGCACCAGGGGCCGCTCGAACATGGCGTTCGCCAGCCCCGTGCCCAGCACCGCGCCCGCCGTCTGCGCCAGCACGTAGCCGCCCAGCTCGCGCAGGGTCGGCCCGAGGCCGCTGCGCCGCTCGCTCCACCAGGCGGCGGCCGACACCAGCGGGTTGAAGTGCCCGCCGGAGACGGGCGCGAACAGCGCGATCAGCAGGGCCAGCGCCAGCACCGAGGCGAGCACGTTGGCGAGCAGCTGCACCCCGCCGTCCCGGCTCAGGCCGGCGGCCCGGATGCCGGAGCCGACCAGGACGGTGGCCAGCACCGCGGTGCCGACCGCCTCGGCGGCCAGGCGGCGGGGCAGCGGAGTCGTCATCATGGCGTTCATCCTGTTCAACGGCGCACGGCCGGACAATTGGCCGGTGTGCCGAAGTACCGGCCGCTCTCCGCGCGTCCCGCTCGGAGACTCGTACGGCGTACGCCCCCGGCGCCCGGAGCCCGACGGCACCGCCGGGAGCCCGCGGCTTGACCCTCACGCGACGTGAGGATCCAGGCTGGAGCCAGGAGAGAAGGGAGGACCCCGATGCCCTCGGCGGACAGCTACACCGTGGGACAGCTCGCCAGAATCGCCAAGGTGACGGTGCGCACCCTGCACCACTACGACGAGATCGGCCTGCTGTCGCCCGGTGGCCGCACCTCGGCCGGGTACCGCCGCTACGCGGACGCGGACCTGGACCGGCTGCAGCAGATCCTGTTCTACCGCGAGCTCGGGTTCCCCCTCGAGGAGATCGCCGCCATCCTGGACGACCGCTCGGTCGGTCCGTCCGAGCACCTGCGCCGGCAGCACCGGCTGATCGGTGACCGGATCAGACACCTCCAGGACCTGGCCGCGGCGGTCGAACGAGCGATGGAGGCAAGGACGATGGGCATGCAGCTGACCCCGGAGGAGAAGTTCGAGGTGTTCGGCCCCGACTACGACGAGGGCTGGGAGGCCGAGGCCGGGCGGAAGTACGGCGGCTCCGAGCCCTGGGCGCAGTCCCAGCGGCGCACGGCCGGCTACGCCAAGGCCGACTGGGAGGAGATCAAGGCGGAGGGCGAGGAGCTCAACGGCCGCCTGGTGGCGGCGTTCACGGCGGGGCTGCCGGCCGACTCGGTGCGGGCGATGGACCTCGCCGAGGAGCACCGGCAGCAGATCACCGCCCGGTTCTACGACTGCGGCTACGAGATCCACCGCGGCCTGGCCGCGATGTACCTCGCGGATCCGCGGTTCACCGCCACCTACGAGAAGCTGGCGGTCGGCCTCGCGCGGTGGACGCACGACGCGATCATCGCCAACGCGGACCGGCACACCGGCGGCTGACCTCGCGGGCGACCGGTGCCGGCCGGGCGCCGCAGGCCTGGCACCCCCGCCCGCCGGCAGCGGGGCTCAGGCCGCCCCGCGGCCGAAGGTGCGCCGGTAGGCGGTGGGGGAGGTGTGCATGGTGCGGCCGAAGTGGTGCCGGAAGGTCGCGGCGCTCTCGAAGCCGACCGCACCGGCGATCTCCTCCACCGTGCCGTCCGGGGATTCCAGCAGCGGCAGGCTGGCGGCGATCCGCTGGGTGATCACCCAGCGCATCGGACTGGTGCCGTTGCGGGCGGTGAAGTGCCGCAGGTAGGAGCGGTCGGACATCCGGGCGGCCCGGGCCAGCAGCGGCACGGTGAGCGGCGCGGCGAGGTGGTCCAGCGCCCAGCGCATGGAGCGGGCGATACCGTCGTCCTCCTCCTCGACCGGCCGGACCGCCGCCTCGATGAACTGCGCCTGGCCGCCGTCCCGGTGCGGCGGCACCACGAACCGGCGGGCCACCGTGTTGGCCACCTTGGCGCCGTGGTCGCGGCGCACCAGGTGCAGGCACAGGTCGATCCCGGCCGCGCTGCCCGCGCTGGTCAGGATGGTCCCGTTGTCCACGTACAGCACGTCCGGGTCGACCCGCACCGCCGGGTGGCGCTGCTGGAGCAATTCGGCGTACCGCCAGTGCGTGGTGGCCGCCAGGCCGTCCAGCAGTCCGGCGGCGGCCAGTGCGAAGGCGCCGGAGCAGATCGAGACGATCCGGGCCCCGCGCTCGTGCGCCGTGCGCAGCGCGGCGACCAGGCCGGGCGAGACCTCGCCGGTGAAGGGGTTGGGCACGGCCAGCACGACGACGGTGTCGGCGGCGGCCAGCTCCTCCAGCCCGTGCGGGGCGCTCAGGGTGAAGCCGCCGACCGCGTTCAGCGCGGCCCCGGGCCGGTCCGCGCAGACCTTCACGTCGTACCAGGGCGCCGCCAGCAGCCCGGTCACCTCCGGCCGCGCCAGGCCGAACACCTCGACCACCACGCCGAGTTCGAACGGGGCCATGCCGTCGACGACGTACACGGCGACGGTGTGCACGGGCTCCGGGCGCCGTCCGATGCTGACGGCCACCGGGCCGCCGGTCCGCTGCTCGGTCACTGTTCTCCCCACTTGCGCAGCCTGGCGGGATCTTGACGAGTGTAGTCGTACCCGCCACTGTCGGGGCGCGGTGCCCGGACCGGAGGATCGACCTGTCGGGAACGCACCCGCAACAGACCGTCAGGAGTCCGCAGATGACCACCACCGCCTCTCCCGTGACCGAGATCCCCGCACTCGCACCCGAGCGGGCCTTCGCCTTCTTCGCCGAGCGGCTCGGCTGCCAGGCCGACCCGGCGGACGTCTGGTACGCGCTGCGCGACGGGCGGCAGGACTTCACCCTCGTCGACGTCCGGGCCGAGGGCGCCCACCGCAAGGCGCACCTGCCCGGCGCGATCAGCCTCCCGCTCGCCGGGATCACGGCCGAGCGCCTGGCCGAGCTGCCGTCCGGCCTGCTGGTGGTCTACTGCTGGGGCCCGGCCTGCAACGGCTCCACCAAGGGCGCGATGAAGCTGGCCGCGCTCGGCCGCGAGGTCAAGGAGATGATCGGCGGCCTGGAGTACTGGGTCCGGGAGGGCTGGCCCACCGAGGGCCGGCGTCCGATCGACCCGGCCACCGCCTCGCCGGCGGACCTCGGACTGGTCTGCTGACCCCGTCCGCAGATCTCCTCACATCTCTTCGAAACCGGCTGCAACCTCCGGGGAGGATGGACGTCTATCAGGTTGAGAGCCCGGGGAACGGGAGCCGGCGGCGCCGGGGCTGATCGGCAGGGCTCTCACCGATCCGAGGACATCCACTCCGTGGGGGAGCGCACCATGAACACGCCCATCGACATCCGTTTTGCGAAGAACATCACGATTGCCCAGGCCGCCCGGTCCGGCTGGGGCCGCCGCGGCCGCCGACTGGCGCTCGCCCTGCCGCTGGCAGCCGTGGCCGCGGCCGGCCTGGTCGCCTGCGACGGCCCGCAGGCCGGGCAGGCCGGCGCCGCCCCCTCGGTCCGCGCCGCGCTCGCCCCGGTCGTACCGGTCCCGGCCGTGCCGGTCACCGCACCGTCCGAGCCCGCCGACGCTCCCGCCACCGGGGCACCGTCCGCCGCCGCTCCCGCCACCGGGGCACCGTCCTCCGACGCTCCCGCCACCGCCACCGCGCCCACCCGGGCCGCCGTGCGGCCGAGCACCTCCCCGGGCACCGGGGCGGCCACCGACCGGCCCGCCGCACCGGCGCACGGCAAGGGGATCGAGATCCGGTTCGACGGCCTCGCCGCGGGCCGCCGGGTGGAGGCCGGCGGCGACCGGGTGCCGTTCTCCGTCACCTGGACCAACGCCACCGGCCGGCGGGTCGAGGGGATCGCCCCCGTGGTGGCGTCCCGGTTCTTCGACGGCGCGCGCTGCGCGATCTTCGCCCCGATGGCCTCGGGCGGCCTGGAGCGCCGGGACGGTGACCACTGGACCGCGCTCGACCTGAGCCAGGGCACCGGCATGGACTACGCGCAGCAGGGCGACGCCGCCGCCTTCTCGCTCGCCCCGGGCGCGAGCCGGACCATCGAGTACCGGATGGGGCTCACCGCCGACAACGGCCCGGGCACCCTGCGGATCGAGGCCGACGCCTACCTGCGCCCGGACCGGGGCACCTTCGACAAGATCGGCGAGGCACTGACCGGCGTCCAGGTGGTCGACCCCCACCGCCCCGCCGCCGCCCTGCTCGCCGGGCCCGGCACCGAGCTGCGGGCGGGCGGCCCGGCGGTCGAGCTGACCACCCGGATCACCAACCCCACCGGCGCCGCCTTCGGGTCGGCCCAGCCCGAGCTGCTGCTGCTCACCGGGTCGGGCTCCGGCCAGGTCGACGGCGCGTACCTGGCGCCCGAGGCGGTGCGGGTGGAGGTGTTCCAGGAGGGCACCTGGCGTCAGATCGCCACCGAGAGCGGGTGCAGCGGCGCCCGGGACGGCCTGCGGGTCGACACCGACCGGCTCCGGCAGCGGCTCGGCGCGGGCGCGGGCGCCGAGACCAGGTTCCGGATCTCGCTCGCCCCTTCGGCGGCCGGCGCGGTCACCTCGCTGACCGTGGCGGTCGGGGCCCAGGCCGACGGCCACCACGCCGAACTGTCGACCCGTCAGCTCGCCGTCCGGGGCTGAGGCGTGTCCGGCGATCACGGGCCCGTGTCCGGGCCCGCGTCCGAGCCCGGGCCCGAGCAGGTGCCGGGCCCCGGCCGGCAGCGCGCGCACGCGCCGCAGGTGCCGGGCCCCGGCCGGCAGCGCGCGCACGCGCCGGGGGCGGTCGTCCGCCTGCGAACGCCGGTGCGACAATCTTGCGGATCATCGACCGTGATCACTGTTCGGCGGGGAGCGGGAAAAGTACATGTCCATGGTGATCGCCCCGATCTCCGGGTTCGGTACCCGGGGTGGGGTGCGGGGGATTCTGCGGCTGCTGTTCGCGGCACCGGCAGAGGCGGGGACCGAGTCGGCCGAGGCCGGCCGCAGGTCCAGGTTCCGGCTGCTGCGCGGCGGCCGGGACGCGCAGGAGGAGCGCCCCACCCTGACCGACCTCTACCACGCCCACCGGCTCGGCCTGGTGCGGATGGCCGTCCTGCTGGTCGACCGTCAGGACATCGCCGAGGACGTGGTGCAGGAGGCCTTCACCGCGCTCTACCAGAAGCACGGCGAGCAGCTGGACGATCTCGACAACGCCCTCGGGTACCTGCGGACCTCGGTCGTCAACGGCGCCCGCTCGGTCCTGCGGCGCCGCAAGACGGCCCGCGAGTACGTGCCGCCGCACGAGGCCGACGCCCCGTCGGCGGAGGACCACGCCGTTCTCAACGACGAGCACCGCCGGGTGCTGGTGGCACTGGACCAGCTGACCCAGCGTCAGCGCGAGGTCCTGGTGCTGCGGTACTGGTCGGACATGTCGGAGGCGCAGATCGCCGAGACCCTGGGGCTGTCCCGGGGTGCGGTGAAGTCGACCGCCAGCCGGGCGCTCGACGCCCTGGAGAAGCAGCTGGAGAAGGCCCGATGACCAACAAGCCGGAGAACGAGGAGACGGCCACCGAACGCCTCCTGCGGGGGGCGCTCTCGGCCCGCGCCGCTCAGGTGACGGCGCAGAGCCTGCGGCCGCTCGCCCCGCCGAACACCCGGATCCGCCGGCTCCGGCCGGTCCTGACGGTGGCGGTCCCGCTGTTCGGCCTCGCGGCGGGCGTGCTGGGGTACTTCACCATCGACACCCACCCGACGGCGATGCGCCAGGACCCGGCGCCGGCCGCCAGCATCACGGCCAGCCCGGCGCCGTCCGGGAGCCCGAGCCCGTCCGCCTCGTCGAGCGCCACCGCGAGCGAGTCCGCCGGCGCGGGCGAGCAGGCCCAGGGCCCCATCCCGCAGACCTTCCGCAAGGTCAACTTCGAGCTGCCGGCGGGCTGGGTCGCCGACCCGCCGGTCGGGCCGGACCAGTGCCTGCGGCCCGCGGACACCCACCCCAGGTCGCCGTTCACCTGCGAGCCCTACGGGATCAAGCTCACCGTCTACGCGGCCGCCGACGAGCTGATCGGGGCGGCTTTCCCGGCGGCGGCCGACGTCCAGAGCAGCGACGGATGGCAGCGGCAGCCCGGCGCCTGTTACGCGCCGGACGCCCCGAAGATCGAGAACGGTGCGGACGGGGCGCCCAAGCAGCAGGCCCTGCAGAGCTACAGCCTGAAGGTCGCGAAGCTGGCCGGCCACCAGTCGCGGCAGGCCACCTGGAAGCTCACGTGCGCGTCCGGCGAGCCCTTCACGGTGCGGCGCTGGGACTTCGTCACCCAGGAGGTCTACGTCAGCGCGCACGGTCTCGCCCCGGCCCGCGAGGACGACCTGCAGTCGATCCTGGACAGCCTGGACCTGAGCGGGGTGCACCACAGCCTCGCCACCACGGTGGAGCCCGGCGCGTCGGTGTCCACCGCCCAGCTCGGCTCGGACTGCAAGGAGAGCCCCGCCCCCGGCCAGGACCCGGTGCTGAAGGTGGCGCAGCGGGTGCTGGAGGCCGCGCAGGCCCGTGACTACGCCAAGCTCACCGAGCTCTACCGGGCTCGCGGCAACGTCTCCGACAAGGACCTGACGGCGCAGCAGGCGCTCTGGCACCAGCCCGGCGTCCTCGACCAGCTGGCCCGGGTGCTCAGCACGACCCACCTGTCGGCCACCGACGGGGCGGTCTGGCCGGGCTTCACCTTCGGACCGGCCACCTGCCCCGGGATGAAGGCCGACCTGGCGCTCTTCGACGTCGCCAGGCCGGAGGACTACCGCGGTGTGGTCACCACCGTGGCGGCGGACTTCCCGGACCCGGGGCAGGCGAGCGTGATCGCCTGGGCCGGCATCCAGCTCCGCTGATCCGACGGGACGGGCCCGGGCCGATGATCGGCCCGGGCCCGTCCCGTCACGGCAGCGGTCGACCGGCAGGTCAGCCGGCCAGGCCGGCCATCCAGGACTCGACGTCCTCGGCGCGGCGCGGCAGTCCGGCCGAGAGGTTCTCGTTGCCGTCGGCGGTGACCAGGATGTCGTCCTCGATCCGGACACCGATGCCCCGGTACTCCTCGGGCACGGTCAGGTCGTCCAGCTGGAAGTACAGGCCGGGCTCGACGGTCAGCACCATGCCGGGGACCAGCTCGGCGTCCACGTAGGACTCCCGGCGGGCGTGCGCGCAGTCGTGCACGTCCAGGCCGAGCATGTGACCGGTGCCGTGCAGGGTCCAGCGGCGCTGCAGGCCGAGCTCCAGCACCTTCTCCAGGTCGTACACCGAGGCGTCGATCAGGCCCCAGGCCAGCAGGCGCTCGGCGAGCACCCGCTGCGCGGCGTCGTGGAAGTCGCGGAACCGGCCGCCGGGGCGGACCGCCGCGATGCCGGCCTCCTGGGCGTCGAACACCGCGTCGTAGATCCGGCGCTGGAGGTCGTCGAAGCGGCCGTTGATCGGCAGGGTGCGGGTGACGTCGGCGGTGTAGAGGTTGGCGGTCTCCACGCCGGCGTCCAGCAGCAGCAGCTCGCCGGGCCGGACGTCGCCGTCGTTGCGCACCCAGTGCAGGGTGGTGGCGTGCGGGCCGGCGGCGGCGATCGAGCCGTAGCCGACGTCGTTGCCCTCGACCCGGGCCCGGCGCCAGAAGGTGCCCTCGATCCAGCGCTCGGAGGTGGCGACAGCCTGGTCCAACTCCCGGACCACGTCGGTGAACCCCTTCACCGTGGCGGTGCAGGCGGCGCGCAGCTCGGCGACCTCCCACGCGTCCTTGACCAGCCGGAGCCCGCTCAGGAAGACCTTGAGCTCCTCGTCCTTGGCGGCGTCCAGCTGCTCGCCGAGGGCGCTCTCCAGCTCGACGTCGTAGCCGCGCACGATCCGGGTCGGGGCGGGCGCGGCGGCCAGCTCCTCGGCGGCCTTGCGGACGTCCTTGCAGGGCAGGCCGTAGCGCAGCTCGGCCTCGGCCAGGCTGTGCCGGCGGCCGACCCAGAGCTCGCCGTAGCCGTCCAGCCAGAACTCGCCGTTCTCCCGGTCGGAGCGCGGGCGCAGGTACAGGTGGAACTCGTGGCCCTCGCCGGTCGGCTCGCCGACCAGCACGGCGTCCTCGCTCTGGTCGCCACTGAGGTGGACGTACTCGCTGGCCGCGCGGAACGCGTAGTCGGTGTCGTTGGCCCGCACCCGCAGGTGGCCGGCCGGGACGACCAGGCGCTCACCGGGGAAGCGGGCGGACAGCGCGGCGCGGCGGGCGGCCGTGTACGGGGCCTGCTCGACCGGCTCCAGGCCGCGCAGCTCGGTGTCGGCCCAGCCGGACTTCATCGAGGCTGCGAGCTCGTCGGAGACCTCCGAGTAGAGCCCGTTCTTGCGGCCCTCGAACTCCTCCTCCGCGGCCAGGCCCTCCGGGTTGTCGGACACCGCCGGGGTACGGTCCTCGGTCACGTACGTCGCCTCCTTGCGCGCGTGGCGCCGCCCCGGGCACCCCGGATCGCGGGGTGGTGGGCGGCCTCGGCTCCCATGGTACGGATGCCGGCCCGATCACCCGTTCGGAGGTTGCGCCCGGTCAGTCGAAGCGGACGGCCAGCAGCACCAGGTCGTCGGTCGCGCCCTCCTCGGGCACCTCGCCGACCAGCGTCTCCAGCAGGTGGGCGCAGAGCCGGTCCGGGTCGAACCGCACGTCCCGGGGCGCGTCCGCGGCCGCCCGGCGCAGGGCGGCCTGCCCGGCGTGCAGGGTCGGCCCGCAGCGGCGGGCCAGGCCCTCGGTGCAGAGCACCAGCACGTCGCCGCGCTCGACGGTGAACTCGATGCCCGGCGCCTCCCAGCAGCTGAGCATCCCGAGCGGGGCGGAGAGCGAGGTCTCCACGAAGTCGGCGCCGTACCGGGTGACCAGCACCGGCGGGCAGTGGCCGGCACCGGCCAGCGAGACCCGGCGCTCCTGTGGCTGGACGCAGGCGTAGACGGCGGTGGCGGAGCGGTTCGGCTCGGTGGTCTTGAGCAGCAGCTCCAGGTCGCCGAGCACGGACACCGGGTCCTCGCCCTCCAGCACCGCGTACGCGCGCAGCGCCGCGCGCACCCGGCCCATCGCGGCGGCCGCGCCGGCGGCGGCGCCGGGACCGGCGCCGGGGCGGTCGGCGGAGACGCTGCCGACGGTGAGCCCCAGCGAGCCGTCCGGCAGCGCGATGGCGTCGTACCAGTCGCTGCCGCAGGAGTGCTCCAGGGCGGCCGGCCGGTAGCGGACCGCGAGCCGCACCCCGGGCAGCACCGGCAGGTGGTCCGGCAGCAGGCTGCGGCGCAGCGCCCCGGTGGCGCGCACCGCGGTGTCCGCCTCCAACTGCCGGGACAGCAGCGGCGCGGCGAACTCGCAGTACCGCTCGACCAGCTGCCGGCGGCGCTCGTCGGGCCGGGCCGGCTCGTCGTAGAACCAGACCGCGGCCGCCAGCGGGCCGTCCTGCTCGGTGGCCAGGGTCAGCGCGTAGCAGGCGCCGAGGCCGAGTTGGGCGGCCACCTCACGGAACCGGTGGCCGACCGCCGGGTCCTCGGCCAGGTCGGAGATCATCAGCCGACCGGTCTCCGAAGGGCGGCTGAGCAGGCCGGCGAACGGGCCGTGCTCGGCCGGCACGGTCTCCAGCGCGCCGATCCCGGCCCGGTCAAGGCCGAGCCCGACCGGGCGGCCGACCCCCCGGGCGGTGGTGGTGACCAGTCCCCGCGGGGCGCCGAGCAGGGCCGCCCCGGAGGCGAGCACGGCGTCCAGCGCGGCGGGGAGGCCGCGGGCCCGGACCAGCAGCTCGGTGTGCTCGTGCAGGCTGGTGAAATCGGACAGCCATCCGGTCAAACGGTCCTGCAGCCCCTCCGGGGCCCCGGCCGGGAAGCCGGCCGGCAGCTCGTCCGCCACCGCCGGCCCGGGCAGCGCGGCGGAGGTGCTCGACAGGGCGATCGGGCCGGACGGAGCGGGCTCGGTCGGCACCAGGTGGAGCGGCCGGGCATCGGTCATGTCGGAACTCCCCGCAAAGTGGTACGTGTCACGCAGGACCCCCGGAACCGCCCAAAACGACTGCTATCTCACTACTCGGCAACAATCCACCACTTGTACACAGGCCGATCGGGGCATGTCCAGAATTCTGACAAGGCCGCTCGGCCGGATCGTGACCCCGGCCGGGGCGCGGCGCCGCCCGGGCGGGGCGGCCCGGACGCGCCGACGGCGCCGTCGGCCAAGCCGACGCGCAGTCAAGTGGTGCTCCGGATCGTATGCTTCGCATCCGCGCCGGCCGGCCCGCCCAGGTTTGACTCACTCGTACGGTGGAACCAGGAGCTGCCGGGAGGCGTCCATCCGGACGTATGAGGGATTCTCGTTCCAGCGAGCCGGTCCACCCGGCTCCGCCCCTCACCCACCCCCTTGGGTCACCTCGGCCGGGCCGTGCGGCAGCCGCCCGGCCGACGCGCCGATCGACGGTCCCGTGCTTCATGGTCGCGGAAAGGAACGAGTGCCCATGCGTCGGACACGTCGTCGACTGGAGCCGCTGCGGCGGGCCGTGGCCCGGTGGCAGCCGGTGCCCTGGCGGGAACTGCGCGCCCGGCGGCCCGGCGGCCGGCGCCGGGCGCTGGCGGCGGCCCTCGCGGCGGCCGAGCTGGGCTGGCCGGTGCTGCCGGGGGCCCGGACGGTCCGCGGTGCGGCCGGCCCCTGCTCCTGCGGCGACGTCTGCTGCCCGGTGCCGGGCGGGCATCCGCACGAGCCCTCGCTGCTCGCCGCCACCACCGACACCCGGATGGTGCGCTGGTGGTGGGAGCGGCGCTCGCCCGGAGCCCCGGTGCTGGTGGCCACCGGCCGTACGGTCTGCGCGGTCAGCGTCCCGGCGGCGGCGGGCGCCCGGCTGCTGGCCTGGTTCGACGGGATCGGGGTGCCGCTGGGCCCGGTGCTGGCCACCCCGACCAGGTACCTGCTGCTGGTCGCCCCGTACACGCTGGAGGAGTTGGGCGAGCTGCTGGCCGAACGGGACTGGGTGCCCGGCTCGTTGCGCTACCACGGCCCGGGCGGGTACCTGCCGTTGCCGCCCTCGCGGACCGGCGCCGGTGCGGTGCAGTGGGTGCGCGCGCCGCGGCCCGACGGGCTCTGGCTGCCGCAAGTGGGTGCGCTGCTCGCCGGGTTGATCGCGGTGGCCGCGGCCGCACCGGACGGCACCCGGCTGCCGTTCTGATCGACGGCGCTCGGTCGGCCGCAGGCGTACTGTCCTGCGGGCCGTCCGGAAAAAGGAAAGGCCCGGCCGCTGGCGACGGGGGATGCACCAGCGACCGGACTGTTTAAAACAGTAACAAAGATCCGCGTGCGCGCCAATTTGTCCGCGCGGCCCGGGTCTTGGAATCCTCCGCGACCAGGACCGATGTGGGCGAATTGTGACACCCGTCACCGTGCGGTCAGTTCAAGGTGACCTGACGGTTCACCAGATTGGCGCGGGAGCGGCGCTCTTCGGCGCTGAGCGGCTCGGTCTCCTTGAGCGCGGCGGCCAGCTTCTCGGCGAAGGCGGCGGCGGGCTGCTCGCAGTCGGCCGCGGTCATCTCCAGCGGCAGGTCCCAGACCGGCACGATCAGGCCGTGCGCCCGGAACGAGCCGACCAGCCGGGTGTCCGCGCCGAGCGAGGTCTCGCCGGCGGTGGAGAGCCGGGCCAGCGCGTCCAGCAGCTGCTCCTCCGGCACCGTCATGACCCAGCGCAGGTGGTTCTTGTCCGGGGTGCCGCACCAGTACGCCGCGTCCACGCCGGCGAGCTTCTCGGTCGGGATGGCCGAGGCGTTGGCCCGCTCCAGCGAGGCCGCCACCTCGCCCTCGGCCGCCTCGGAGTCCTCCAGCCAGAACTCGAAGCCGGTGTGCACGTCCGGGACGAACGCGGCCTCGGTGTCCAGCAGTTCCTGCAGCCGGCGGCCGCCCGGCACGGTCCGGCGGGACGGCACCGGGCTGCCCGGCGCGGTGGTCAGCGCCAGCTCCAGGGCGTCCGCGAGGTCGCGGCTCAGGTCGCCGGAGGAGGACTGGGTCTGCAGGCCCAGCAGGATCGAACCGTCCGGGCGGCGCAGGGCCGGCCAGGCCAGCGGGAGCACGGTGGCCAGCGTCACCGACGGCACCTCGCCCTCGGCCTGCTCGGCGACCCCGGGGGCCAGCGTCAGCGGCACGGTGGCGGCGGGCACCAGCTCGCGCAGCGCCACCCAGTCGGCCTCGCCCGGCAGCCCCTCGAACGGACGGTGCACCAGCTCCTGCACGGCGTGCGCGGCCTCCCGCCCATGGCACGCCTTGTACCGGCGGCCCGAGCCGCACGGGCACATCTCGCGGGCGCCGACGACCGGGACCTCGCCCGCGGTCACGGTGCTGGACTGGCTGCGCTGCGGCGACTTCTTGGCGGCCTTCTTGGCCATGGTGCGGCTCTCCCGGTGACGGCGACGTCTTGCTCCGGGCAGCCTACTGAGAATTCCGGGGCTTCCCCGCGCACGGCACCCGGGTACGCCGTTCGGGTGGCGTACCGCGGGTGGGCGTACCGCGGTCGGCGGGGCCGTGCGGCCGCTAGGCGCTGCGGGCGTGCGGGCCGGCGGTGTCGGGCAGCACGGCCGGGCCCGGGGCACGGCGGCCGTCGGCGGGCAGCTCGGCCCAGACCGTCACCCGGCCGGGCGCGTGCCGCACCCCCCAGTCGCTGGCCAGCTCGCCGACGATGTTCAGCCCGCGGCCGCCGCGGGCGGTCACCGAGGGCCGGGCGGGCAGCGGCCTGGTGACCGCGCCGCCGTCCGTGACCTCCAGGGTCAGCAGGCCGTCGCCATGGGTCTGCCAGCGCACCAGCACCCCGCCGGCCTCCCCGTCCGCATCCCCGTCACCGCTCGGCTCACTGCTCGGCTCGGTCGCGGCCGAACCGAGCCGGACCGTGCCGCCCGCGGTGACCAGCCGGCCGACCGGCAGCTCCGCGTCCCGGTCGAGCTCGGCCAGCAGGGCCAGCGGACGGGCGTACCGACAGGAATTGCTGAGCAGTTCGGAGAGGATCAGAACTGCATCGTCAATCACCGAATCCGGTATCTTCCGATCGCCCAGATCGCGTCGCAACCGCCGTCGCGCCACGCCCACGCTCGCCGGACCGTGCGGCACTGCCAGGGTCGATGAAGCCGGCCCGGCCTTCTCAGGCACAGAACGCGCCACCATCAACGCCACCCCCGGACCTCCTTCAGCTTCTGCCGAGGGATGGATGCCCCTTGGGATTGCGTCGGAAACGAGCGTTCACAGATCCCTGACGGCCATTTCCGGCATCGCAACGCACGGTGCCCAAAAGGTGATTAGATGCTCACGGTCTGTTGTGAAACAGGTCGGAAATACCCCGGCGAGCACTTTGCGCCCCCTTCCGCGCCCCTTCACCCCCGCGCGCCCGAATACGGCGCACGGCGGCCCACGGCGGGGCGCGGCGGCCCGCAGCGGCCCACAACGGGGCGCACGCCCGCCAAACCGACCGTGCTCAGCGGCCCAACTGCTCCAGCACCTGGCGTGGCCGGTTGGTGATCAGCGCGTCCACCCCGAGCTCCAGGCACAGCTCCACGTCGGCCGGCTGGTCCACGGTCCACACGTGCACCCGGTGCCCGGCCTGCCGCAGCGCCGGCACCAGGCCGGGATTGCGCCGCACCAGCTCGATCCCCGGGCCCGCGATCCGGGCCCCGCCCGGCAGCGTCCCGGTGCGCCCCAGCAGCGGCAGCCGGCGCTCCAGCAGGTACACCGTCGGCACGGCCGGCGCCGCCCGGCGGACCCGGTGCAGTGCCAGCTCCGAAAAGCTCATGATCCGAACGGTCGACCCGGAGGGATCCGCCGCCGCGTCGGGCAGTAGGCCGAACCGCTCCAGCATCTTCAGCAGCTCGGCCTCCACCCGCCCCGCGTACCGGGTCGGGTGCTTGGTCTCGATGGCCAGTTCGACCCGGCGGCCGCTGTCCGCCACCAGCTCCAGCAGCTGCGCCAGGGTCAGCACGGTGGCGGGCCGCGGGGCCTGCGGCGACTTCCAGGAGCCGAAGTCCAGCTCGCCGAGCTGGGCCAGCGTCATCGCCGACACCGTGCCCCGCCCGTCGGAGGTGCGGCGCACCGTCCGGTCGTGCACGCAGACCAGCTCACCGTCGGCGGTCAGCCGGACGTCGCACTCCAGGCCGTCCGCACCCTCCTCGATCGCCAGCCGGTAGGCCTCCAGGGTGTGCTCGGCCAGGGCCGCCGAGGAGCCGCGGTGCGCGATGACCTTGACCGACCTGCGGTCCGGGGCGCCGGACGAGGCGGCGGCGGGGTCGAGGGGCTGGGTGTCCACGACGATCACCCTACGCGGGCCCGGATGGCCGAAAGCCACCGCCACCGGGAACGTGCGGTGAACAGCTCCCCGGCGGCGGTGGCTCCCGGCAGTGGCTTCGGCGGTGGTGGCGGTGGCTTCGGCGGTCTCCGCGACCGGCGTCAGACCGCCTTGCGGACCAGGGTGGTGGCCCAGGTGGCGAGGGCGGCGGTCAGGAAGGCGAACAGCGAGGCCGAGGTCCACGCCTGCGGCACGAAGCCCACCCCGGACTGCAGGTTCTGCCAGAAGCCGGTCCACCAGCCGGCGATCGCGGTCGGCGCGATGAACTGGTAGGTGGCGAAGCCGATCGCCCAGGGCAGCAGCATCAGCCAGCGGGCCGGGGCGTCCTGCTCCAGGTTCCAGCCGCTGCGGCCGGCACCGAAGAAGTAGTCGACGGCGAGCACCGCGAACAGCGGTACGAACACCGCGCCGATCAGGTAGAGGAAGTTGGTGTAGCCGGCGCTGAGCTCGTGGACCCACAGGGCGAGGCCGGTGACCAGCGCGCCGATGCCGACGGTGAGCACCCGGCGGTCGACCCGGGGGAAGAGGTTCTGCACCGACATCGCGGTCGAGTACACGTTGGCGAACGACTGGTCGGTCTCCCGCACCACCAGGACCAGCAGGAACAGCCAGCCGGCCGTCACCCCGGTGAACGAGTCGAAGATCTTGCTGCTGTCGCCGTGCTGCTGGAGCAGCGCGATCAGGCCCAGCACGTAGCACCAGACCTGGGCCACCGTGTAGCCGGAGAAGGTCCCCCAGAACGAGGTGCCCGGGGTGCGGGAGTGCCGGGTGTAGTCCGCGGCCAGCGGGACGAAGGAGATCGACACCGCGATCACCGCGTCGGTGGCGGTCAGGAAGCCGTCCCAGTTGCCCGCCCCCGGGTCGGGGAAGCCCTGCCGGCCGAGCTGGACGGTGAAGTAGACCATCGCGACGCCCACCGCGATCGCCACGTACTTGCGCAGCACCGCGATCGCGCCCAGCGGCCAGATCGTCAGCACCGTGGTCAGCGCCCCCGCGAGCAGCACGAACAGCCAGCGCCAGCCCTGGGTGCCGACCACGTTCTGGGCACCGCCCGCGATCACGATCAGTTCGAACAGGCCCCAGCCGACGCACTGCGCGATGTTCAGCACGGTGGGCAGGTAGGAGAGCCTGGTCCCGAACAGCCCGCGCAGCACCGCCATCGCCGGGGCGCCGGTCCGGGCGCCGATCAGAGCGGCCACGCCCAGCATCGCGGTACCGATCACGGTGCCCACCACGATCGCCGTCACGGCGGCGGCGAAGGACAGCTCCGCCCCCGCCGCCCCCAGCACCGTCGCGGCGCTGGAGAAGCCGATCAGGCTGACGCCCAGATTGGCCCAGAGCGCGAACTGGGCGCGGAAGTCCAGGGTTCTGGGGGGTTCAGTGTCGAGCACCAGGGGCGCCTCGGGGCGCTCGGCCACGGGGGTGGCGGAGGTCGAGGCAGGGGAAGGCGAAACAGCCGTCATGGCCGATACTCCCTACGCCGGCATTACCCGGACAGGTTCCGGCGGTCTGCGCTCCCTCGACCACCCCCGCCGTGATACCCATGGCGTACGGTCGAACAGCGCACTCTCAGCCTGGTGGGTCCAAGCTCCCGCGTCGTTTCAGTTTGGAGCGCCAGGCTAACGGTCGGCGGCTCGAACGCCAAGGCCAGGGAGCTGCCGTCCGCATCGCGGGACCACCGGGCGACGGCACGGGTGGAACGGCCGCAGGTTGTCGGGAGCACCTAAGCATTCTCATGACTTCTTCAGGGGGCTGCTTACGGCAACTGAATCGGCTATGCGAAAAACTATGGCCAAGGTCCTGTCAGCTATGGAGGTCGTCCGTGAGCACCGAGCACGAGAGTGGGTCCACCGGGCCGCAGGAGGGTCGGTCCTCCGGCGTCCCAGAGGCGGGTGCTCCGGCTACTGACACCACGTCGGCCGCCGCGCCGCCGGCGGGTGTCGAGTCCGCAGACACGCTCGCCATGTCCAAGCCGTCCGCCCCGGCTGCGCCCGAGTACATCGACGCGCCCCCGCCGGTGCCGCCCGCCGCGGCGGGCTACGTCAGCGCGCCCCCGCCGGCCGCTCCGGCTCCGCCGGTGCCGCCCGCTCCGGCCGTGCCGGTGGCCCCGGTGTTCGCCGAGGGCGCGCCGCAGGGCGACCCGTACGCCGCCCCGGTCACCCCGGCCGGGCACCCGCAGGCGGCGCACCAGTCGCCCGCCGCCGAGTCGGCCCACCACCCGTTCGGCGCCGGCCAGCCGCTCGGCGGCTGGGGCACCCCGCCCGGCGGCGTCGGCGGCCCGGGCCAGCCGGGCGAGTGGGGCGGCCCGGGCACCCCGCCCGGCCCGCGCCGCAAGCGCGGCAGCCTGATCGCCCTGGTCGCGGCCGTCGCCCTGGTGGCCGGCCTGGCCGGCGGCGCGATCGGCGTCTCGCTCACGGACGGCAAGGACGGCAGCGTCGGCTCCTCCAGCCACACCAGCACCACGGTGACGGTCGGCGACAACAAGAAGGCGCTCGACCGGGCCCCGGAGTCGGTCGCGGGCATCGCCGCTGCGGCCCTGCCCAGCACCGTCACCATCAAGGCCCAGGGCTCCAGTGAGTCCGGCACCGGCACCGGTTTCGTCTTCGACACCGAGGGCCACATCCTCACCAACAACCACGTGGTCGCGCCGGCCGCCAGCGGCGGCAAGCTGACCGTGAAGTTCTCCGACGGCTCCTCCTACCCGGCCTCCGTGGTCGGCCGAGCCCAGGGCTACGACGTCGCCGTGGTCAAGCTCGACAACCCGCCCAAGGACAAACTCGTCCCGCTGGCGCTCGGCGACTCCGACAAGGTCGCCATCGGCGACGCCACCATCGCGATCGGCGCCCCGTACGGCCTTGAGGGCACCGTCACCACCGGCATCGTCAGCGCCAAGGACCGCCCGGTCGCCTCCGGCGACGAGACCGGCTCCCAGGCCTCGTACATGAACGCCCTGCAGACCGACGCCTCGATCAACCCCGGCAACTCCGGCGGCCCGCTGCTGAACGCCTCCGGCCAGGTCATCGGCATCAACTCGGCGATCCAGTCCAACACCAGCGGCTCCAGCGGCCGGGCCGGCTCGATCGGCCTCGGCTTCGCCATCCCGATCAACCAGGCCAAGTGGGTCGCCGAGACGCTGATCAAGGACGGCACCCCGGTCTACGCGATCCTCGGCGTGCTGCGCAACGACGACTACAAGGGCGACGGCGCCCAGATCCAGACCAAGGACGTCCAGGGCACCCCCGCCGTCACCCCCGGCGGCCCCGCCGACCAGGCCGGCCTCAAGCCCGGCGACGTCATCACCAAGCTCGGCGGCATCGCGACCGACAGCGGCCCGACCCTGGTCAGCGAGATCTGGACGCACAAGCCGGGCGAGAAGGTCGAGGTCGAGTACACCCGCGACGGCAAGGCCGCCAAGACCACCGTCACCCTCGGCGAACGCAAGGGCGACAACTGACCCCACCCCCGGAAACGGTGTGCACCGAACCCCGCCGGACCCGTTAGGCTGGCCTCCGCCTGGAGAGCTGCCCGAGCGGCCTAAGGGAACAGTCTTGAAAACTGTCGTGCGGTGACCCCGTACCGTGGGTTCGAATCCCACGCTCTCCGCTGGTAGGAGAACCACCTGCGCAGGGCGGGTGCCGGAAGTCCTCCGGTACCCGCCCTCTGCGTTTGTGCCCCCGGAGCGTGCGGGTGTGGAAGTCCTGTGGCACGGATCGGGGCGCCGTTCGGGGACCGACCGATCGCGGCGTACGCGCGGCGGCGGCCCGTTCCCCCGCACGGGTGGAACCCGCGCCGCGCACCGGTCGTCGCCGCGCACCGGGCGCGCGGATCCCGCAGAATCGGGCGCCGGGCCGGCCGCGATCCGAGGGGCTGTCACCGGGGCCGGAGGCAGCGGGCCGGCAGGCCAGGACGGGCGGGCGGATGACCACGATCGCGGCGCGCCGCCCCGACCCGCGCCCCGACCCGCCGCCCCGGCCACCCGCGCCCGACGACCGGATCTGGTACGCCGCCTACGCCTCGAACATGCTCCTCGCCCGGCTGACCTGCTACCTCGCCGGGGGTCGCCTCGCCGAGGGCGACCGCGACCACCCGGGCAGCCGGGACCGCCGACCGCCCGAGCGGGCGGTGCCGCTGCTGCTGCCCGGCCGGCTGCACTTCGCGCTGGAGTCGCTGGTCTGGGGCGGCGGGATGGGCTTCTACGACCCGCTGGACGACGGCGAACTGCCGGCCCGCGGCTACCTGCTGCGGGCCGGTCAGTTCGCCGACATCGCCGCGCAGGAGGTCCGCCGCGCACCCGGCGCGGATCTCGACCTGAGCGCCGTACTGGCCGACGGGCGGGCCGAGTTGGGTGCCGGCCGGTACGAGACGCTGCTCTGCGTGGGCACCCTGGCCGGGCTCCCGGTGCTGACCTTCACCGCGCCCTGGCGCACCGCGGAGGCGGAGCTGAACCCCCCGTCCGCGCGGTACCTGCGGATGCTCGCCGCAGGGCTGCGGGAGGCGCACGGCTGGGACGCCGGCCGCTGCTCCGCCTACCTGAGCAGCCGCCCGGGGGCGGCCGGGGCCTGGACGCCCGCCGGCGTCCTGCGCGCGCTCGGGGCGGCTGACGGCTGACCGCCCGCAGCGGTCCGCCCGGTGGCCGACCGCCCCGATCGCCCGGTCCGGCTCCCAGGCGGCCGGATGGCGGCGTCCACCTCGCTGACCTTCGAGTGGCCGACGGTGAATCACCCGTCGCGGTCGGTCGCCCCGTCACGCCGGGCGCCAGCTCGACCTTCCTGGTCCGGAAATGGACCCGCACGGTGGTGTCCGGCTTCCAGAAGCTCTCCGGGCGCAGGTCGAGCGGTCGTCGCCGAACCAGTGGCCCCGGACCGGGGTGCCGTCCGAGGCCTCCACCAACACCGCCCTGGCCGTGGGCGCCCGGCCGAGCCCGTCGGGGGTGATCGCCCCCGCGATGCCGGCGCCGTTGGCGTCCGTGACCGCGACCCGGGTCGGCTTCCCGCCGCACCCCGCGACCAGCAGCGCTCCGCCGATGGCCGCGAGTACGGCCGCCCGCCTCTTCGTGTGTCCCCCGATCCGGCCGCCGCCCGGCAGGGCCCGCGGCTCCCCGTCATCCCCGTCATCCCCATGGGCCTCCGTCGGCCCAGCGGCGCAAGGCACGCGCCGAACGCCGCCGAGGACGCGCCCCGGCAGCGGCTGTCTCCGGACGGCTGCCTCAGCACCCGCGCCGCGCCCTGCGGGAGCCGTCCCGTGCCGTGCGGGAGCCGACCGGTCCCCGAGGCAGCCTTGCGGCCACCCCGGCGTGGCGGAAGAGTGCGGAGCGGGACAGGTGCGCGAGGAGCGGAGGCTGCCGTGAGTGATCTGGTCGACCGGTTGGTGCAGGGGCTGCCCGAGGGAGCCGTGGTGGTGGACCCGGACGTGGCGGCCACCTACGCCCGCGACATGGCCGGGTTCTGCGCGGCCGGATCGCCGGCCGTGGTGGTCTTCCCGCGGACCGTCGAGCAGGTGCAGCACGTGCTCCGGACGGCCACCGCGCTGCGCGTCCCGGTGGTGCCGCAGGGCGCCCGCACCGGCCTGTCCGGCGGTGCCAACGCGGTGGACGGCTGCATCGTGCTCTCGCTGGTCGCGATGGACCGGATCCTGGAGATCGACCCGGTCGACCGGCTGGCCGTGGTGGAGCCCGGCGTGGTGAACGCCGTGCTGTCGCGGGCGGCCGGGGAGCACGGGCTGGCGTACCCGCCCGACCCGTCCAGTTGGGAGTCCTGCACCATCGGCGGCAACATCGCCACCGGCGCCGGCGGGCTGTGCTGCGTCAAGTACGGGGTCACCAGCGAGTACGTGCTGGGCCTGGACGTGGTGCTGGCGGACGGGCGGCTGCTGCGGACCGGGCGCCGGACGGCGAAGGGCGTCGCGGGCTACGACCTGACCCGGCTGCTGGTGGGCTCCGAGGGGACGCTGGGGGTGGTGGTGCAGGCGGTGCTGGCGCTCCGTCCGGAGCCGGCGCCGCCGCTGGTGCTGGCGGCCGAGTTCGCCGGGACGGACGAGGCCTGCGCGGCGGTCTGCGAGGTGATGGCCCGGGGGTTCACACCGTCGCTGATGGAGCTGATGGACGCCACCACCGTGCGGGCGGTGAACGAGATGGCCGCGATGGGGCTGCCGGAGAGCACCAAGGCATTGCTGCTGGTGGCCTTCGACGGGCCGGCGCAGGCCACCGAACTGGCCGCGGTGGCCGAGCTGTGCCGGGCCGCGGGGGCCACCGAGGTGGTGCCGGCCGAGGACCGGGCGGAGTCCGAACTGCTGCTCCAGGCGCGGCGGCTGGCGCTGCCGGCGCTGGACCGGATGGGCACCACGATGATCGACGACGTGGCGGTGCCGCGCTCCCGCCTGGCCAAGATGCTCGCCGGGGTGGCCGCGATCGCCGAACGCGGCGCGCTGACCATCGGCGTGGTCTCGCACGCGGGGGACGGCAACACCCACCCGGTGGTGGTGTTCGACGCGACCGATCCGCAGGAGACGGCCCGGGCCGAGCGCTCCTTCGAGGAGATCATGGCGCTGGGCCTGGAGCTCGGCGGCACGGTGACCGGGGAGCACGGCATCGGCCTGCTGAAGCGGGAGTGGCTGGCCCGGGAGCTGGGGCCGGTGGGCCTGGAAGTGCAGCGGCAGATCAAGTCGGTCTTCGACCCGCTGGGAATCATGAATCCGGGTAAGACTCTCTGACGTTCATTCAAATGACCATCCAGTCACGATGATTCTGCTGATGGCGGCTGGCCGAAAACATCGGGGTGAATGGCCGACATCCCCACCCCGAGGGCGTGTGCCCAAAATTGCACGCCGAGGTGGTGCGGTCGGTGTGCGACCGGCCGCGCGCACGCCCGGCGCAAATCCCGCCCAGGATCCGGCTGTTCGTGCCGAGCGCCATGTCAGCGGCGGAGCGTCTGTCGACGAACGATCTCTGCTCGGGCCATGCGCGGCCGCGGTGAAGTCACGCTAACGGGCGAAAAGCCCTTCCGGTACTGGCGCTTTGTCGATTTGTTGCGGAAGGCTGTCCCTAGGCGTCGCAGCCCCCCGGGGGTTCGTCTGGCAGCGAACTCCCTTACTTGTCAATGCAAATGCAGCCCTTTCCGGGCCGGCAGCTTCTTGGAGGACTCATGGCGCGCTCCCGAATCCGCACCACCGGCCGGCTGGCCGGCCTGCTGGTCGCCGCACCGCTCGCGGCCGGCCTGCTGATCGCCGGCGCCGGCTCGGCCGCCGCCGACGACGGCGCGTTCGCCGGCGACGGTTCCAACAGCAGCGTGGTGTCCAACTTCGGCAGCGGGAACATCTTCGGCTCGGTCGACGGCAACTACAACGCAACCCAGCAGACCGCCACGGGCTCGGGTGCCTCGAACCAGAACAGCAATGTCGGGATCAAGGACAACTCGGGCTTCGTCTTCACCGATCAGTCCAACAAGGACTTCAGCTTCGTCTTCGCCCCGGTCATCGGCGGCTGACGCCGAGGTCGGGACGACACCCCGGGCCCCGTTCCCCCATCACCTGCACCACCACTGACGGCGGGGGCGCCGACAGTCGGACGCACGGTGCGGTCGGCCGGTCGAGATCGGACCGGCGGACGGGACGGGCCGGGCGCGACACCCGGGAGCGGAAAGGGTCACCGCACTCCGGCGATGACGGGCGGCACCGGCAACGGCGCCGCCCGTCGGCGTTCCCCCGCCCACCTCCGGGCCGCACCGCGCCCCGACACCGCGCCCCGACACCGCGCCCCCGCGCCGAGCCTCAGCGCCGCGCGGTCAGGGTGGCCCCGACACTGGCCACCACCACGCAGGCGATCCCCGCCACCTGCACCCACCCCAGCAGTTGGTGCAGCACCACCAGCCCGACCAGCGCACTGACCGCCGGATCCAGACTGACGATCACGCTGAACACCCGCTGCGGCATCCTGCGCAGCGCCGCCATCTCCAGCGCGTACGGGATCACCGGGATGAGCAGCGCCACCCCGGCGACGGCGAGCAGCAGCAGGGCGGGCGCCGAGGCGTCGGCCAGCCCGTGCCAGGCCTCCACCGCGCCGAACGGTGCCAGTGCCAGGGTGCCGATGGTGAACGAGACGGCCAGTCCCTCGAAGCCCTTGAAGGCGGCCCCGACCTTGTCCGTGAACAGGATGTACCCGGCGTAGCAGGCCGCCGCCCCGAAGGCGTACGCCAGACCGACCGGGTCGAGCCCGCCGCCGTCGGAGCCTTCGCCGAGCAGCGTGAGCAGCACCACCCCGCCCCCGGCCAGCAGGGCCCAGAGCAGGTGGGAGACCCGGCGGGCCAGTGTCAGCGCGACCGCGAGCGGGCCGAGGAACTCGATGGTGGAGGCGGTGCCCATCGGCAGCCGGTCGACCGCTCCGGCGAACAGCGAGGTCATCCCGGCCGAGGCGACCCCGAGCAGCACGGCCAGGCCGAGGTCCCGGCGGCTGCGGCCGCGCAGCCGGGGCCTGGTCACCGTGAGCAGCAGCCCCGCCGCGAGGGCGAGCCGCAGGAAGGTGGCGCCGCCGACGCCGAGCAGGCCGAACAGCGGTTTGGAAGCCGCGATACCCAGCTGCACGGCGAACATCGACACCACACACAACAGCGGCGCCGGGATGCTTCCCAGGCGCCGCTGTGCGTCCGCGATCCGCGAGCCGGCTGTCGGCCGGTGCGTCCCGGCCGTGCCGCCGGGGGGTGGATCGATGGTGACGGAGGGCGCCGCACCGCGTCGTCGCCAACCACCACGCTCGCCGGCGGGCTCTCCCTTGGGGGAGGGCGGCATGGCAAGGGCGTCGGCGAGAGCCGGTTCGCAGGAGTTGGCGCTGGGCATGGGAACGAGTGTGGCGTAAGGAGTCCAGAAGCTCCAAACTCATTACCACTGGTCGAGACGGTGCCCCCGACCAGGTGAAACCGCCGATCCCCCCTGCGCGGCAGGAGCCCGATCCGATGATGGGTCAGTAGCACTGGAGGGTGCGCTATCTAGGTCCCGCAGCCCTGACCGCCGCCTCCCTCGTCCTGCTCCTGGCCACCGACCGGACCGTCCTCGACCAGGGCCGGCCGCTCGCCGGGACGCTGAGCGCCGGCCTCGCGGCCGCGCCCGCCCCCGCGGTCGCCGCGCCCCCGCCGCCCCGGCGGCGGGTGCTGGCCGATCCCCGGGCGCGGCGCGAGGCGCTGCCCCGGGAGGTGTTCACCGGCGCCGGCTTCGACGCCTGCGCCGCCCCCGCACTGGAGACCATGCGCGCCTGGCGCACCGCCTCCCCGTACGGCGCGCTGGGCATCTACAGCAGCGGTGACCAGCGGGCCTGCGATCAGCCCCGGCTGACCGCGGCCTGGGTGCGCGAGGTCCGCGCGATGGGCTGGCAGCTGATCCCCACCCACGTCGGCCTGCAGGCGCCGTGCCGGGAGCCGGGCGGCAAGCCGAAGCGGATCGACCCTGCCAAGGCCGTGCAGCAGGGCCGGGACGAGGCCGCGCTGGCGGTCCGCGGCCTGACGGCGCTCGAGCTGGCCGTCGGCAGCCCGGTCTACCTGGACATCGAGTCGTACCCGAGGGGGGACGCGGCCTGCAGCCAGGCCGTCATCGACTTCACCCTGGGCTGGACCCAGGCCCTGCACGCCGCGGGCTTCCACTCGGGCTTCTACTCCAGCACCGATTCGGGCATCGCCGACCTGGCCGCCGCCGCCCGGGTCGGCAGCTACCCGCTGCCGGACGCCGTCTGGTACGCCCGCTGGGACGACCGGGCCACCACGGTGGACGGCAGCGGCCAGCTCGAACCCGACCTGTGGACCGAGCGCCAGCGGATCCACCAGCACCACGGCAACGTCGAGGAGAGCTACGGCGGCGCCACCCTCACCGTCGACCGCGACCAGCTGGACGCCCTGGTCGCCCGCTGACCCGACGGCGCCCCCTCGCGGGCCCCGCCCGTCGACCCGACGGCGCCCCGTCGAGCGCCCGGACAGGTGACCGGACAGGTGACCGGTGCAACGGGAGACGGGTGCTGACAGCGAAGCCCGGGACCGGCAAAATCAGGGCTCGGCCGCCCGTCATTACTGCCGGGTAGTCGACCCCAGGTGCCGCCAGGTCAAGGAGGACCCGTGTTCAGCACGATGCAGGACGTCCCGCTCACCGTCGCCAGAATCCTCACCCACGGCTCGACGGTCCACGGCAGCGCCACCGTCACCACCTGGAACGGTGCCGAGCCGGTCACCCGGACCTACGCCGAGGTCGGGGCCCGGGCCGCGCAGCTCGCACACGCCCTGCGCGACGAGCTCGGTGTCACCGACGGAAGTGTTTTGGGGACGTTGATGTGGAACAACGGCGAGCACCTGGAGGTGTACCTCGCGGTGCCGTCCATGGGCGCCGTGCTGCACACCCTCAACCTGCGGCTGCCCGCCGCCCAGCTCTCCTACATCGTCAACCACGCCGCCGACCGCGCGATCGTCGTCGACGGCAGCCTGCTGCCCCTGCTGGCCGGGATCCTGCCGCAGCTGAGCCCCACCCTCCAGCACATCGTGGTCAACGGCGAGGGCGACCGCTCGCTGCTCGACGGCTTCGCCGGCACCGTGCACGGGTACGAGGAGCTGATCGCCGGGCGCCCGGTGGAGTACCCCTGGCAGGCCGACATCGACGAGCGCCGGGCCGCCGCGCTCTGCTACACCTCCGGGACCACCGGCGACCCCAAGGGCGTGGTCTACAGCCACCGTTCGGTCTACCTGCACTGCCTCCAGGTCAACGCGGCGGACAGCTTCGGCCTCACCTCCCGGGACCTGGCGCTCCCGGTCGTCCCGATGTTCCACGTCAACGCCTGGGGCCTGCCGCACGCCGCCTTCATGTCCGGCGCGAGCCTGCTGATGCCCGACCGCCACCTGCAGCCCAAGCCGCTCGCCGAGATGATCGACCGGTTCCGGCCGACCGTCAGCGCCGCCGTGCCGACCATCTGGAACGGCCTGCTGGACGAGCTGGACGCCGGCAGCTACGACACCTCCTCGCTGCGGATGGTGGTGATCGGCGGCTCGGCCTGCCCGCCCGCCCTGATGAAGGGCTTCCAGGAGCGCCACGGCATCCAGGTGGTGCACGCCTGGGGGATGACCGAGACCTCCCCGCTGGGCACCTTCGCCCTCCCGCCGGGCGGGCTGACCCCGGAGCAGGAGTGGCCGTACCGGGTCACCCAGGGGCACTTCCCGGCCTCGGTCCAGGCCCGGCTGGTCGGCCCGTCCGGGGAGCGGATGCCGCACGACGGCCACGCCCAGGGCGAGCTGGAGGTCCGCGGGCCGTGGATCGCCGGCGCCTACTTCGCCGGGGCCGGCCAGGATCCGGAGCGGCCGGCGGACAAGTTCAGCGAGGACGGCTGGCTGCGCACCGGCGACGTCGGCACCATCACCGCCGACGGCTACCTCACGCTGACCGACCGGGCCAAGGACGTGATCAAGTCCGGCGGGGAGTGGATCTCCTCGGTCGAACTGGAGAACCACCTGATGGCCCACCCGGAGGTCGCCGAGGCGGCCGTGGTCGCCGTGCCGGACGAGAAGTGGGGCGAGCGTCCGCTGGCCACCGTCGTGCTGCGGGCCGGGGCCACCGTGGGGCTGCCCGAACTGCGCGACTTCCTGGCCGGCCGGATCGCCTCCTGGCAGCTGCCGGAGCGCTGGTCGATCGTGCCGGCCGTGCCCAAGACCAGCGTCGGCAAGTTCGACAAGAAGGTCATCCGGGCCGAGTACGCGGCCGACCGGCTGGAGGTCACCGTCCTCGGCAAGGCGTAGCCCGCACCACCGGATACCCCCCGAGGGAATACCCCCGGGGGGTATCCGGTTCTCCTGATCGGACCGCAGGTCGAACAGGAGGCCCCGCCATGGACCACCAGCACCAGCACCACCAGCACCACCATGCGCACAGCGCCCACGCCCCGGCCGACCGGAGCTGGCGCACCGCCGCCCAGGCCACCCTGCACTGCCTCACCGGCTGCGCCGTCGGCGAGATCCTCGGCCTGGTCGTCGGCACCGCCCTCGGCCTGCACAACGGCGCCACCGTGGCGCTCTCCGTCGGGCTCGCCTTCGCCTTCGGCTACGCGCTGACCATGCGCGGCATGCTGCGCGCCGGGCTCGACCTCGGTCGGGCGTTCAGGGTCGCGCTGGCCGCCGACACCGTCTCCATCGCCGTGATGGAACTGATCGACACCGGCACGGTGCTCGCCGTCCCCGGCGCGATGGACGCGGGCCTCGGCGACACCCTCTTCTGGGCCTCGCTGGCCGCCGCGCTGCTGCTGGCCTTCCTGGTCACCGTCCCGGTCAACCGCTGGCTGATCGGGCGCGGCCGGGGCCACGCCGTCGTCCACGCCCAGCACTGACCAGCCGTGCGGACCGCGCTCAGCCGACCGTGCTGACCTCGCCCATCGCACCGATCCGCCCGAGCAGGTCGACGATCCGGGACTGCACGTCCTCGCTGGTCGACCGCTCCGCCAGGAAGAGCACCGTCTCCCCGGTCCGCAGCCGCGGCAGCTCCTGCGGGTCGAGGTCCACCGAGGTGTACACCACCAGCGGAGTGCGGTGCAGCCGGTCGTTGGCCCGCAGCCAGTCCAGCAGCCCGACCCGCCGACGACGGACCTGGAGCAGGTCCATCACCACCAGGTTGGGCTGCACGCTGCTGGCCCGGGAGACCGCGTCGTTCTCGTCCAGCGCGTGCTCGACGTGCATCCCGCGCCGCTCCAGACTGCTGATCATCGCGGCCGCGATGTCCGGATCCGACTCCACCAGCAGCACCCGGGCCGCGTGGTTCTCGCCGTCCCGCGGCGCCAGCGCCCGCAGCAGCACCGCCGGGTCCGCGCCGTACGCGGCGTCCCGGGTGGCCTGGCCGAGCCCCGCGGTGACCAGCACCGGCACCCGGCTGTTCAACGCGGCCGTCCGCAGCGACTGCAGCGCAGTCCGGGTGATCGGCCCGGTCAACGGGTCGACGAAGAGCGCCGCCGGGAAGCCCGACACCTGGGCGTCGACCTCCTCCCGCGAGCGGACGATCACCGGCCGGTACCCGCGGTCCTGCAGCGCCTGCTTGGTCGACGGATCGGGCTCCGGCCACACCAGCAGCCGGCGGGCACCGTCCACCGCGGGGGTCACCATGGTCGGCGGATCCGCCGGGGCGGCCCCCGGCTGCTGCTCCTCCGGCCGCCCGGACCCGGACATCGGCAGCTCGGAGACCGGGCGCGGCGGCGTCCGGCCACCCGCCTGAGCCGCCGGCTCGGCCTGCGCCGGCTCCCCGCCGCCCTCGGCGGCCGGCAGCGCGGCCCGCTCGACCGCCTGGCCGGGCCTGGCCACCGCGACCGCCTGCGAAGGGGCGTCCGCGAACGCGCTCGGGAAGGCGCTCGCGAAGCCGCCGCCCAGCGGCCGCGGCGGCGCCAGCTCGCCGAGCCCGCTGCCGACCGGCCGCGGCTGCTGCGCCGGACCGTCACCGCTCGGCGCGGCCGCCGGCAGCTCCGCCCGGGCGGGCCTGGCCAGCTCCAGCTCGGCGGCGGGCTCGGAGGCCGGGACGGGCTGCCCGGCCTCGGCCGCAGCGCCCTCGCCCGGCCCGCCGGGCACCGCGAGCCGGCGCCGGCGACCGGTCGGCCGGGCGGCCGGCGGGTCCGCCGGCGCCTCACCCTGGGCGGGCACCGGCACCGCGGCCGGCAGCGACTGCTCCAGGCCCGGGTAGAGCGGCGTACCCGGGTCGGGGATGCCGGGGATCGACAGTGCGCCGGAGGACTCGTCCCCCGACGGCAGGCCGCGCCGCCGCCGCGACGGGCGGGCCGGCTCGGCGGCGGCCTCGACGGGCTCCGCCGCGGCGCCCTCGCCGACCGGATCGGCCGCCGGGCCGAGCGCGATGGCACCCCGCCCGTGCGGGCGCTCCGGCTCCTGGTCGGCCGCCGGCCCGGTGGCCACCCCGCGACCCTCCGAGCCGTCCGAGCCGGCCGGAGCGGCCTCCCGCCCGGCCACCCGGTCGCCCCCGGTACGCTCCCGTCCCTCGGCCCCGCCGTCCGACCCGCCGGCGGCCGCGGGCGGCACCTGCGGCAGGTCCGGCAGCATCGCCGTGTCCGTCTCCTTGGGCACGCTGCTCGACCGGCCGGCCGGCTTGGCCGACGGATCCAGCGGCAGCTCCACCACGTACGTCGTTCCGGCCCGGTTCGGCAGCTCGTGCCGCTGCAGCACACCGCCGTGCAGCTCGACGGTGGCGCGGGCGATCGGCAGATGGACCGGGCTCGGGCGGCGGGACGGCCCCCGCACCTCGATCCGGGCCACCTCGCCGCGCTGCGCCGCGGCCAGCACGACCATCGGCAGTTCGGTGCCGCTCGCCGGCATCGCCGGCACCCCGAGCCCGGGCGCGTCCGACCGGATCCCGGCGACGTCCAGCGAGGGGGTGACACCGCTCACATCCGCGACCAGGTGGGCCAGCGCCCGCGCCAACCGGTCCCGGTCGACCGAGAGCTCCACCGGCGCCGCGTGCACCGAGAAGCGCACCCGGCCGGGCCCGACCAGCTCGCCCGCCCGCTCCACGGCCCGCTGGACCACCGAGTCCAGCCCGACCTCGGCGCGCTCCAGCTGCTCCTTGCCGGCCTCCACCGCCTGCTCGAACTGCTGGTGCGCGAGCACCCCGTCGATCAGCGCGGAGAACCGGCGGCACTCGTCGGCGAGCCGCCGCAGGGTCCAGTTGGCCTCCGGCCAGAGCTGCCCGGCGGGATCCCCGGCCAGTCCGTCTATCCGCCGGTGCAGCGCCCCGAGGGCGTCGCCGAGCTCCTGCTCCAGCACGGCGGTCAGGTGCTCGTTGCGGGCGACCAGCGCCAGCTCCCTGGTCCGGTCGGTGAAGGTCATCACCGCGCCGACCAGCTGGTCGCCGTCCCGGACCGGCGCGGTGGTGAGGTCCACCGTCACCGGGGTGCCGTCCTTGCGCCACAGCACGGTGCCGCGCACCCGGTGCTTGCGGCCCGAGGTCAGGGTGTCCAGCAGCGCCGAGCCCTCCAGCGCCAGCGGGGTGCCGTCGGCCTGGGAGTGCTGGATCAGCGGGTGCAGCTCGCGCCCGCCGAGCTCGCTGGCCCGGTAGTCGAGGATGTGCGCCGCGGCCGGATTGACCAGCACCACCCGGCCGTCCAGGTCGACCCCGAGGACGCCCTCGGCGGCGGCCCGCAGGATCATCTCGGTCTGCTTGTGCTGCCGGCGCAGCTCCGCCTCGATGCCGAGCCGGCCGCTGACGTCACGGACCAGGAGCAGCAGCAGCCCCTGGCCGCTCGCCCCGGTGGACTCCCGGTACGGGTCGTAGGACAGGTACCCGAGGCTGTCGCCCCCGGCACGGTCGTCCTCGAAGTCGTTCCCGGCCACCTCGACCGG
The DNA here is from genome assembly GCF_040678895.1 of Kitasatospora sp. NPDC049258. NCBI lineage: Bacteria > Bacillati > Actinomycetota > Actinomycetes > Kitasatosporales > Streptomycetaceae > Kitasatospora > Kitasatospora sp. NPDC049258. The sequence goes on from NZ_JBFAQT010000025.1 coordinate 64,951, forward strand.
GAAGCTGGAGCCGTCGGTGCGCCGGGCGGTCATCCGCACCGGGGCGTCCAGTCGCTCGGGTTCACTCGCCTTGGGCCGCATCGAGCCGGGGATCCGGCTCGGGTCGAACTCGGGCAGCAGGTCCAGCACGCCCATGCCCACCAGCGAGGTGCCGGGCGCCTGGAGGCTCTGGACAGCGGCCTTGTTGGCCTCCACGACGGTGCCGTTGCTGTTCACCAACAGCAGCGCGTCGGGCAGGGCGTCGAGTATCGCGGCGAGGCGAGCAGCGCCTCGGGTCGGCCTGCTGCTCACGTCGACAGGTCTCCTCACGGCTGGGGGCCGCCGCTGCGACTCGCGGCACGCGCTCTCCTCGGGAGACTGGAGTATCTCATTCTTCTTTGCGCCGTGGACGACCCGGCTAGTAACGTTGTCGGTGGTTGGTGCCGGAGCCTCAGGCTGTGGCATCATCGCTTTCGCGCGGAGTGCGTCGCAGCAGCGACGTGGTCCGAGTGGAGGAGGCGTCGCCTAGTCCGGTCTATGGCGCCGCACTGCTAATGCGGTTTGGGTCTTAAAGCCCATCGAGGGTTCAAATCCCTCCGCCTCCGCCTCCATGGGGAGCCCCGTCGGTCACACCGACGGGGCTCCTTGCGTTGTGCCCCCGGCCGGGGGCGGAGCAATGGATTTCACCCCAGGTCGAGGGTCATGTAATGTTGTCCCCGCACCGCCCGGTTGGCCAGTTCGGCCGGGCGAGCGCTCATAGCTCAACGGATAGAGCACTTGACTACGGATCAAGAGGTTGCAGGTTCGAATCCTGCTGAGCGCACCACAACTCACGCTCGTGGCCCCTCGGGGCCGCCCGAGCGCTCATAGCTCAACGGATAGAGCACTTGACTACGGATCAAGAGGTTGCAGGTTCGAATCCTGCTGAGCGCACCAGCCGAAGGCCCCGGACGGATCGTCCGGGGCCTTCGTCGTTCCCGCGCCGGTCCCGCTCCCGGTCAGCCGAGCTCGGTGCGGTTGATCCAGGCGACGTCCCGCAGGTCGAGGAACCACTCGGAGGAGGTCAGCGGCCGGGCCCGGTTGAAGGTGACCGGCCCGGGGTCGTGCCGGATCAGCTCGGGGCGGGCGCCCTGGCCGATCAGCTGGCCGGCCAGCTGCGGGGCGAGCGCGGGCGGCCCGCTGAGGTGGATGTCGTGGCCGGAGCAGTCCCGGTGCCGGCGCAGCTGCTCGCGGAGCAGCTCGCTCGTGTCCCGCTGCGGGCCGCCGTCGGCGTACGTGGCCGGCACCAGCTCCAGCCAGCCGTGCCGGTCGGCCAGCTGCCGGGCGGCGGGCAGCCCGTAGCGGTCCCCGCCGCGGCGCGCGGCCAGGTGCAGCGTGGTGGGGCGGCCGCCGTCCAGGGCGACCTGTTCGAGCAGCGACTTGATCTGCGCCCAGCCGGTGCCGCCGGCCACGGCCAGCAGCGGGCGGGCGGAGCCGGGGGAGAGCACCGCGACGCCCAGCGCCGGGCCGAGCCGGACGCTCTCGCCGGGCAGCACGTCGTTCACCAGGACGGTGCTCAGCAGGCCGGCCGGCACCCGGCGGACGTGCAGTTCGACGGTCCGGTCCGGCCGCGGGGCGCAGGCGATCGAGTACGGGCGCCAGACCTCCGGCAGCCGCGGCGAGCAGAGCGTCAGGTACTGCCCTGCGGTGAAGGGGTAGGGGCGGTCGGGGGCGAGGGTGAGGACGACCAGGTCGGGGGCGGCCCGGCGGCGCTCCACCACCTCGGCCTGCCACCAGCGCGGGGTGGCGGCCGAGGGGGCGCGCGAGGCCTCGATCATCGCCTGGGAGATCACCGCGTACGCCTCGGTCCAGGCCTTCTCGATCTCCGGCGTCCAGGAGTGCCCGGAGAAGTGCCTCAGTGCGGCGACCAGGCTGGCCCCGACGGCGGGGTAGTGCTCGGGCAGGACCCGGAACTTACGGTGGTCGCGGCCGAGCGCAGCCAGGTAGTCGGCCAGCCGGTCGGCCTGGGTCAGCCGCAGCACCAGCTGGGTGAGCGCGCCGAACAGCCGGTCGCGCTGCTCGTCCATCCGCTCCGGGAAGAGCGCCCGGATCCCCGGGTTGTGGGTGAACAGGTGGGCGTAGAAGTACTTGGTGAGTTGATCGGCGCGGCGTTCGACCACAGCGAAGCTGGCGCGGAGGACGGCGAGGTCGGAAGGCACGGGCGCTGACTCTACTGAGCGGTTCGCCAATTCGAACAGGGATGGCTGATGAATGCTCAGGAATTGGTCGGTAAAGCCCGCTTGTGCCGCGCCGGCGCGATGGCTTGAATCCGACCGTTCCGGGTAGGTCCTACGCTGCCGGTCGGGTGACGACCAATCGGGTGTCACCCGGGCAGATCTGTCGGTGTCGCAGTATGACGGACTCCAGATCGTGATTCCCTTTTGTCGGATGTTATGGCTGTGTCGAAATCTAGGCCTGGCCCGCGACTTGGCGGACGTCATCGAGAGGAGGGCCGGATGAGCGGACAGTCTCCGCACCGCGCCCCGGCAACCCCGGGCCCCCCGGCCAGGCGTACCGGCGCCCGGCGGTCGGTGCACCGGGCAGCTGCCGCGGCACTGCTCGCCGGCCTGCTGATCGGCTGGAATTCACCCCCCGTGCCGGCCCAGCAGTCGCCGGACTCCTGGGCCGGCGACCGACGCGCGGCGCTGCCCTCGGGGTTGAGCGTCCAGCTGGATTTCGCCCCCCTCCCCGGAGTCGACGTCACCGCCGCCCCCGGAAAGCTCGCAGAACGCCCCACCGGAACTCCTTCCTACACGGATGGACTTCGCGCCGGCGATCCGGCCCAGACCTTTCTGGTGGCCGAGAAACGCCCCCGGGCGGACGGCTCCTGGCGGACCCTCGGCACCCTGCAGATCTCCTTCTCCCGCGCCGTCCGCAATCCCCGGCTGCACGTCAGCGGATTGGCCGGACTGGCCACCGGAACGGGTGGCACCACCGGCACGGCCACCCGGCTGACCGTCACCGGCGGCTCCCCGGCCGCCCCGACCCTGGTCGGCCGGACCGGCTGGTCCGGCTGGACGGTACGAGCCGGGGAGCTCGCCCCCGCCGGCGAGGGCTCGGCGGACGGTTCGGCGGACGGCTCCGGCTCCCTCGAACTGGCCGGCAGCATCAGCACCGTCACCCTGCGGATGGAACAGCGCAGCACCGCCCGGTCCGGTTCCACCACCGCACCCGCCACGTTGCGCCGGGCGTACACGGTCACCGTGGACGAGGGGCTGGGCAGCGCGCCGCAGAGCTACGGCAACGCCTCGCACGTCATCACCGACCTCTTCCTCGGGCAGGACGCGGGCGGCTCCAGCAGCCGCACCCGCCCCGGGCTGACCCAGACCGTCCCCCAGCCGCTCGTCCCCGGCGAGCAGCCGCCCCCGCCGATGCCGTACGACGGCGCGCCGGGCGAGGCCGCGCCGGACGACGGTCCGCTGGTCGAGCTCGACCACGGCGCCGGCCTGCGCAGCCCGTGGAGCAGCCCGGCGCCGCCGCAGCTCCAGCCCGGCCGGGGCGAGTACCTCGGCGCCGATCCCACCCTGGACTTCCCGGCCGAGGCGGCCGCCGGCCATTACTACGACCTCGCGGTGCCGGTCGGTCCGGGCAGCGGTCCGGCGACCCTGGCCGGCTGGATCGACTTCGACCACAACGGCCGCTTCGACCCGCTGGAGCGGGTCCAGGCCGAGGTGCCGGCCGGTGCCGGCAGCTCGACGCTGGAGTGGACGGTGCCGGACAAGGCGGTCGCCGGGGAGACCTGGGCTCGGCTGCGGATCGCCCGCAACGGCGCGCAACTGGTCACCCCCGGCGGGTTCGCCGACTCCGGTGAGGTGGTCGACCAGCGGGTGAGGATCGCGGTCGGTGCCGCCCGTCCGGAGATCTCCTGGCCGGTGGCCGGTACGGTCACCGCCGACCCGCGGCCGGAGATCCGCGGCGAGGGCGCCGTCCAGGGCGCGGCCGTGGCGGTGCTGGAGGGGGAGCGCGAGCTCTGCCGGAGCACGGCCGGTGCCGGGAGCGAGTGGTCCTGCCGCCCGGGCGGCGCGCTCGCCCCGGGTGCCCACACGCTGACTCCGGTCGAGACCACCAAGGGCGGCATGGTGCTGCGCGGCACGCCGGTCCGGATCACGGTCAAGACCGCGCCGCCCGAGCCGCCCGCGCTCACCCTGCCGGAGTTCACCAACGACCCCGGGCTGCTGATCACCGGTACCGGCGAGCCCGGCAGCACCGTTTCGGTGGCCCTGACCGACCTTCCCGGCGGGGTCCGGGCCGGCAGCGAACTGTGCAGCACCGAGGTGGGTGAGGACCACGGATGGTCCTGCCTGCCGGTGGAGAACCTGGTGGACGGCCGGCACCAGCTGACCGCCACCGCCGTCGACCAGGCCGGCAACCGCACCGCCGGCAAGCCGGTCGCCCTCACGGTCGACACGGTCGCGCCCGACCGTCCGCAGCTCGCGGCCCCCGTGGCCGGAGAGACGCTCGGCACGCCCCGCCCCCGGCTGTCCGGCCGGGCCGAACCCGGCGCCATGGTCACCGTCACCACCCAGGCCGCCGACCAGGAGCGGGCCACCGTGTGCGGCGCCGTGGCCGGCGCGGACTCCGCCTGGAGCTGCACGGCCACCCACGACCTGCCCGCCGGCGAGCAGACCCTGCTCGCCACCGCCACCGACCGGGCCGGGAACGGCACGGCGGGAGAGCCCGTCCGGGTCACCGTGCGGGCGGCCACATCCCCGTCGGTCTCGCCCACCGCGTCGCCCACCGCGGCGCCGTCCGGATCCTCGCCTTCCGCCTCCGCCTCCGCCTCCGCTTCGGCGTCCGGATCCGTCTCCGCTGCGCCGTCGGCGGTGACCGCACCCTCGGGGACGGCCGCGCCGAGCGGGTCACCCTCGCCCTCCGGGTCGCCCTCGTCCGGCGCGCCGTCGGACTCGCCCAGCGCCTCGCAACCTGGCGGAGCGGTCGTGTCCGGCCCGGCCGACCAGACGCCCACCCTGGTCCTGATCACCCCGGTGCCGCCCGGCCTGCTGCCGATCGTGGTGCCACCGGCCGCCCCGGAGCCACCCGCCCTCCCCGCGCCCTCGCCCGTCCTCGTGCCTTCGGCCGTCGTGGTGCCACCCGTCCGTGCGGCACCGGGCCCGAGCACCTCCGGGTCGGCGTCGGCGTCGGTCTCCGGAACAGGGTCCGCCTCGGCGTCACCCGAGCAGCCCGCAGCGGCGTCGCCGAGCACCGCAGCCGCTCCGAGCGCCGTACGCGGTGCCCCGGAGGCCGCGCCCGACGTGTCCGAGCCGCAGTTCGCACCGATGGCGCAGGACGCGGCCCCGGAGAGCGCGGACCGGGTGCTCGCGGCGCCGCCCGTCGATGCGCCCGGGACGGCCGCCGCCGCCCACGGAGCGCCGGCGACGGGCTGGCGCAAGGCCGCGATCGGCGTCCTGATGATCCTGCTCGGGCTGGGCCTGGTGACCAGGCGGGTGTTCGGCCGCGGCAGCGGATCGCGTCGCCGCTGAAGAGGTGACGGCCCGTCGGGACAACCTGGCGGGCCGTCGGAAAACCCGGACACGCCACGATGGAATGTCCCATTTGATGAGTTATCAACCTAATCTGGGCCCGTTGCGCGACCCACCGACCCCGAGGACCCGTGCATGGACGTCACCCGCGAACCCTCACCGGCAAGCGATCCCTCCGAGCGGCCGTCACTCCCCGCCGGGGCCACCCAGCTGGGCCGGGCGATGGCCCGAGCGGCGGCGAAACCGCTGATCAAGGCCGCACCGCTGATCAAGGTGGCCCTGTTCGACAACGACGACGAGCCGGACGGGCCGCCCACCCGGCCGATCCGCCCCGTCCGCGACCTCGGCCGGCACGCCGCACCGACCCCGCCACCGACCCCGCCACCGGCTCCGCTGCCCGCCCCGGTCGCGGGCCCCCACGCCCCGGACACCCCGGCGGCCCGGCGCCCCCCTCGGGTCGACCCGGGGCTGCGCGAGTGGACCGCCCGCACCACCCCCGGCTGGCTCGCCGTGCTGATGGTGCTGGCCGCCCTCGCCGCCATGGCGCTGGGCCTGGCCAGGGCCGGCATCGTCCCGCACCTCGGCGACCTGCCCGACCTCCGCAGCACGGCCGCCGTGGTGGCTGGTACGCCGGTGGTGACGGAGCTGGAGATCGCGGTGGTGGTCGGCTCCGGGCTGCTGATCATGTTCACGGTGGCCGGGCTGCTGGCCAACGCGGGCGGCGAGACCCGGGTGCTCACCCGCTGGGGGAGGTACCGGGGCACCGTCCGCCGGGCCGGCCTGGTCTGGGTGAACCCGATGCTGCGCCGCCACCGGGTGGACGTCCGGCTGCGCCACTGGCGCAGCGACCCGGTCCAGGTGACCGACCGCACCGGCACGCCGATCGTGGTCCGGCTGCTCATCGTCTGGCGGGTCAAGGACACCGCGCGGGCCCTGCTGGGAGTCGCCGAGCACGAGATCTACCTGCGCGAGCAGGTCCAGGCGGTGCTGACCCGGACGGCCACCGCGCTGCCCTGCGACTCCAACGCGGCACCCGGGCCGGCGCTCCGGGACGGGCAGTGGTTCTCCGACGAGCTGACCAGGGCGCTGGCCGCCGAGGTGGCCCCGGCCGGGCTGGAGGTCTACTCGGTGCAGCCCCTCGCCCTGGACTACGCCCCCGAGGTCTCCGACTCGATGCGCCGTCGCCGGCTGGCCGAGCTCGACGCGGGGCTGCGCACGGTCCTGGTGGACGACGCCGTCGAGGCGGCCGCGCTGGCCGTCCGGCGGCTGGAGCGGGTCACCGCCCACGAGCTGGACGAGGCCGCCCGCAGCGCGCTGATGGAGCACCTGCTGGTCGCCTTCGTGGCCCCGGCCGGAGTGGTCGCCCCGGTGCCCGCCCCGGCCGTCCGCCCCGTCCGCAAGGACGGTCCGATCCGCAGGGACGGGCCGCCCTCCCGCAGGGAGGGCAGACCGGTCTGACGGCAGCGCACAGGGGTGGTCCGGGCAACTCGCCCGCGACCACCCCTCGCGCTTGCCCGGGCGGCGGGCCGGCGCCCGCCGACGCACCGGAGGCCGGCGCCCGCCACCGGACGCCGGCGCCCGCTCCCCCCCCGGCCGATCAGGCCGAGGCCTCGTCCAGCAGCTTCAGCTCCTGCTCGGTCAGCACCAGGCCGGCCGCCGCCACCAGCGGCGCCAACTGCTCGACGGTGCGGGCACTGGCGATCGGCGCCGCCACCGTCGGCTGCGAGGCCAGCCAGGCCAGCGCCACGGTGGCCGGCTCCACCCGGTGCGCCTCGGCGACCTGGTCCACCGCGGCCAGCACCCGCGGCCCCCGCGGATCCTCCAGGTAGCGGCCGGCGCCCACGGCCCGGGCGCTGTCGACCGGCCCGCCGCCCGGCCGGTACTTGCCGGTCAGGAAGCCCGAGGCCAGCGCGGAGTACGGCACCGCGGCCAGGCCGTAGCGCGCCACCACGGCCGCCGGCTCGCCCTCGTAGGCCGCCCGCGCGACCAGGTTGTAGTGCGGCTGCACCGCCACGTACCCGGCCAGGCCCTCGCGGGCGGCGAACTCCAGTGACTCGGCCAGCCGGTCGGGCCCGATGTTGGAGGCGCCCAGCGCGCGGACCTTCCCCTCCCTGACCAGCTCGTCCAAGGCCGTGACGATCTCCTCGACCGGTGTGTCGAGGTCGTCCCGGTGGGTGTAGAAGAGGTCGATCCGCTCGATGCCGAGCCGGCGCAGGGACTCCTCCGCGCCGCGCTTGATCGTCTTCGCCCGCAGGCCGCTGAGGTCGGGGTGCGAGCCGACCTTGGTGGCGATGACGATCTCGTCCCGGTTGCCGCGGCTGCGCAGCCAGTCGCCGATCACGGTCTCCGACTCGCCGCCGGTGTTGCCCGGCACCCAGGCCGAGTAGACGTCCGCCGTGTCGACGAAGTTGCCGCCCGCCGCCGCGTAGGCGTCGAGCACGGCGAAGGACCGGGCCTCGTCCGCCGTCCAGCCGAAGACGTTGCCGCCGAGCGAGAGCGGCGAGACGGCCAGATCGGAGGTGCCCAGGGTTACACGTGGGGTGTCACTTCGGGGTTCGGTCATACCGCGGGTCAACCACGCGGCTCCCGGTCGCGATTCCCCCGCGGGCGGGGAGTTCACGAGCTTGTCGTACGGCCGTTGCAGGAGGTGAGAGGTCCGTGGAGATGGCCACGTCCGTGCCGGTCCGGGGTGTCGGGCGGGTGCCCGAATTGGCTAGAGTCCGTGCCATGGCTGACAACGACTACGACCCCGCCGGCAGCACCCAGATGTTCCGGGCGTTCGTCGACGAGACCCCGGCCCCGCAGGCCCCGGGTTCCGTCACCACCTACGGCAACTCCGGCGGTGGCTCCAACAGGACCGGAATGATCGCCATCGGTGCCGTGCTGGCGCTCGTGGTGATCGCCGGTGTCATCTGGCTCGCCGTCAAGTAACCCGCCCCTCCGGGCCGCCGGTGCGGCGGCCCGGCCGGGCGCCCGGCACCGGTCTCCCGGCGGGGTGGCGGCGATCGCGATGTCCCTAGACTGAACGAGGCCTACGACGCTCGTACGCCCGTGCCTCTGGAGGACGTCCCGTGACCCAGCAGCCCACCGAGACCGCCCGCAGCCTCGGCCTGACCGGCGCGGTCAACGCCCGCGACCTCGGGGGATACCCGACCGCGGACGGGCGGGTGCTGCGGCACGGCGTGGCGCTGCGCGCCGACGCGCTCAGCCGGCTCACCGACGGGGACCTCACGGTGCTGGCCGAGCACGGCCTGCGCCGGGTGGTCGACCTGCGCAGCCTCGACGAGGTCCGCGAGGCCGGCCCCGACCGCGTCCCCGGGCTGCCCGCGGCCGCCGTGGTGGCGGCCGAGCTCTCCGGCGTCCCGGTGACCGTCGAGCCCGCCGATCCGGCCGGCATCGCGCTGCACCACCTGCCGATCTTCGCCGCCGACTTCGACATCTACGTCGCGCTGCGCAACGCCCTGGCCGACCGGGACGCCGCCAAGCAGCGCGCCCTGCTCGGGGACGGCAAGGCCGCCGCGATGATGGTCGGCCTCTACCGCTGGTTCGTCACCGACCCGGTCGCCCGCGACCGCTTCGCCACCGTGATCCGGCTGCTGGCCGCGCCGGACGGGCCGCCGCTGATCTTCCACTGCTCGGCCGGCAAGGACCGCACCGGCTGGGCGGCCGCGCTGGTGCTCACCGCACTCGGCGTCGATCGCGAGACCGTCTTCGACGACTACCTGCTCACCAACGAGCGCTCCGCCGCCCTGATCGAGCAGATCGTGGACAGCTTCGGCACCCGCGGGTTGATGAAGGAGCCGGCCCTGCTGCTCCCGGTCTTCCGCGCCGAGCGGGCCTACCTGGAGACCGCCTTCGCCGAGGTCGCGGCCGGCTGGCCGTCCTTCGAGAAGTTCTGGCAGGACGGCCTCGGCCTGGACGACGAGGTGCTCGAAGGCCTCCGCACCAACCTCCTGGTCTGACCGCGCGGGGCACCTGCCCGGCCGGCGCCCCGCCCCGCCGGGGCCGGCGCCCCGTCCCGCCAGGGCCGGCGCTACGCCTCGGCGATCAGGCCGTCGCGGAGCTGGGCCAGGGTCTTGGTCAGCAGCCGGGAGACGTGCATCTGGGAGATGCCGATCTCCTCGCCGATCTGGGACTGGGTGAGATTCCCGAAGAATCGCAGCATGATGATCCGGCGCTCCCTCGGCGGCAGCTTGGCCAGCAGCGGCTTCAGCGACTCGCGGTACTCCACGCCCTCCAGCGCGAGGTCCTCGTAGCCGAGCCGGTCGGCCAGCGGGCCCTCGCCGTTGTCGTCCTCACCGGGGGTGGAGTCCAGCGAGCTGGCGGTGTACGCGTTGCCGACCGCCAGCCCCTCCACCACGTCGTCGTCGCTGACACCGAGGAAGGCGGCCAGCTCGGGCACGGTGGGGGAGCGGTCCAGCTTCTGGGAGAGCTCGTCGCCCGCCTTGGTGAGGGCCAGCCGCAGCTCCTGGAGGCGCCGCGGCACCCGGACCGACCAGCTGGTGTCCCGGAAGAAGCGCTTGATCTCGCCGACCACGGTGGGCATCGCGAAGGTCGGGAACTCCACCCCGCGGTCCGGGTCGAACCGGTCGATCGCCTTGATCAGCCCGATGGTGCCGACCTGGACGATGTCCTCCATCGGCTCGTTGCGGCTGCGGAAGCGCGCGGAGGCGTACCGGACCAGCGGCAGGTTCAACTCGATCAGGGTGTCCCGGACGTAGGTGTGCTCCGCGCTGCCCGCCGCCAGCGCAGCGAGCCGCCGGAACAGCGAGCGGGACAGCGTACGGGTGTCCAGCGTCCGGTCGGCGAGCTCGATCGGGCCGTCCGGCGCGACCGGCTGAGCGGGCACGGCGACGACCGCCCCCGGCTCAGGGCTCTCCACGGCGACCGCCTCGACGACTGCACTGGCCGGCTTTCCGGACACGCGCCCACCCCCTCGTGACTGACTGTTCAACGGACCCCACCAGACGGTGGTTCCCGGCTGAGTTCGCCCCCCACCTCAATACCGGCACACTGTCCCCGGCAAACCCGAATGTCGCAAGATGTCACTTCGCGGTAACACGGTGCGATCCCCGGCGTGCGCCCGGTGAGGGTCACTCCTCCCAGGAGTTCCCGGTCCGCAGCCGGGTCAGGATCCGCGCCAGCAGGCGCGAGACGTGCATCTGGGACATCCCGAGCTCGGTGGAGATCTGGGACTGCGTCAGGTTGGCGAAGAAGCGCAGCATGATGATCCGGCGCTCCCGCTCCGGCAGTTGCACCAGCAGGTGGCGGACCATGTCCCGGTGCTCCACGTCGGCCAGCGCGGAGTCCTCGTAGCCGAGCCGGTCCAGCAGGGCCAGCCCGCCCTCGTGCTCCTGCGCGGCCTCCAGCGAGGCCGCGTTGTAGGCCCGTCCGGCGTCCAGGCAGGCCCGGACGTCCTCCTCGGGGATCCGCAGGTTGGCGGCGATCTCCGGCACCTTGGGGGCCCGCCCGTGCACCACGGTGAGCTCCTCCATCGCGCCGCTCACCTGCACCCACAGCTCCTGGAGCCGGCGCGGCACGTGCATGGTGCGGACGTTGTCGCGGAAGTAGCGCTTGATCTCGCCCAGGATGGTCGGCAGGGCGTAGGTGGGGAACTGCACCCCGCGCTCCGGGTCGAACCGGTCGATCGCGTTGATCAGGCCGATGGTGCCGACCTGGACGATGTCCTCCATCGGCTCGTTGCGGCTGCGGAAGCGGGTCGCCGCGTAGCGCACCAGCGGGATGTTGACCTCGATCAGCGCCGCCCGGACCCGGGCCCGCTCGGGCGCCTCGGGTGGCAGCTCCGCCATCCGTTCGAAGAGCACCCTGGTCAGTGTGCGGACGTCCACCGCGCTCCCGCGCACGCCCGTCCGGTAGTCCGTCGGCTCCTCGGCGGGGGCTCCGGGCCCGGCGGCGGCCGCGGCCTGCGAGGGGCCCTCCTGGCCTGCCTCCGGCGTCCCGCCCTGTGTCCGAACGGACACTCGAACCCCTCCCAATGTCGACACCGCACGATCCGGGCTGCCTGCCTGCCGCCCGGTGCTGACCGGGCGCCGTGGTACTGCCCGGGGGCTCGCTCACCACCTCGCCATATCCGGCAAAACCGGTCATAGCATCACAAGTCGTTCCTGCTGCGGGCAAGTACCGGGTATGGGCGTGTTGGTCGGGGGTGCGGCGAACGGCCGTACGTGCTGCGGCCCCCCGCCCGGGGTGGGGGCGGGGGGCCGCAAGGGTTGTCCGTGTGCGACGTCGGCCGGTCGGGCCGCCCGGTCGGTCAGACCTCGAGGTCGGCGATCACCCAGGTGGCGAACTCGCGCCACTGGCCGGCCGCGGCCTGATGGGCCGGGTGGCCGAGGTAGGACTGCAGGGCCGCGCGGTCCTCGACCAGGCTGTTGATCGCGAAGTCGTGGGCGATGTCGCGGTCCGTGATGTTCCAGCCGCACTCCCACTCGCGCAGCTCGGGGACGAGCGGGCCGAGCTCCTCGAACGCCTTGGCGCCGGCGACCGCGCGCGGATCGTCCTTGGTGACGCCGTCGTTGAGCTTGAACAGGACCAGGTGCCGGATCACGATGCCGCTCCTAGCAGTGAGGGTGAACGAACCCCGTCACGGTAGCCGCCCGGGCGGCGGGTCATTTCACCAACCCGGTCATGAACGTCCCCACCGCCTTGGCCGCGTCCGAGATGCCGACGAAGCCCGACTGGACCAGCTCGGCGGCCCGGGTGGGGGAGGTGATGATCGTGTAGATCACGAAGATCAGGAGGAGGTACATGCCGACCTTCTTCGCCTGAGCCATCGAACGGGCCTGCCTCCCTGGTGCCGGGCGCCACCCTGGTCCCCGGGCGCCCACTCTCCTGGCGGCAGCTTATCCATCGGACGGGCTATCGAGTGAGCGCCGCGTTCACCCGTCGGGACGAAGGTCCTGGGGACTGGGGGCTTTCTCCGGATGCCCGTGTCGCGGCCGAGCGGGAGGATGGTTGATGTGGCGAGGATCTGGCAGGAATCCTCGACGCATGGAACCGGAGTTCCCCGCTGTGGGACCGGGCGCCGCGGTTTCCCCCCGACGCGGCACCGGTTGTGGGACCTCCGCAGGGGGAGCGGTCCGTCCCCCCGGGACCGCTCCCCCCTTTCCGAAACGACGAAGGGCCCCGACCGCGACGGTCGGGGCCCTTCGTTCTTACTGCTCAGAGCGGTAGCGGTGGGATTCGAACCCACGGTGAAGTTGCCCCCACACACGCTTTCGAGGCGTGCTCCTTTGGCCGCTCGGACACGCTACCGAGGGAGACTCTACCGGACGGCCCGGGCGGGAACGAAATCCGTTCCGGCGCCCCGGGCGGAGTGGCTCAGCGCTGGGTGTCGAAGAAGGTGCGGAGCTGGGCGCCGCACTCCTCGGCGAGCACGCCGCCGATCACCTCGGGCCGGTGGTTGAGCCGGCGGTCGCGCATCACGTCGAAGAGCGAGCCGGCCGCGCCGGCCTTCTCGTCGAGGGCGCCGTACACCACGCGGTCGATCCGGGACAGCACGATGGCGCCGGCGCACATGGTGCACGGCTCCAGCGTGACGACCAGCGTGCAGCCGCCGAGCCGCCACTCGCCGACCGCCGCGGCGGCCTGCCGGACGGCGACCACCTCGGCGTGGGCGGTCGGGTCGCCGACCGCCTCGCGCTCGTTGTGCCCGCGCCCGAGGACGGCGCCGTCCGGGCCCAGCACGAGCGCCCCGACCGGTACGTCTCCGGTGGCGGTTGCCAGCGCGGCCTCGGCGATGGCGAGGCGCATCTGGTCCGTCCAGCGGTCACGCACCGGGTCGGGGCGGACGGGGGCCGGGAGCGGGGCGAGCCGGGGGAGCGGTGCGGGCTGCATGGACCCAGTGTCGGACACCGGGCCCGGGTGGCGGGCCACCGGGCCGCCCGCTAGCGCACGGCCTCCAGGATCTCGCCGCAGCCGATCGCCTCGGCGATCTCGGCGAGCGCCTCGCCCGGCACCGCGCCCTCGCCGGCCAGGTCGGTCAGCTCCGTGGCGCCCAGCCCGTACTCGGCCAGCAGCTCCGCGTCGCCGAGCGGCCCGACCGGGACGCCGCCCGGACCGACGGCGCCGGCGGCCTCCTCGTCGCCGTCCTGCTCGCCGTCGGCGGCGTCCTCGTCGTCCAGCTCGGCGACCAGGTCGTCGAGGTCGTCGAAGTCGTCGCCGGAGTGGTCGACCAGCTCGTCGGTCAGGATCGCGCCGTAGGAGCTGCGGGCCGCCGCGGCGCCGTCGGAGACGAAGATCCGGGGGTCCTCCTCCCCGTCCACCCGCAGGACGGCGAACCAGGCGTCCTCCTGCTCGATGAAGACCAGCACGGTGTCGTCGTCCTCGGCGGCCTCCCGGGCGAGGTCGACCAGGTCGGTCAGGGCTTCTACGTTGTCGAGTTCGGTCTCGCTCACATCCCACCCGGCACCGGTGCGAGCAAGCACTGCAGCGAAGTACGCCACCAGGGACACTCCCAAGATTGGTCTCGGCTGTCGGCGATCTCGGGCGAACGCGGTCTGGCCGCCCCCGCGCCAGAGGCGGTCCGCTGTTCGGACCGTCCCACCGCATCGTGACAGAAAGCCCGCCGTCGCGGGGGGTGTTCGGCAGCGCGTCTTTGCAGGTCGTGTCGGAAAGCGCGGTCCGCAGCCGGTCCGTCACCGGTCCGCACCCGGCGCGGCGGCCGGCGGCCCGTCAGATCCGGAATGTTCGCATCCGCATCGCCTCGCGCAGCCGACGCTCCTTGGTGCGGCGTGGCTGCACCCGGGCCCGCAGCTCGCGCGCCTCGGCGAGCTCGCGAAGGAACACGGCCCGCCGTTTTCGGCGATCTGCGGCGGTCTCGGGCACGGGCTTGGACTCGTCTGTCGAGCCGGCCCCGGCGTGCGGGTTGCTCTTCATACGCTCCGACGTTCCCAGAAATGTCCGGTTGATACCACGGGAAAGGTCTCGGTTCGGTGAGGTACTTCGATCGGTGGCGCGCCGCAGCACGCGCAGCCGCCCCTTCCGCCCCGTGCGCCGCGCCCGTTTCGCGGCGAGTCGTACCCATGTGCTGCCGGACGTTACGGTTGGCACATGCGTCTCCATGTCGTCGACCACCCGCTGGTGGCCCACAAGCTCTCCACCCTGCGCGACGAGCGCACCGACTCGCCGACCTTCCGCAGGCTGACCGACGAGCTGGTGACCCTGCTCGCGTACGAGGCCACCCGGGACGTCCGGACCGACCAGGTGGAGATCACCACCCCGGTGGCGGTCACCACCGGCACCCGGCTGAGCTACCCCCGCCCGCTGGTGGTGCCGATCCTGCGGGCCGGCCTGGGCATGCTGGACGGCATGACCCGGCTGCTGCCCACCGCCGAGGTCGGCTTCCTGGGCATGGTGCGCAACGAGGAGACCCTGGAGGCCTCCACCTACGCGACCCGGATGCCGGACGACCTCTCCGGCCGTCAGGTCTACGTGCTGGACCCGATGCTGGCCACCGGCGGGACCTTGGTCGCCGCGATCCGGATGCTGCTGGAGCGCGGTGCCACCGACGTCATGGCCGTGGTGCTGCTGGCCGCGCCCGAGGGCGTGGCGCTGATGGAGAAGGAGCTCGCCGGCACGCCGGTCACCGTGGTGACCGCCGCGCTGGACGAGCGGCTCAACGAGCACGGCTACATCGTGCCGGGCCTGGGCGACGCGGGCGACCGCCTCTACGGCACGGCCGGCTGAGCCGGTAGCACCGGACCGTAGGACAGTGGGCGCCTCCCCGACCGGGGAGGCGCCCACTGCGCTGTTCGGGTGAAGCGGCGGAAGCGTGTGGAGCGGTGGAGCAGGGCTGCGTCAGCAGCTGCCGGGCTCGGCGGAGGCCGAGGGCTTGATCGCGGCGGCCAGGGCGGCGGCGGCCTGGGTCGGGTCGAGCATCGCGGTGTAGGCGTCGCCGATCACCAGGTCGACCGTGGCGTCGGCCCGGGTGTCGGCCGTCGTGGTGGCGCCGGCCACCTGGGAGCCGACCAGGGTGGCGGCACCGAGGCCGCCGGGGCCGCTGATCACCTGCACGGTGCCGGGCACCTTCTTGTCGAGCGCGGAGGGCGCGTTGCCGACCTTGCCGACGGTGAAGCCGCGCTGCTTCAGCTCCTCCGCCGTCCGGGCGGCCAGGCCGCTCTTGCCGGTGGCGTTGTAGACGTTCACCGTGACGGCTTGGGGCTGCGGCACGGCGGTGCTGGTGGCCGCGGGGGCGGCGGGTGCGCCCGAGGCGTCGGGCGCGGGGCTGCTCCCTGGCTCGGGTGCGGCCAGGGCCTTGCCGGACGCGGCCGGGGAGGCGCACGCCTGGGCGGTCGCCTGCCTGCCGTGGCCGGTGAAGATCTCCACCAGCTGCACGCCGCCGAGGGCGATCAGGGCCAGGGCGAGCAGCGAGCCGATCAGCGCCAGGACGCGGCGGCTCTTGCGGGGCGGGCGGCCAAGTCGAGGGTAGGAGTTACCGGTGACCCGGTACTGCTTCCCCTTCAGACCTTGGGGAGTCAACATGCTCACGGTTCGTCTCCCCCTCGTGCCGGGGCGGGGCTCGGTGACGGTGCGGCCGTCCGGTTCGGGTGCGGTGTGCGGCGATGTCGCCGACTGGTGCGCGGCCGTATCAGCAGACTAGTGCCGGACCGGTCGCATATGTACTAAATGATCATCATCTGGAGTATCGCGACACTCGAAAGGATGTACCGACGGTGCGGGGGGCCGTCCCTGGCGGGTGACGGCGGATCGATGGGTTTAGGAGCCGGCGACGGCGCTCAGTCCATCTCCAGCACGCGGGCATGCAGCACCTGACGCTGCTGCAGGGCAGCCCGGACGGCCCGGTGCAGGCCGTCCTCCAGGTACAGGTCGCCGCGCCACTTCACCACGTGGGCGAAGAGGTCGCCGTAGAACGTCGAATCCTCGGCCAGGAGCGTTTCCAGGTCCAGCTGACCCTTGGTGGTCACCAGCTGGTCCAGCCGCACCGGACGCGGCGCGACGTCCGCCCACTGGCGGGTGCTGGTCCGGCCGTGATCCGGGTACGGCCGTCCGTTGCCGATGCGCTTGAAGATCACACGGAAAGCCTACCGTCCGGGGCGCCGGGGGCGCAGCAGGCGTGACCTGACCTGCGGGGCGAAGAGTCCGGCGTTTTGATGGTGAATGCCGTGAAAGCCCGTCTTGTGACACCTCGCCCGCGTTGGGAGCCAGCCCCATGACCTCCGCCCAGCCCCCGTCCGACCCCGCCGCCGCGCCTGCCGACGCCGCGCTCCCGGACGCCGTGTTGCCGGACGCCGCGCTCCCGGACGCCGTGCGGGAGATCGCCGCCGGCTACGCCTTCACCGGGCCGGCACTGGAACTCGGCGCCGTGCTGCAGGGTACCGACGCCTACCCGCAGGCGCAGGTACGGATCCCGCTCGGGGTGCTGAACCGGCACGGCCTGGTGGCGGGGGCGACCGGGACCGGCAAGACCAAGACCCTGCAGCTGATCGCCGAGCAGCTCTCGGCGCAGGGGGTGCCGGTCTTCCTGGCCGACATCAAGGGGGACGTCTCCGGGATCGGCGCGCCGGGCGTGGCCGGCGACCGGATCACCGCGCGGGCCGCCGAGGTCGGGCAGGCCTGGACGCCGCAGGGCTGTCCGGCGGAGTTCTACGCGCTGGGCGGGCAGGGCACCGGGATCCCCGTCCGGGCGACCGTGACCAGCTTCGGCCCGCTGCTGCTGGCCAAGGTGCTGGAGCTGAACGAGACCCAGGAGTCCTCGCTCGGGCTGGTCTTCCACTACGCGGACCGCCACGGCCTGGAGCTGTACGACCTCAAGGACCTCACAGCGGTGATCACCTTCCTCACCTCGCCCGAGGGCAAGGCGGAGCTGAAGGGGATCGGCGGGCTGTCGGCGGCCACCGCCGGGGTGATCCTGCGTTCGCTGACCGTGCTGGAGAACGAGGGCGCCGGCGCGTTCTTCGGGGAGCCCGAATTCGACACCGTGGACCTGCTGCGGACGGCGGAGCAGGGCCGGGGCGTGGTCTCGGTGCTGGAGCTGCCGGCCGTGCAGGACCGGCCGCGGCTGTTCTCCACGTTCCTGATGTGGCTGCTGGCCGACCTCTACCAGGAGCTTCCCGAGGTCGGCGACCTGGACCGGCCGAAGCTGGTGTTCTTCTTCGACGAGGCGCACCTGCTCTTCAAGGGCGCCTCCAAGGCGTTCCTGGAGGCGATCACCCAGACGGTGCGGCTGATCCGCTCGAAGGGGGTCGGGATCTTCCTCGTCACCCAGACGCCCAAGGACGTGCCGGCGGATGTGCTGGCGCAGCTCGGCAACCGGGTGCAGCACGCGCTGCGGGCCTTCACCCCGGACGATGCCAAGGCGCTGAAGGCGACCGTCTCGACCTTCCCGAGGTCCGGCTACGACCTCACCGAGGTGCTCACCCGGCTGGGCACCGGCGAGGCGGTGGTGACGGTGCTGTCGGAGAAGGGGGCACCGACCCCGGTGGCCGCGACCCGGCTGCGGGCGCCGCGGTCGCTGATGGGGCCGATGGAGCCGGCGGCGCTGCGGGCGGCGGTGGACGCCTCGCCGCTGGCGGCGCGCTACCGGGACGCGATCGACCGGGAGTCGGCGTACGAGAAGCTGGCGGCCCGCGCCGCGGCGCCCGAGGACGCGCCGCCGCGGGCACCCGAGCCGGGGCGGGCACCGGGCCGGGCGTCCGAGCGGGCACCGGAGCAGGAGGGCGCCGGCGGGCTGCTGGGCTCGCTGCTGGGCAGCCCGGCGCTGAAGTCCTTCGCCCGCTCGGCGGGCACCCAGCTCGGCCGGGAGATCACCCGCAGCCTGTTCGGCACCTCGCGCCGCCACCGCTGAGCACCCGGGACGCGGCCGCGAACCGGGCCCGGCGCGGGGCGGCGCCTCAGCGCAGGGCGGCGCCGATCCGGTCCATCGAGGACAGCCGCATCAGCCCGTAGTGGTAGAACTCGACCTCGGGCACGCCGAGCGAGCGCAGCACCTCGATCTTGGCGGCCAGGTTGTCGGGGCCGTCGCAGTCCGAGGCCATCGGGCGCAGGATGACGGCCATCTCCTCGGGGCGCACACCGTGCAGGGCGAAGGCGGCGACCTTCTCCCGGACGGCCTGCGGGGTCTTCGCGTAGCCGAGGGTCTCGATCTGGTGCGCCGCCTTGGCCAGGGTGGGCAGGTCGATGCCCGAGAGCCAGCCCTTGCCGGGCCCGGCGCCGTCCATGAAGGTGAGCCGCATGCCGTGCTGCTCGGCCGCCTCGGCGACCTCGGCGGCCAGTGCGGTGACGGTCCGGGCGGCGGCGTCGAGGTACTCGGCGACCGCGCCGCCGGCCAGCGCGTCCAGGGCGGCCGGCTCGGCGGCCCGGCGCTCGTCGGTGAGGCGCTCGCGCAGCTCCTCGCGCACAGCCCGGCGGACCTCGTCGCCGTCGACCCCGTGGGCCGTCGCGGCGGCCCGGCAGTGGTCGCAGAAGCAGATGCCGAGCAGGGCCTCGGCGGTCGGGCCGAGCTCCTCGAAGTAGCGCTCGTGGTGGTAGCCGTGGCGCAGCCCGTGGAAGTGCAGGGACTCGGCCCGGATCGCGTCCACGCCGTACCGGGCGAGCTCGCCGACCAGGGTGGTGGCGTACTCGCGGACCTCCGGGTTGGCCGGGCACAGCTCGGTGCGGGAACGGTCGCCGAAGGCGTTGGCGGGGGCGCAGTCCGGGTGGCGGAAGCCGAGCCGGTCGTTGTGGCAGAAGACCGTCCAGGCGTGCAGCTTGAGCCCGCGGCGCTCGGCCTGCTCGGCGGCCTCGGCGAACGGGTCGCGGTCGCCGATCGCGGTGGAGGGCTCGGGGGCGAGCCGGCGGCCGGCCCAGCGGGCCGGGTCGGGGCGGAAGTAGGCGGCGCCCGGCTCCAGGTACTGCACCACCCGGCGGGGGTTGTGCGGGAGGACGTCCCGGGCCTCGTGGTAGACCGAGGCCAGGGTCACCCCGCCGACGCCGGCCCGGTCGGTAAGGTTGCCGAAGAAGGCGTCGGCGCCCTCGTCCAGCAGATCGGTGGCGAACGCGAGGACGGACGACTCCACGGGGCGGCTCCGGAGCAGGGTGGTACACGGGAGGTCCCACGCTATCCGGGGCTCTCGGTATTGGTCTATACCTGATGGCAGGGGAGCGGCGATGTCACCCGTCTACCGGCAGTTCGACCGGGCCGAGCTGGACCGGGAGTACTCTCCCAGCAGCTGTGTGGCCGACCTGGCGGCCGAGCTCGCCGCGTACACCGAGGGCAGTGCCGCCGCGCACGCCGCGCACCCCGCCCGCCGGGACGAGCGCTACGGCGAGCAGCCGCCGGAGCTGCTGGACTACTTCCCGGCCGCCGGGCCCGGCGCCCCGCTGCACGTCTTCGTGCACGGCGGCTACTGGCAGGAGCTGGACAAGGCCGACTCCGCCTTCGCCGCCCCGGACTTCCTGCGGCGCGGCACCGCCTTCGCCGCGATCGGCTACGGGCTGGCGCCGCGCTGGCCGCCGGCGGAGATCGTGGCGCAGGTCCGGCGGGCGGTGCGGTGGCTGTTCGGCAACGCCGAGGAGCTGGGGTTCGACCCGGCCAGGGTGTACCTGAGCGGCAGCTCCGCCGGTGCGCACCTGGCCGCGATGGCGCTGCTCGACCCCGAGCCGGCCCCCGGGCACCGGATCGCCGGTGCGGCGCTGCTCAGCGGCGTCTACGACCTGGAGCCGATCTCGCTGAGCTACGTCAACGAGCCGCTCGCCCTGGACGCGGAGGCGGCCCGCCGGCTCAGCCCGCTGCACCTGCCGCTCGCCGGGCTGCCGCCGCTGCTGATCGCCCGCGGCGAGCACGAGACCGCCGAATTCGCCCGCCAGCAGGAGGAGTTCGCCGCGGCCGCGCGGGCCGCCGGGGTGCCCGTGCACACCATGGTGGCCGCCGGGCGCAACCACTTCGACCTGCCGCTCGACCTCGGCCGCCCGGAGAGTGAACTCGGCGCCGAGGTGCTGGGGCGGTTCGGGGCCTGAGCCCGGGGCGGCTCCCTAGACTGCCCCGGAGAGCAACCGCCCTGACGACCAGGAGAGGGACGCCCCATGACAGACCGTCCGCCGCTTCCGTACGACTTCCTGCCGAAGGTGCCCGCCTTCACGCTGACCAGCGAGGACCTGGTCGACGGCGGCACCATGCCCGAGCTGCACGCCCACGGCGGCGGCAACCTGTCGCCGCAGCTGGCCTGGTCCGGCTTCCCGGCCGGCGTCCGCAGCTTCGCGGTCACCTGCTTCGACCCGGACGCCCCCACCGCCAGCGGCTGGTGGCACTGGCTGGCCGTCAACCTCCCGGCCGGCAGCACCGAACTGGCGCGCGGCGCCGGCTCCTCGGACGCCGACCTGCCGGGCGAGGCGTCCTTCCACGTCCGCAACGACTTCCCCGGTCACCGGTACGACGGCGCCGCCCCGCCGCCCGGCCCGGCCCACCGGTACGTCTTCGCGGTGCACGCGCTGGACCTGCCGGCGCTGGACGTACGGCCGGACACCCCGGCCGCGGTGGCCGGCTTCAACCTGACCTTCCACACGCTGGCCCGCGCGCTGCTCACCGTCGAGTACCGGTCGCACTGACGGCCGGGCCTGGGCCGGCCCCGGGCGGGTCGGCTCAGGCCAGCACCTGGGCCAGGAAGGCGTCCAGGTTGGCGACCGTCCGGGCGATCTGCTCGTCCAGGCCGAGGGACTCCTCGGGGCGGCTGACCAGCGCGGACTTCTTGCGGCCGCGCACGTAGAGCGAGCAGGCCAGGTCGGCGCAGACGTAGTTGCCCACGGTGTTGCCCTCGCGGCCGGCGACACCCGCCCGCCGCGCGGTCAGCAGCGCCACCCCGGAGCCGGCGTGCACCGTGACGCACAGGCTGCAGATGTTGCTCTTGGCCAGGCTGCGGCGCACCGACGGCACCCGCAGGGTGACGCCCACCAGGGCGCCCTCGCGCTCGGCGACCAGGTACCCGCGATCGGGCGCGCCCGGATCCCGCCAGCCGAGGAAGTCCAGCTCCTCCCACGGCAGTTCGGACAGACCCCGGGGTAGGTTGAGCCGTCGGGCCTCGCCCTTGGAGCAGTTGACGAAGGACTCGCGGATCTCGTTCTCGGACAGCGCACGCATGGTTCGCACGCTAGCCAGGCGCCTGCCCGTTGTCGCCCGGTTTTTCCATCGCCCGGGTGCTCCGTGACTCCGTTGCCCGGTTTTTCGCCGCGGTGGCGGGCCGGCGGCCCGCTCGGCAGGCTGGGGGCATGGAACGGGTACCGCTGGAGTCGTCCTGGATCAGGTCCGCCGGGTACGACGCCGCCACGCGGGAGCTGGAGCTGGAGACCGCCCGGGGCGACGTCTACCGGTACCTGGCGGTGCCGGCGCAGGAGTACGCCGGGCTGCTGGCCGCGCCGAGCCACGGCCGGTACGTCAACCTGCGGATCAAGCCGCGGTACGGCTACCGCCGGGTCAGCCCGGCTCGCCGGCCTGGGCGGCCTTCGCGGCGCGCTTGGCCTCCTGCTTGAAGGCGCGGACCTTGACCAGCGAATCGGGGCCGGTGATGTCGGCGACCGAGCGGAAGCTGCCGTCCTCGCCGTACGAGCCCGCCGCGGCCCGCCAGCCCTGCGGACGGACGCCGAACTGCTTGCCCAGCAGCGCGAGGAAGATCTGCGCCTTCTGCCGGCCGAAGCCGGGCAGCGCCATCAGCCGGGCCAGCAGCTCCTTGCCGTCGTGGGCGTCCCGCCAGACCGCCTCGGCGTCGCCGCCGTAGTGCTCGACCAGGTACCGGCACAGCTGCTGCACCCGCTGGGCCATCGAGCCCGGGTAGCGGTGCACGGCCGGCTTCTCGGCGAACAGCGCCGCGAACCGCTCCGGGTCCATCGCGGCGATCCGGCCGGCGTCCAGGTCGTCGGTGCCCAGCCGGTCGGCCAGCGTGCGCGGACCGGTGAAGGCGTGCTCCATCGGGATCTGCTGGTCCAGCAGCATGCCGACCAGCGCCGCCAGCGGGCTGCGGCCGAGCAGTTCGTCGGCCTCGGGCTGCTGGGCGAGGCGAAGTTTCACGGCCATGGCGGGCGGCTCCGATCCGTTCCGGGGCCCCTTGCCGGGCCGGGACTCACATGCTCGCAGCTCGGCGCGCCGGGCCCGGGACGCAACACGCGCCCGTCCGGCCGGGCGAGCCGCCGGCACCGGCGCGGGGGCTCCCGCCGGCGCGGCGCGAGGCGCACACTTGACCTCATGACGGCTGCTGCCCACCCTGCCCGGCTGATCGTCCTGCGGCACGCCAAGGCCGCCTGGCCGGACGTGCCGGACGAGGAGCGCCCGCTCGCGCCCAGGGGCCGCGCGGACGCCCCCGCCGCCGGACGCTGGCTGCGGGACTGCGGCCGCGCCCCCGACCTGGTGATCTGCTCGCCCGCCCGGCGCACCCGGGAGACCTGGGAGCTGGCCGCCGCCGAGCTCGGCGCCGAGCCGGAGCCGGAGGTGGTCTACGACCCCCGGGCCTACCGGGCCGAGGCCGCGGACCTGCTCGACCTGCTGCGCAAGCTGCCGGAGACCCGCCGCACCGTGCTGCTGGTCGGCCACCGGCCGGCCGTCCAGGACCTGGTGCTGCTGCTCGCGGTGGAGCGCACCGACGAACCCTCCGTCCGGGTCCGGGAGAAGTACCCGACCGCCGCGGCCGCCGTCCTGGCGCTCCCCGGCACCTGGGCCGGGCTCGGCCCGGGCGGTGCGCTGCTCACCGAGTTCGTGGTGCCGCGGGGGGAGCGCGGCGCGGCGGGCTGAGGCCGATCCGGCCCGGCTGCCACCTCGCGCTCCTGGTTGGTGACTTCGCGGCTCGACGCGGTCGGGGTGTCGGCCGCCGATCGGCCGGCGGTGCGGGCCGGGGCCGCGCGGTGGTAGGCATGCCCCGTGCGTTTCGACAGTGTCCCGAAGCCGCCTGCCGTCGAGGCCAGGCCCCGCGACTCCCGCGGCTACCCCGTCCCCGCCATCACCCCGTGGGACGACGGGGAGCCGCAGTTCGCGCTCACCGACCACGGGCGCAGCGCCGACTGCGCCCGCGAGCGGCTCTGCTCGGTCTGCAACACGCTGATGCCCCGCGGCCCGGTCTGGCGGGTGGTCGGCGCCACCGAGAGCGCCGCGATCGCCGAGGCGCTCGCGGCCGGGCACCCGTACCGCAACCTCGCACCGACCCTGGAGGGCCCGGGCCACCGGGCCTGCATGCTGTACGCCTCGATGGTCTGCCCCTACCTGGCCCGCCCGAACGCCCGGCGCGGGCTGTCGGCGGCCGGCGCGGACGAGCTGACCGCACACGTGGTGCGCGGCGCCGCGCGGGGCGGGACGGGGGCGGTGGTCGGGTTCGGCGACTACGAGCACGCGGTCACCGCGGCCAAGGTCCTGTTCCGCTTCCTCGACGTGGTCGAGTTCCTGCCGCACGACACGGCCGACGCCCACCTCGACGAGCTGCGCGCGGAGCTCGCGCGCCGCTGAGGCGGACGCCGGCCCGGTCGCCGGTCAGCGGCTCAGCGGTGGCCGCCGCGGTAGGCGGGCAGGCCGGCGTGGTCGGAGATCCGGGTCGGTGCGGCGGAGCCGTCGGCGGGCAGGGTGGCGATGCCGGCCGGGGTCCGCACGGCGATGGTGCGGCCGTCGGGGGAGAAGGCCGGCTCGGTGTAGTCCGTGCCGGCGTGCGGGGTGAGGTCCCGGGTCGTCCGGCCGTGGTCGGTGGCCGCGAAGATGTGGTCGTGCCCCTCGACGGAGCGGACGAACACGATCTCCTCGCCGTCCGGCGAGATCGCGGGCTGGGAGCCCTTGGCGATCGCGCTGCCCTGCTGGCGCAGGTACTCGTCGCGGATGAACACCTCGCCGGTGCCGGTGTTGGCGTACACCGAGCTGCCGTAGCCGCCGCCGGCGCCCGGCCAGGTGTTGCCGGTCAGCGGCAGCGGGGTCGCCTCCTCGTCCGGGAACCCGTTGAGCGGCAGGTCGGTCGGAGTGGCGGCGCCGGCGCCGGCCGGGACCTTCTTCAGCCGGGAGACGCCGTCCTTCGAGGCGGCGAAGAGCAGGTTGTTCTTGGCCGGGATCTGGTACTGGCCGTCGGCCGGCGCCACCTGCCAGGTCGGGTGCGACCAGGTCTGCCCGCCGGGGTTGCGGGCGACGACCACCCGGCCGCTGCCGTCGGGGTTGGCGACCACCAGGCTGCCCGACCCGTCGATGAACGCGGCCTTGCTGCCGTCCGGGGACCAGGCCAGGTCACGGACGGCGGTGCCGAAGTCCACCGCGGTGCCGTTCATCAGCACGTAGCGGGTGCCGTCGCTGACGGTCAGCCCGTTGCCGGCGGTGCCGCCCAGGGCGGCGGCGGAGCGGGTCGGGGCGGCGGTCGACGGGGCGACGGGCTTGGCGGTGGGCGTCGCGGTGGTCGCCTGCGCGCCGGCCGTCGGCGCGCCGGTCGGGGTCGGGGACGGCGTGGCGGCGGTCAGCCCGAGGGCGGCGCCCGACGCGGTGCCGGCGGGCACCGAGGGGGCGGCCGAGGCGGCCGCGGACTTCCCGTCCCCGGCCGGCCCGCAGCCGGTCAGCAGCGCGGAGCTGCCGGCGGTGACGACGACGGTGAGCGCGATGGCGGCGGCGGTGCGCAGGCGGGCGCGAGCGGACATGGTGGTTCCCCCGGGAACGTCGGTACGGACGGTGCGGTCTTCCGGCGAGCCGAGCCGTCGTCCCCCAGGATCGTGATCCGCCTGTTCGACCTGCTCCCGCGCCGTGCGATGCGAGAAGTCTGGCAACCGGAGATGCTGGATTCGTGCGCCGCCTGTCACGGCCGCGCAACACGTGCCGCGGGCGCCGCCCGTGGTTGGGTGGAAGACCGCCGACAGCCGCACCACACCGGAGGCAGAGCACCCATGACCTCGCATCAGAACCCCGCCGACGGCGAGCGCGCCGACCTGCTGGAGACCCTGACCAAGCACCGCGGCTTCCTGCGCCACACGGTCCGCGGGCTCAGCGACGAGCAGGCCGCGCGGCGCACCACCGTGAGCGAACTGTGCCTGGGCGGGCTGATCAAGCACGTGGCCAACGTCGAGGCCCGGTGGATGCGGTTCGCGGTCGGCGGCGCGGCCGCGATGCGCAGCGAACCGATCGACTGGGAGGGCCAGTTCAGGATGGATCCCGGCGAGACCCTGGACGGCCTGCTGGACGCCTACGAGCGGGTCGCGCGGGAGACCGACGAGCTGGTGGCGACCCTCCCCGACCTCGGCCTGACCCATCCGCTCCCGGAGGCGCCCTGGTTCGAGCCGGGCGCCAGCTGGTCGGTCCGCCGGGTGCTCTTCCACATCATCGCCGAGACCTCCCAGCACGCCGGCCACGCCGACATCATCCGGGAGTCCCTGGACGGCGCGAAGACCATGGGCTGACCCCCGCGCCGCGGCCCCCGCGCGGGGGCACGGCCCAGTGGTTAGCGTGAGGAGCAGCAGCGACGCAAGCGCCAGCAGGAGGGAGCCAGGCCATGGCCGCACTAGCAGAGGGCACGCCGTGCTGGGCCGACGCCATGTTCACCGACCTGGAGGGTGCCAAGAGCTTCTACGGCGACGTGCTGGGCTGGACCTTCGGCGAGAGCGCCTCCGAGTTCGGCGGCTACACCCAGGCCTACTCCGGCGGCAAGGCGGTGGCGGCCGTCGTACCGCCGATGCCGGGTCAGCCGGAGGGCACCTCGGCCTGGTGCCTGTACTTCGCCTCGCCGGATGTCGACGCCACGGCGCGGCGGATCCGGGCGGCCGGCGGTGAGCTGGTGCTGGAGCCCATGAAGGTCGGCGACTTCGGCTCGATGCTGATCGCGCGGGATCCCAGCGGCGTCCCGTTCGGCGTCTGGCAGGCCGGCGCGCACGAGGGCTTCGAGAAGCGCGGCGAGCCGGGCGGCTACTGCTGGGCGGAGGTGTACACCCGGGAGCCCGCGACGTCGGACGCCTTCTTCCCCAAGGTGTTCCCGTTCGGCGTACGGCGGATGGAGGACGGCGCGATCGACTTCAAGGTCTTCACGCTCGGCGGTGAGAGCGTGCTGGGGCGGATGGAGATGACCTCGGACTTCCCGCCCGAGCTGCCGCCGTACGTCGGCGTGTACTTCGCGGTCGAGGACTGCGACGAGGCGGTCGCCAGGACCACCGGGCGCGGCGGGAAGGTCGTGTTCGGGCCGCTGGACAGCCCGTTCGGCCGGTTCGCCGCCCTGGTCGACCCGCAGGGCGCGGCCTTCGCGGTGCTCGACACGGCGAGGACCACCGGCGAGCTGCCCGCGCTGTCCCAGGAGTGAACGCCCGCCCCCACCGGCCCTGAGCCGGTGTCAGGGCCGGTGTCAGGGCCGGGCGCGGGAGCGCCGGGCGGCCCGTTTCCGGCGGGCGGCGCCGGTGTGTCCGGCCGGGCGGGACGGCCGCCGCGGTGTGTGCTGGTCCCTGTCACCCCCGCTGCTGGGAGAGGGCCCGCATGACCACCTGGGAGCCGGCGCTGCGCGCCGCCGCCGGGCATCCCCGCCGTGCGCTGCGGAGCCCGGTGGTCGCCGCGACCCTGCTGGCCGCCCTCCTGCACGGGCTGTGGGCGCTGTTCCTCGCCGCCGACGCGGGCGACCTGGCGGCCCAGTACGCCTGGACGGACTTCACCATGGAGCACCCGGACTCGGCGTACAACCTGTCCTGGTACGGCGGGATCCACCCGGCCTCGTACAGCCTGCTGTCGCCGTACCTGATAGGGGAACTGGGGGTGCGCACGACCGGCGTGCTGGCCGGCACGCTGGCGGCGGCCCTCGCCGCCGGTCTGCTGGTGCGGGCGGGGCTCGTCCGGCCGATGGCGCCCGCGCTGTGGACGGCGCTCGCACTGTCGTGCAACGCAGTCTCGGGCCGGGTGACCTTCGCCGTCGGGGTCGCCCTCGGGCTCGCGGCGCTCGCGCCGGCCCTCGGGCCCCCGGGGGCCGGGCGCCGGGTGGCGGCCTTCCTGCTGGCGGCGCTGGCCACCATGAACAGCCCGGTGGCCGGGCTCTTCCTGGTGGTGGCCGCCGCGGCCCTGACACTGACCGGCCGCCACCGGAGCGCGGCGACGCTGGCCACCGGGCCGGTGCTGGTGGTCGCCGGCACGGCGCTGGCGTTCCCGTTCCACGGCGTCCAGCCCTTCGACTGGTGGGTCGCGGCGCCGCTGCTGGCCGCCCTGGTGGCGGGGGTGCTGCTGGTGCCGCGCGCGTGGCGGGCGGTGCGGGCGGGCGCCGCGGTGTACGCGGCCGGGGTGGCCGTCACCTGGGCGGTGCCCTCGCCGGTCGGCAGCAACGTCGAGCGGCTCGCGCTGCTGTTCGCCGGGACCGTGCTGCTGGCGGCCGCGCTCGAGGCCCGGGCGGACGGCCGGGCGGACGGCTGGGCTGGCGGCCGGCCGGACGGCTGGGCGGGCAGGCGCCGGTGGCTGGTGCTCGGGGTGGCGTTCCTGGCCGTCGCGGCCTGGCAGGTCGGCAAGCCGGTCGGTGACCTGATCAGCGCCGGGCCGTCGGCGGGGGAGACCCGCCCGACCGCGTCACTGCTCGACGAGCTGCGGAGGATCGGCGCCGACCGGGGCCGGATCGAGGTCGTCCCGCTGCGCTCGCACCAGGAGGCCTCCGCCCTCGCGCCCTACGTCTACCTGGCCCGCGGCTGGAACCGGCAGGCCGACGTGGCCCGCAACCCGCTCTTCTACGACCACACCCTCACCCCCGACTCGTACCGCGCCTGGCTGCGGCACTGGGGTGTCGGCTACGTGGTGCTCCCCACCGCCCGGCCGGACGACGCCGCCGTGGCCGAGGCCGCGATCGTGGCGGCCGGGTACGGCTGGCTGGACCAGGTCTGGCGGGACGAGGGCTGGCGGCTCTTCCGGGTCGCCGACCCGACGCCGCTGGTGGACCCGCCCGCGACGGTGCGCCAGGCCGGTCCGGCCGACCTGACGCTCGACGTGCCGCAGGCGGGTGAGGTGCGGCTGCGCGTCCCGTGGTCGCCGTGGCTCGGGGTCGAGGAGGCGCCCGGCGGGGCCGTCGGCTGCCTCAGCGCGGCGGGCGAATGGACGGTGCTGCACGCGCCGGCCGCCGGCACCTACCGGATCGGCGCCCGGTACCGGCTGACCAGGGGCGCGCCGTGCCGGCCGTGAGCCGGCCGAGGGCCTGGTCCCTGGGGCGCGGTGCGTGCTCAGTGCCCGCGCAGCGCGCCGGCCGTGCTGCCGGTGCGTTCCCGCAGCAGCACCCGCAGGGTGTTGGCGTGCTCGTAGCCGACCTTGCGGGCGATCGTCTCCAGCGGCAGGCCGGTGGTCCGCAGCAGGTGCGAGGCCTGCTCCACCCGCAGGTCCTGGACGAAGCGCACCGGCGAGGTGCCGAGGGTGCGGCGCACGGTCCGCTGGAGGGTGCGCTCGCTGACCCCGAGCGCGCGGGCGGCGTCGCCGACGCCGATCGGCCCGTCCAGGTGCAGCCTGGCCCACCGCTCGAAGGCGGCGACCAGCGGATCGCTCTGGGCGAGCGCGCTCGGGATGGTGTAGGCGGACTGCGACGGCCGCTCGTCCACCACCAGGTACCGGGCGACCAGGTCCGCCACGGCCGGGCTGCTCGTCCGGACGATCGCGAGCGCGAGGTCGACGTGCCCGAAGGCCGCCCCGGCCGTGGTCACACCGTCCGAGACGGACACCATCCGGGTCTCGTCGAGGGTGACCGCCGGGTAGCGCTGCCGGAACAGGGGCGCCAGCCACCAGCTCGTGGTCGCCCGCCGCCCGTCCAGCACCCCCGACTCGGCCAGCAGGAACGTACCGGTGCAGGCCGAGGCGATCGGCGTGCCCCGGCCCCGGGTCTCGGTCACCAGGCGCCGTACGGACGCCGAGGCCGGCCCCGCGACGTGGTCGATCAGCGCCTCGGGCTGCCGCTGGGCCAGCGCCGGCACCAGCAGCAGGTCCGCCCGGGCAGCCGTCGCGGCCGGCTCGGTGGCCACCTGGTGGCCCGCGCCGGTGCGCACCCGGCGGCGGAACCCGACCGTGCTGAGCCGCCAGGCGGGCGGCGGGGTCGGGAGTTCGGTGCGCATCGCGTTCGCCGCGTCGAAGACGTCGAGGACCGCCGAGAGCCCGGAGTCGAACACGCCGTCGTAGGCCAGCACTGCTATCTCCATGGCGGAAACGGTATCGGACTCGTCGTTCACGACTCTGGGTGATCTCCGTTCCGGCGCCTAGCTTGGAGATGTCCGGGACCACCGGGCGACGATCGCGACACGAGAGACGGAGCGACACCATGAAGATCGGTCTGCTGGCCCGGATCGAGGCCAAGCCCGAGTACGCCGACCAGGTGGCGGGCCTGCTGGGCGAGGCGCTGCAGCTGGCTCGCGAGGAGGAGCACACCGTCACCTGGTTCGCGTTCCGGGAGAGCGCGACCACCTTCGGGGTCTTCGACACCTTCGAGGACGAGCGGGGACGCACCGCCCACCTGCAGGGCCGGATCGCCGAGGCGCTGATGGAGGCGGCCAAGACCATGCTGAGCTCGCCGCCGGACATCCGCCCGGTCGACCTGCTGGCGGTCAAGCTCCCCTGAGCCGCGCCGGTCGGCGGCCTGCTGCAACGCGCCCGAGTCGTCGGGGTAGTTGTACCAGTTCAGGACCACGGGG